>NZ_JBNHFL010000006.1:0-178971 GCF_059090205.1 Arthrobacter sp. CMU6
GAAACGCCCGGTCCCATTCCGAACCCGGAAGCTAAGACCCACAGCGCCGATGGTACTGCACCCGGGAGGGTGTGGGAGAGTAGGTCACCGCCGGACAACCATTAAAAAAGGTCGAGAGCCCCAACCAGTTCCTGGTTGGGGCTCTCCCGCATTTAAACCACTCCTTCACACCCGCCCCCGGGCCCCCGGGCCGGCCGCCCTTCGGACGCTTCCTCAGATCCTGCCGTCGTTTCCCCGACCCTTCCTCAGATCCTGCGTGCTTTACTCAAACGCTCCTGCAGGCCCCGCCAGCTGTGAGGACGCGTCGGGGTTGGGGCGACGGGATGTGAGGACGCGTCGGGGTTCGGGCCACGGGATGTGAGGAAGCGTCCGGATCGAGGACGTCAGGTACTGGGGGTGGACCCCAGCCGGAGGCCGCTTTTGGGTTGAAATCCTTGAAATACCGGTGATTTAGGTCAAAAAGTCGCGGAAACACGCGGAATTTGTCCCCCTCCCGGGTGCAAGCTGGTAAGTTTTCGAACAGTGGCTTGCACGCACGCCGCATGCAGGATCCAGAATCAAGAGCGTCCAGGAGGACATACATGGCTAAGAACCGTAGTGAACTTGTTTCAGAGGTAGCAGGCAAGGCCGGCACCAGCCAGGCAGCCGTCAACTCCGTGCTCGATGCACTGTTCGAGGTTTTCGAATCTTCTGTCGCCGCCGGCGAGAAGATCACCATCCCGGGCTGGCTCGCAGTTGAGCGCACCGACCGTGCAGCCCGCACTGGCCGCAACCCGCAGACCGGCGAGACCATCCAGATTGCAGCCGGCCACAGCGTCAAGCTGACCGCAGGCTCCAAGCTGAAGGCCGCTGTCTCCAAGAAGTAGTCTTTCGCAGCTCAGAGGAGCGGCAACCCGCGGGTTGCCGCTCCTCTTGCTTTAACCGTCGATCGGCCCGACCGTCGATTGGCCCAGCCGTCGATTCGCCGCCTTGGCGACGGTAGCGGACAATGGATAGGTGCCCTCAGCAGCAAAACCCCTTACTCCGCAACCCGCGCCCGATTCGGGCACGCGGGCCACCGACAGTGCCTTCGGCATTCAGCGGGCCTGGCAGCTGGCCGGACTCGGTGCCCTCTTCCTGGGGCTGGTGGCTGCCTTGCTGTTCTCAGGTGCCGCGGCCGCCCGTGAAGTTTCCGACCCCGGTGCGCTGGTACGTTGGGGCCTGCCGGTCAGCAAGGCCGTCCACAATGTTTCCATTGCCGCTGTAGTCGGCGGGCTCATCTTCGCGGCAGGTATCCTGCCGCACAAGCTTGGTGGTGCGCGGGCGAAGGACAATGACGCGCCCGAGCACCCCGCCTTCACCCGCGCGCTTGCCATCGCCGCAGCCGCAGGCGTGGCCTGGACGCTGTCCGCCATTGCCGTCCTGGTACTGACGTACTCCGACGTGGCGGGCCAGGGCATCTCCGGGGATGCTGAGTTCACCCGTGCCCTCGTCTTCTTCATGACAGACATTGAAACGGGGCGCGCCTGGCTGGCCGTCACTATCATCGCCGCTGTCGTAACAACAGCCCTCTTCGGGGTGCGCTCCCTGACCGGGCTGGTGTTTACGCTGCTGCTGGCATTGATCGGCCTGGTCCCCACTGCACTAATCGGCCACTCCGCCAGCTCCAACGACCACGAGGGCGCCATCAACTCGCTGGGCCTGCACCTGGTGGGGGTCAGCGTCTGGGTAGGCGGCATCATCCTGCTCGCCCTCCTCTCCGGTATCCTCGCGCCGCGCAGCCAGGCCCGCAGCGGCCACACGTCCCAGCCGGGCGTCCTCGACATCACCGAACCGGTCCTCCGCCGGTTCTCGTCACTCGCAGGGTTCGCATTTGCGCTGGTACTCGCATCGGGCGTCATCAATGCCAGCATCCGCGTGACCAGCTGGGCTGACCTCTTCGGCTCGGCCTACGGGCAGCTGATCCTCGCGAAGTCCGCCGCCACCCTGGTGCTGGGCGGAATCGGCTTCATGCACCGGCAGTGGGTCATCCCGCAGCTAGCCCGTGCGGGGGCTGCCATGTCCGCCCGGCGCGTGCTTTGGCAGCTGATTCTCATCGAACTCCTCATTATGGGCGCCACGTCCGGCATCGCCGTCGCGCTGGGCCGCTCGGCGCCGCCGGAACCAACAACCTACGCTGCGGACGCGTCTCCGGCGTTCATCCTCTCCGGCTACGAGCTGCCCCCGGAACTGACGCCCGAACGCTGGTTGACCGAATGGCGCCTGGACTGGCTCTGGATCGCCGTCGCCATTTTCGGCCTGGTGTCCTACCTCCTGGGCGTGGCCAAGGTCCGGGCGCGCGGGGACAAGTGGGCCTGGTTCCGCACCACAAACTGGATCATCGGCCTGCTGGTGCTGACCTACATCACGTCCGGACCGCCGTCGGTATACGGCCGCGTACTGTTCTCGGCGCACATGGTGGACCACATGGCCCTCACCATGGTGGCCCCGATCTTCCTGGTGCTCGGCGCCCCCGTGACGCTTGCGCTCCGGGCCCTTCCGGCTCGGAAGGACGGGTCCCGCGGGCTCCGGGAATGGCTCCTGCTGTTCGTTCACTCGAAGTTCTCGCAGGTGGTCACGCACCCGCTGTTCGCTGCCGCCAACTTCGCCGGCTCCATCGTGCTGTTCTACTACTCGGATGCCTTCAGCCTCGCGATGCGGGAACATGTGGGCCACGAGCTGATGAACCTGCACTTTGCGCTGACCGGCTACATCTTCGTGCTCAGCATGATCGGCACCGACCCGCTTCCCCGCCGCGCGCCGTACCCCCTGCGGCTCCTGCTCCTGCTGGCCACCATGGGCTTCCACGCCTTCTTCGGGGTGGCCATCATGGGCGGCACCAACCTGCTGGCCGCCGACTACTTCGGCAACCTCGGCCGCAGCTGGGGCGCCCCGGCGCTCCTGGACCAGCAAATGGGCGGCGCCGTGGCCTGGGGCATCGGTGAAGTTCCCACGCTGCTGGTGGCGATCGGCGTCGCCATCATGTGGTCCAGGTCCGATGAACGCGAGACCCGCCGCACCGACCGAGCCGCGGACAGGAATAACGACGCCGATCTCACCGCTTACAACGATATGTTTGCCAAATTGGCTGAACGTGACGCCAAGCTGGCTGAACGCGACTCAAAGCTGGAAGGACGCTGATGAGCGAAACCGTACGCACCCACCACCGGGTCCGCGCCTCCGAACTGGTGGGCCGCAACTGGCTGAACACCGGCGGCAAGACCCTGGACCTCCACGCCCTCCGCGGCAAAATCGTGCTCCTGGACTTCTGGACCTTTTGCTGCATCAACTGCCTCCACGTGCTGGATGAGCTCCGGCCGCTGGAGGAAAAGTACTCCGACGTCCTGGTCACCGTGGGCGTGCACTCGCCGAAGTTCGAGCACGAGGCCGATCCCGTAGCCCTTGCAGCAGCCGTTGAGCGCTACGAGATCCACCACCCGGTCCTGGACGACCCCGAACTGGAAACCTGGAAGGCCTACACCGCCCGCGCCTGGCCCACCCTGGTGGTCATCGACCCTGAGGGCTACATCGTGGCGCACCTTTCGGGCGAAGGCCATGCGGACGGCCTCGGTGTCCTCATCGCCGAGCTGATCGCCGAGCACGAAGCCCGCGGCACCCTGCACCGCGGCAGCGGCCCCTACGTGGCCCCGGAGCCGACGTCGGGGACCCTGCGCTTCCCGGGGAAGGCGCTGTACCTTCCGTCCGGCCGTGGTTCAGCGTCCGACGCCGGTGCTGCCGCCGGCGCCGCTGACGCCGGCACCTGGCTTGTCACCGATACCGGCCACCACCGCGTTCTGGAGCTTGCCACCGACTTCCACACCGTACTGAACACGTACGGCTCCGGGGAGAAGGGCCACTTCGACGGTGCCGCCGGCACCGCCCGGTTCAACGAACCCCAGGGTCTAGTCCTGCTGCCGGAAGACGTGGCAGCAAAGACGGGCTACGACGTCGTAATTGCCGACTCCGTCAACCACCGCCTGCGGGGACTGTCCCTTGCGGACGGAACCGTCACCACCCTCGTGGGCAGCGGTGTGCAGCGGCTCCTCGAAACCGGGCCCGCCCGCGTGGACGAGGACGCGGCCGGCTTCACCGGACGCCTGGGCGACCACCCACTGGACGTGGCCCTCAGCTCGCCGTGGGATGTCGTC
This sequence comes from Arthrobacter sp. CMU6, assembly GCF_059090205.1. Taxonomy (NCBI): domain Bacteria; kingdom Bacillati; phylum Actinomycetota; class Actinomycetes; order Micrococcales; family Micrococcaceae; genus Arthrobacter; species Arthrobacter sp. CMU6. The sequence goes on from NZ_JBNHFL010000006.1 coordinate 4,167, forward strand.
TGGTCCAGCAAGCTGAACGCCGTGGTGATCGCCATGGCCGGCGTGCACCAGATCTTCAGCTACGAGCCGCTCACCGGGGACGTCTCGATCGTCGCTGGCAACGGACTGGAAGGCCTGCTGGACGGACCCGCCCACGAAGCCTGGTTCGCGCAGCCTTCAGGCGTGGCCGAGGACGCCGACGGAAACATCTGGGTTGCGGACTCCGAAACCTCTGCCCTGCGCAAGCTGGTAATCGGCGACGACGGAACAGTCACCGTTGAATCAGCCGTGGGCAAGGGCCTGTTCGACTTCGGCTTCCGCGACGGCGAGGCGTCCGGGGCACGCCTGCAGCACCCGCTGGGCGTCACCGTGCTGCCGGACGGGTCCGTGGCCATCGCCGACACCTACAACGGTGCTGTGCGCCGCTACGATCCGGCCGCCGGTACCGTGTCCACCCTGGCCCGGGGACTTGCCGAGCCGTCCGACGTGATCGTCGACCACACCCAGGTGGCCGGTTCCGAGCCGCTGCTGGTGGTGGTGGAGGCGAACAAGCACCAGCTGGTGTACGTGCCCATCCCCAAGGAAGCCCAGCAGGTGGACGAGGGCGCCTCCCAGACGCACCGGCCCAAGAGCCCCGTGGCGCCCGGGCTGCTGGAGCTCGCGGTCCGCTTCACGGCGCCCACCGGGCAGAAGCTCGATGACCGCTGGGGAGACCCCACGCAGCTGAAGATTTCCTCCACCCCGCCGGAGCTGCTCGTGGCCGGCGGCGGGACCTCCGTGGGCCTGCTCCGTACGCTCGAGCTGGCCTCCGACGTTCCGGAGGGCATCCTGCACATCACGGCCCGCGCAGCCGCTTGCGACGGCCCAGAAACCGAAGACGGCGAGATCCCCGACCACGCCGCCTGCCACCTGTACCAGCAGGACTGGGGCATCCCTGTGGTGCTGCAGGCTGACGGCGACACTGATCTGGTGCTGGACCTGCGCGGCATGGACTAAAGGTTCCCGCTGTTCTGACCAAGCGGCCCGGCTTTCAGCCCTCACGGCGAGAAGGCTGGGCCGCCGGCGTTAATGGACCGCTGGCGTTAAGGGGCTGCCGCTGGCTTAGGGCAGCGGGCATGAGGGTGCGGCGGGCCAAAAGCGGGTTCCGGCTCAGCGGAACCTAGAAGGTGAGCAGCGGCGTGACCTTGATGGTGTCGCCGTCGATGTCCAGCCGCGTGGTGAAGCTGAAATCGTGCTCCACGTCCAGGGGCGAGACAACTCCGGTGAACAGGTCGATCTGCTCGGCGGTAATCTTTGCCTTGCCGTCCAGCGGCGCCACCACCCACCGGCCGTCAAATGGCTCGATGGTGATCTTCGGGTACTCGGTGATGCTCCACTTGATGGTCCCGTCCACCACACGGTTGTTGGTCACGTGGTAGAACGGGCAGTCGGGTTGAAGCTTCTGCTGCTGGCCGGCTTCGGCCGCGCACTTGTCGAGGAACTCCTTGACCCGGGCGGACACCGCCTGGTTCAGTTCGTCCGTGGCATGCGTGAGCAGGTTCAGCGGGGCAGCGGGAGCTTCCCGCCCGGAGACCGTGGCCCGCGTGGGGGGAGCTGCGAAGTACTGGCCGTTCAGGGACGCCTCGTACTCGCCCGGGTAGAACACGGCGAAGCTGTTGTGGCCGCCCGGCATGTTCACCGGCACACCGTTCATCGTTGCCTCGCTGGAGTTCACCACCGTGACGTCCACAGTGGGCAGGGTGGTCGGCACGAAGGACCACTTATGGAAGAACAGCCACTCGGTGCCCGTGCTCTCGAGCAGGAACTCGGTGTGCAGCTGGCTGCCGTCGATGGTGTAGTCCATCGGCACCATAACCCGGTTGCCGCCGCGCCCCACTGCGGCGCCGAGCCTGACGTTCGTGATCCGCGATGCCGACGTCTGCAGTGCAGTGCCGTCGAGCATGGCGGCATCGGCGTCCGGCACCGACGCGCGGAGCAGGCCAAGCGCCCGCTCGCCTTCGCCGTGCTGCAGGGCCTCCAGATATTCGCGCACGGGCTGCTGCGGACTGGCCACGGAGGAGTTGACCAGATTGACCGAAACGATGGCGCCAACGATGGCAAGCATGAGGCCCAGCAGCCATCCGGCCGCCGTCTTCACCAACGCTTGACTCATTTGCACGCCCCCCACGTTACCTGCAACGCCACGCAACTCTGGAGTAGCGCCGGTCCCCATGACGCCCGCCCGGTGCGCAGGAACGCCCGACGGCGGGGCCTCACCCGCCGCTTTTGGCGTTACCTTCCGCTAGCGGCGGCGCCGGGACGAGGTGCCGAAAACGCCCCGCAGGAGCTCCCGGCCGAGCTGCGTTCCCATGGACCGGGCCATGCTTTTCAGGCCGCTGCCAAGGACCCCGCCGAGGGCGCCGGTGATGTCGTCCATCATGCCGCCCGGCTGGGGAGCCTGACGCCTGGCCGGGGGCGGAGGTACGGAACGGCCGTCGGCCTGCCCGCTGCTGGGCTGGCTGCTGCCCGGCTGCCTGCTGCTGGGGCGGCCGAGGATCTCCTCCTCGATGCGGCGGGCTTCGTCGTCGATGGCTGTTGGGTCGGGACTGCCCGGGACGAACACCTCGGGCGACGGCACGGGCGGCTGCCCGGGTGCCGCGGCGCCCGTGGACGCCCCGGCCTTGCCGGTCAGCTTCTCGTACGCTGAGACGTTGTCCACCGCGGTGCCATACTTCGCGAGCAGCGCTGACCCCGCCACGGTGCTCCTGACCAGTTCGACGGCGCTGGGACCCATCACGGACTCCGGCGCCCGGAGGCGGGTCAGGGCAACCGGCGTCGGGGCTCCTCTTTCGTTCATCACCGTGATGACGGCTTCGCCGATGCCCGCTGACGTCAGGGTTTCCTCGAGGTCGTAGTCGCTGACCGGGAACGTGGAGACAGTGGCCTTGAGGGCCTTCGCATCCTCCGGCGTGAATGCCCGGAGGGCGTGCTGGACACGGTTGGCCAGCTGCCCCAGGACATCTGCAGGGACATCCTTCGGGGTCTGCGTGACGAAGAAGATGCCCACGCCCTTGGAGCGGATCAGCCGGACCGTGGTGGTGATGGCTTCCAGGAAGGCCTTGGAGGCGTCATTGAAGAGCAGGTGCGCCTCATCCAGGAAGAACACGAGCTTGGGCTTGTCGAGGTCGCCGGCTTCGGGCAGGTCCTCGAACAGATCCGCGAGCAGCCACATGAGGAAGGTGGAGAAGACCAACGGCTTGGTCTGCAGGGTGGGCAGCTCCAGGCAGCTGATGACGCCACGCCCGTCAGGCGCCGTGCGGAGCAGCTCTGCGGTGTCGAACTCGGGCTCGCCGAAGAACCGCTCCATGCCCTGCGCCTCGAGGGTCACCAGTTCGCGGAGGATGACGCCGGCAGTGGCCTTGGAGAGGCCGCCCAGGTCCTTGAGCGCTTCCTTGCCCTCGTCGGAGATGAGGAACTGGATGACGGCACGCAGATCCTTCAGATCCACCAGCTCAAGGTTGTTCTTGTCCGCAAAGTGGAACACGAGCTGGAGGCTGGATTCCTGCGTGTCGTTGAGCTCCAGGACCCGGGCGAGCAGGATGGGCCCGAACGACGTAATCGTGGCGCGGACGGGAATACCGTCGCCGTCCCCGCCGAGGGCCAGGAACTCCACCGGAAACGTCTTCCCTGACCACGCCTGCCCGATGCTCTCGGTCCGTTTGGCCAGCTTCTCGCTCCCGGCGGCCGCCGTGGCCAGCCCTGAAAGGTCGCCCTTGATGTCCGCCAGGAATACCGGCACCCCGGCGGTCGAGAGCTGCTCCGCCATCATGTGCAGGGTGACGGTCTTGCCTGTCCCGGTGGCGCCGGCCACGAGTCCGTGCCGGTTCATCATGGACAGCGGCAGCCGGACCGGCGCGTCCTTGTGCAGTTCGCCGTCGACGATGGCGGCGCCCAGCTCGATGGTGGCACCCTCCAGGGCGTAGCCCTTTTGGATGGTGCCTACTTTATCTGCGGTGGACTTGTTGGCCATGCCGCCAGCATAGCGGGAGGCGCATTGGCGGGATATGTGGACAGCGTCACCGGCGCGGAAAGAAATAACCCGGGCTCCGCCGTCGTTGTTCCCAATGTGCCGGTCCCCCGCGAAGCCGGCAGCTGCGCTCCCCCTACGAAAGGCCATCCCGCCGTGACTGTTCCCCTCTCCATCCTCGACCTGGCAACCATCGGCAAGGGCCAGACGGCGGCGGAGAGCTTTGCCGGGAGCGTCGCCATGGCCCAGCTGGCCGAAAAACTTGGCTACCGGCGGGTCTGGTACGCCGAGCACCACAACATGTCCTCCATCGCGTCCTCTGCCACGTCCGTGCTGATCGCCCACGTGGCCGCCCACACCGAGAGCATCAGGCTGGGTGCCGGCGGCGTGATGCTGCCCAACCATTCCCCGCTCACCATCGCCGAGCAGTTCGGCACGCTGGAGACACTGCATCCCGGCCGGATTGACCTGGGCCTCGGCCGTGCGCCCGGCAGCGACCAGAACACCATGCGCGCACTGCGCCGTGACCCGCATTCGGCCGACACCTTCCCGCAGGACGTCCTGGAGCTGCAGGGCTACCTCAGCGGGCCCACCCGCGTGCAGGGCGTGGAGGCGACGCCGGGCAGGGGCACCAACGTGCCCCTCTACATTCTGGGGTCATCCCTCTTCGGGGCAAGGCTGGCGGCGCAGCTGGGGCTGCCGTACGCCTTCGCCTCCCACTTCGCTCCGAACGCGCTGCAGGACGCCGTCGCCGTTTACCGCCGCGAGTTCAAGCCGTCAGAGCAGCTGGCAGCGCCGCACGTCATTGCCGGCGTCAACGTGGTGGCCGCCGACTCCGCCTCGGACGCCCAGGAAATGCTTCGCGCCACGATGCGTGCCCGTGTCTCACTGTTCTTCGGCGGCGGACGGCAGTTCACCGACGACGAAGCGGACATGATCCTGGATTCCCCCCAGGGACAGCACGTCTCGCAGATGATGAAGTACTCGGCCGTGGGCACCCCGGACGTCGTGCTGGAGTACCTGGACGGCTTTGCCCGGCACGCCGACGCCGACGAGCTCATCGTGGCGCACCAGAGCACCGGAACGGCAGAACGGCTGCGCTCGGTTGAACTCCTTGCCGAGGTAGCCGGACTGGTCGGCGTCTGACCCGCTGGGCCAACGAAATATTTGCCGCCGCCCTCCGGGTGTGCTTTGACTAAACCCGCAGGTCAAAGCGGGAGTAACGAATATCGGTGTCCTTATAGGGCAATTCAGGGCCCCGGTTGTTCAACAGATATCTTTGACTTGGGCCGGTGCGGAACCTAGCTTTAAGTGCGCAAGGTCTCAATCTAAACACTCATTGCCGGCTGGGTTGAATGTAGCGGTCTCAAATCACAACATGCCGTTGTCCCGCCCCGGATACCGCGGGCGGGGTAATTCGGTGTGCGCGATCCTGATTCGCCAGGCTGTCATTCACCGCCTGTGATTTGCCGGCTGCGCGGGGGGTGCTTTACGAATAAGGCATTTGCTCTGCCATAAAGCACTTCCCGCCATGGATCAGATGCAGGTAAATAACATGAAGATACGTCAGCGCCGCCGGCAGTGACAGCAACTCCGGCGCAACCAGCACATCGGCCTGGAAGACGCTCTCCAAGGTCAACCAGGCGGTTCTCAAGCCAGGTGACACCGTCAGTTTCCGCCGCGGCGACACCTTCAGTGGCGGCGTGGTCACCGCCCAAAGCGGAACCTCCACCGCCCCCATCACGCTGAACAGTTACGGCACGGGCAACGCGCCCATCGTCACCGGCGGAAAATCCGGAAACTGCATCCGCATCAACGGCAGCTACACCACCGTTGAGGGTCTCCGCGCCGTGGCCTGCGGCTACGCCGGCATCAGCGTTACCGGCGACCGCAATACTGTGCGGAACTCCAGTGCGTCCAACAATGCCGTGGGGCTCAAAGTGGGCACCGGCTCGGACTTCGGAAAATACACGGGAAATTCACTGACCAGCAACAACGTGATGAATGTGAACACGCCGGGCACTAATTGCGGGACGTCGGCGGCCGTGAACTGCAGTGACGACTCGGGTGCTTTTGGCGTGCTGATTAATGGCAACGACAACGAGTTTTCCAACAACAGCGTCAGCGGGTCCACCGGCAAGTCCTATGACTACAACCAGGACGGCGGTGCGTTCGAGATCTACAACGGCAACCGCAACAACATTCACCACAACGTGTCGCTGGACAACAACAACTTCTCCGAACTTGGCAGGTCCTCGGGAACCGCGGACGGCAACATCTTCCGCTACAACCTGATCCGCTCAACCTGCGGCGCCAACTGCTCCGAGGCCAAGGGCCTCATTGCCCGTGGAAACGGAACATCGTTCGGTCCCACCAACGGCACCGTTTTCGAGTTCAACACTGTCTACCTGACCGGCGCGCAGTCGCAGGCGCTCGTGTGCCACGCGACGTGCCCGGCCTCAACGGTGATCCGCGCCAACATCCTTGCGGGCGTCAAGAACTCCCTGTGGATCAATGGGTCGGGCTGGACCGAGAAGCAGAACGTCCTGAACGGCCCCGCCAACATCGCCCCCAACAGCACGTCCACGACGGCACCCACCCGCTTCGCGAATGCGCCGGCGGACCTCAGCCTCACCGGCACCAGCCCCGCCATCGACAGGGCCGGCAGCACGCCCTACACGGTGGACCTCATGAGCAAGCCTTCAGTGCAGAACGGCGACTGCGCCGGAACGGCCGCTGCCGATGCCGGAGCCTACGAATACGATTCGCCCAACTGCTGATTCCAGCCGGCAGGAACAGGGCCCTGCAAAGTTACACGAACGCAATAAGGGGGATATTCAGGGGAAACGGCCGCGGCAGACACTTTAGGAGTCCAAGACCGATTGGGGATTATCCGAAGGATTGCCGCGCATGCCCACTCCGCTCAACCAAACGGTGGCCGATTCCGCACTGCTGACCAAATCCCTTCCCCTGGGCCTGCTGCGGGCCTTCGTTCAGTCGGAGGCGTCCGACGACGGGCTCACACCCCAGTTGCTCGCTGAACTTAGGGTCCTGGCCCGGACCCCGGGGCTGCTCGTCGCCTGCAATTACGGCGGAACCCTGTGTGCCGCGGAGGGCATCTCCACGGAAACACTGCCGCTGGGCGGCGCGGCCATCGCCCTCAGGGCCCTGGCCGCCCTGCCCAACACGCACGCCGCCGTCATCTCGGGGAGATCCCTGCGTGACCTGGCCGCGGTCTCCAGGCTTCCCGCCGAGGTCCATCTGGTGGGCTCGCACGGGGCCGAGTTCGACATGGGATTCGCACACGGACTCTCGCTGGCCACCGAGTCGGTGCTGCAGCAGGCCAACCAGGCGCTGCTCGAAGCGGTGGGTGCCTACAAAGGAATCACCATCGAACGGAAACCCGTCGCGGTCTCGGTCCATACCAGGTCCGCCGCGCCGGATGTCGCGGCCAAGTGTGCCCGGAAGGCGGAGGAGGTTGCCCGGGCCCTTGGGCTGTTCTTCATTGTGGACGGCTCCGTCCTGGACCTGTCCGTGGTGCAGCCCTCCAAAGCCGATGCCCTGGACCACCTGCGGGCCCGGCTGGGTGTGAGCGCTGCGCTGTACGCGGGGGATGCCGTAAGCGACGAACTGGCGCTGGCCACGCTGCGCGGCCCGGACATGGGGCTGTGGGTGGGGGACCTGCCGTCGCAGGCGAAATACCGGCTGAAGGATCCGGAATCGTTCGCCAGGGTGCTGGGGATCCTCTTCGAGCTGCGCCGCGCCTGGCTTTTCGGTGAGGATGCCGTTGGCCTGGAGCGGCACTCCATGATCGGGAACGGCTCCTCCACGGCACTCCTGACGCCCGAGGCAAAAATTTGCTGGATGAGCCACCCCCTGCCGGACTCGGGCTCCCTCTTTGCCCACATCCTGGGAGGCGACGCGGCCGGGCACTTCTCCGTGGAGCCGGTCAAGGCGTCGAGGGTACTTGGCCAGCGGTACGTGGACAGCACCATGATCGTGGAAACACGGTGGGCGGACGTCACAGTAACCGACTATCTTGAGCCTGCCCCGGAAGGCATCACCAGCCTGGTCCGGGTGCTGTCCGGCACCGGCGCGGCCCGGATCGTCTTCGCGCCCCGGCCGGATTACGCCAATGCGCCCTTCAGCATGGAGGCGCGCGGCGGGGAGCTTCACGTCGTCGGCACGTCCGACCCCATCATCCTGCTGGCGCCGGATGTCAGCTTCGCCGTCACCTCGGACGGACGGCACGCCACGGCCACCGCCGAGGTCAACCTGCAGCACGGACCGGTTGTCCTCAACCTCCGGTGCGGCGATACGGAGCCCCAGCACGCGTCCTGGAAGGACAACGCAGGGACGGACGAAGCGGACCGCAGGGCCGCCGTCGCCCATCACTCCCGCCGCTGGGTCCAGAACCTGGCGCTGCCATCCGTCAAGCCGTCCCTGGTGCGGCGCTCGGCCCTGGTGCTGCGCGCGCTGGTCCACGAGCCCACCGGCGCGGTGCTCGCGGCCCCCACCACGTCCCTTCCGGAGGGCATCGGGGGGACCCGCAACTGGGACTACCGCTACTGCTGGCTGCGCGACGGCTCCATGACCGTCAGTGCCCTGGTGGATCTGGGGTCAACGGGGGAGGCCGACGGTTTCCTGAGGTGGCTGACAGGCATCCTGGCCAACGCCCCGGGGCCGGAGTGGCTGCATCCGCTGTATTCGGTCACCGGCGCGCCGCTGTCCACGGAGGCCATTATCGAGAGCCTGCCCGGATATGCGGGCTCGCGTCCCGTGCGGATCGGCAACGCCGCGGACCACCAGGTCCAGCTGGATGTCTTCGGCCCGATCGCCGAGCTAATCCACGGGCTGAGCGAGTCCCGGGGTTCGCTGGCGGACGAGCACTGGGAGCTGCTGGTCCAGATGGCCAGTGCCGTGCTGGCCCGGTGGCATGAGCCGGACCACGGCATCTGGGAGGCGCGCCGCGCACCGAGGCACCACGTCTACACCAAGGTGATGTGCTGGGTCGCCCTGGACCGGGCACTGCGCACCGCCACACGCCACGGCCGCAGCCCCGAACCTGCCTGGGCGGACACGGCCGCGACCATCCGCGAAGAGGTGCTCAGCGAGGGGTGGGACCACACCGCCGCGTCCTACACTGTGGCCTACGACAGCCCCGACCTCGACGCCGCCGTCCTGCACATCGGGCTGTCCGGCCTGCTCGACGTCACCGACCAGCGGTTCCTGGACACCGTCACCGCCGTGGAGCGGGAACTCCGCGTGGGACCCACGGTTTTCCGGTACAAGTACGACGACGGCCTGCCGGGCCTGGAGGGCGGGTTCCACATCTGCACCACCTGGCTGATCGAGGCGTACGTGGCGGTGGGCCGTATCGCCGAGGCCTGGGACCTCTTCGACCAGCTGGTCAACCTCTTCGGACCGACAGGGTTGTTGCCGGAGGAGTACGACCCCGGCACCGAGACGCACCTGGGGAACCACCCGCAGGCCTACTCGCATCTCGGCTTCATCCGCTGCGCCCGGCTTCTGGACCGGCACCAGCGGAGCTGACCCGGGCGGTCCCGGTTGGGGTTCCCGCCCGGGGGGCCATTAGGCCCGAGGGTTCCCAGGCACGAGGGTTCTTAGGCCCGGGAGGCCGCGAAAATCGCCGGCGCGGGGCCTTCCCCGGTGGCAAGGTCAGCAAGGATCCGGCCCACCACCGGCGTGAACTTGAAGCCGTGGCCGGCGAAGCCCGCCCCTATGATCACCGGGCCGATCCGGTCCAGCACGAAGTTGTGGTCCGGAGCGGTCGTGTACGTGCAGCTGATATCGGTCATGGCGTCGGCGTCCACGCCGGGCAGCCAGTCCCTGGCGTACTGCTGCAGGGCGGCGCGCTGGCGCGGTTCGGGCAGGTAGGACCGCCTGTCCGGGTCCACCACGGGGCCCACTCCATGCCAGCCCGCCTTGACGCCCTCGCCGGGGGTGAGCATGCCGTACACGGGGGAGTAGAAGCCCGCGTAGTCGCCGCCCTCGCCGGGGAAATGGTTGAATCCGGGCCAGGTTGCGCCGTCGTCGGTGATGCCGAAGTGCGCGGGCTGCTCCTGCGTGACCGTCAGGCGCGGGGTGGCAATTGAGCCTGCGAGCAGCTTGGAGGTCCAGCCGCCAACGGTGACCACCGCCTGCCTGGCGGTGAGCACCTCCGTCCGCCCGCCGCCGTCCACGGTGAGCCGGACGCCGTCGTCGAGTATTTCCAGCCCCACAACCTTCACGCCGTGCCGGACGGCGGCGCCGTTGCGTGCCGCGAGCCGCTGGAACGCCGGGAGGGCGGCCTCGGGGTTGAGCTGGCCGCCGTCGGGCATGTGGAGCACCTGCTGGTCGAAGCGGATGCCGCGCCAGCGCTCGCCTGCCTCGGCGATCGGCACGAAGTCAGCCCGCAGTCCGGCGCTGTTCAGTGCCGCGTGGATCTCGCCGAGGCGGGGGTCAGGGCCGTGGTTGACGACGCCGGTGCGCGCGAGCAGCCGTTCGCCGCTCTCATCTTCGAGCTCGGCCCAGAGCTTCAGCGTTTCGGCCAGCATGGCCACGTACTCGGGCTCGGCGTAGGCAAGGCTCAGGTTCCGGGTGGCGCCGTGCGAGGCGCCCTTGTGGTGGCCGGGCGTGAACTGCTCGAGCAGCGTCACGTCGCGACCGCGGGCGGCCAGCGCCCAGGCGGCTGCGGAACCCATGGCTCCGCCTCCGATGATCACGGTGTCCAGGGTGCTGTTCAAGATTTCCTCCAGTTCGGGCGGCAGACGCGCGGAGCGGTCGGGGACGGGGCGGCAGTTATGCCAGAAGCAGGGCCACACCGATCATCGCAGGCACGGCAACGATCGTGGTGATCAGGACGGTGTCCTTGGCAACCGTAAGCCCGGCCTTGTACCGGCTGGCGGCGACGAACACATTCTGCGCGGTGGGCAGGGCGGACGTGACCACCACGGCGAACAGCGCGGGGCCGTCCAGCCCGAGGGCGAAGCGCGCGAAGAGATACGCGATCGCCGGGTGCACGAAGAGCTTGAAGCCGCTGGCCAGCAGGGCATCGGTTCTCCGGCCGGCCGCTGCCTGCAGCGGCTTTGACCCGTTCAGGCTCATGCCGAAGGCCATCAGCATGGCAGGAATTGCGGCGCCGCCGATCAGGTGGATGGGTTCCAGGAGCAGCGGCGGGACCTGCCACCCTGTGCCGGCGACCAGCAGGCCGAGGGCTGAACCGACGATCATGGGGTTCTTCAGGATCAGCATGACGAACCGGAGCGGCGTGGTGCGGTGCGAGCTGGTGGTGGCATCAAGGGCCATGAGGAAAATCGGCGTGAAAAAGGCCAGCTGAAAGATCAGCAGGGGAGCCACATGGCTGGCGTCGCCGAGGACGTACACGGCAATCGGGATGCCCAGGTTGGCGGAGTTGGCCAGCGATGCGCTCATGGACGACATCAGTGATTCCGGAACGGTGCGCTTGAGCAGGAACCTGACGATGACGAAGAACAGGGCAGCGGTGGTGACAGCGCCGACTGCCGCCACCAGCAGCGGCGCGGCGAACACGTCCCGCAGGCTCGCCCTGCTCAGCGTCTCGAAGAGCAGCGCGGGACTGGCCACGAAGAAGGTCAGCCCGCTCAGGACCTGGCGGGCATTCTCGCCGAGGATTTTCCGCCTGCCCACGAACATGCCCACCAGGATGATGGACCAGACCACAAAAAAGCCTGCGAGGACGCCTAGCACGGGGTCGCCGCCGGGGGCAGGCTAGGGCAGGGGGTGGCATCCACCATCCCAGCCTAATCAGATTTATTCAGCCGCGGTCCACGTTGTGGCGGGGATCTCGCTGCTGCGCCGGCTTGTATGCTTCCGCGTGGGTCCCCCGCGCGCTGGCTCTGCTGCTAGCTCAGCGCAGCGTTGTTTAGCGCGAACGGTGGCCTCATCAGGCCCGGTGTGAGGCCTTCGGCGGGGTCATTGCCCAGCTGGATGATGCGGTTGTCCTTGTCCACATGGACAACCCTGGGCTCGTACGCCTTGGCTTCCTCGGTGGTCATCTGCGCGTAGGTGATCAGAATGACGGTGTCGTTCTCATGCACCAGATGGGCAGCAGGGCCGTTGATCCCGATGACGCCGGAACCCCGTTCGCCGGCGATGGTGTACGTCTCGAGGCGGGCGCCGTTGGTGACATCCACAATGGCCACGAGCTCGCCAGGCAGGATGTCGGCAGCGTCGAGCAGGTCCAGGTCAACGGTGACGGAACCCACGTAGTGCAGGTCAGCGTGCGTGACGGTGGCCCGGTGGATCTTGGACTTAAACATTGTGCGATTCATAACGTCAACAGTCTAACGCCGGGGTCAACGCTTGGCTGTGAGCCAGGGAACACCCGCTACACGACTTCTCCGCTGGCTGCTGCGCCATTAATTGGTCCCTCGGTGCCGGCTGCTTGCGTTGCCGGCGTCGCCGCGGGGGCGCCGGAGGCGTCCGCGCCGGTGTCGATTTCCTGGGCAGCCGCGATGGTGGCGGCCGTGGAGGCGAGGATTTCGCGGGCGGCGAGGATGGCGGGGCGCTGCGCCCCGGAGCGCCGCACGGACGTGAAGACTGTGCGCCTCGGCTTGCCGGGGAGATCCAGCAGCTCGGCCGTGGTGCCCCGGCCGGTCCATACCAGGTCCGGCATCAGGGCGACGGCGTTTCCGGACTCGATCAGGCGGATCTGGGCCTGGAGGTCTGCTGTTTCAAAGCGGACATCGGGCTCGAAGCCTGCACTCCGGCAGGCCTGCTCTGCCCAGTGCCGCGACGCCGCGCCGCGCGGTTCCATCACCCAGGGCATCTCTGCGGTGTCTGCGAGTGAATCGATCTTCCTCCTGCCCTCGGCAGCCGGCGGGACTGCAAGCCGGATGGCGTCACTCGTGAGACGTACGCGGTCCAGCTCGGGGTAGCGGGGCGCCGCGTGGCCGGGGTACTGCTCGGCGATGACCAGGTCGAAGTCCCGGGCCCACGTTTCATGCAGCGCCGTCTCCGGTTCGCGCTGAGTCATTTCGATCCGGACCTCGGGGTAGGTCGTGGCCAGGCGGGTCAGCGCATCCGGCATGAGCGCAAGCGCTGCGGACTGGAAGACGGCGATTCGTACCGTGCCCGAAACCGTGGTCAGGGATGCCGCCAGGTCGGCCTCCGCCTGCTCCAGTGTTTCCAGCAGATGGGCTGTATGTGCCACCAGAACCTCAGCCTGCGGCGTCAGCTGCACGCGGCGCCCGGTTTTCCTGAGCAGTTCCACCCCGACTTCCTTCTCAAGGAGGGCCAATTGTTGGGAGACTGAGGAAGGACTGTACTGCAGGGCTGCGGCCACCTCGGCGAGCGTGCCCCGTATCTTCAGCTCGCGGAGCAGCCTCAACCGGCGGACATCAAGCATGGGCTGTTCCTTGGTTTACACAAATGAATAGTTGGACTAACGAATACTGGTTAGAAGTATGCACTTTATCTAATGCAACACTGCTTGCATACTAAACAGATTGAGTTACCCCCATCACAGGGCGAAATGATGGGGCCGCACCTACGCAGGAGTCCCGATGAGTACAACAGATCCGTCGCAGTCAATCTTGAGGCGCAAGCCCATTGACGACATCGAAGTAGAGAACAAGCACAGCGGCCTATTCAAGTCCCTCGGGCTGTGGCAGCTGACCGCCATCGGCGTCGGCGGGATCATCGGCGTCGGCATTTTTTCGCTGGCAGGCCTTGTGGCGCACGGCAGTGCTGACACTCCTGGCGTCGGACCTGCGGTGCTGATTTCCTTCCTGATCGCCGGCCTGGCCTCGGCCGCCGCGGCGCTGTCCTACGCAGAATTCGCCGGCATGATTCCGCGCGCCGGCTCGGCATACACCTACGGCTACGTGGCCCTGGGCGAAATCATCGGCTGGTTCATCGGCTGGGACCTGCTGTTGGAGTACATCGCGATTGTGGCCGTGGTGGCTATCGGTATCTCCGGTTACTTCGATGCCTTCCTGTCCGGCATCGGGATCCACATGCCCGTATGGATGACCTCCACCCCGGACGAAGGCAAGGGCGGCATCGTCAACATCCCCGCCATCGTCGTCTGCCTGCTGGTGACGTGGATCCTCTCCCGCGGGACCAAGACGTTCGGCCGGTTCGAACTCGTGGCCGTTGCCATCAAGGTCGTGCTGATTCTGTTCATCATCGGATTGGGCGTCTTCTACATCAACGCCGAGAACTTCAACCCGTTCATGCCCAGCGGCTTTGGACCCGTCCTGGCGGGCTCGGCCACCGTGTTCTTCGCCGTGTTCGGTTACGACGCCATGAGTACAGCGGCCGAAGAGGCGACCGACGGCAAGAAGCACATGCCAAAGGCCATCATCCTGTCCCTCGTCATCGCCATGCTGCTCTACGTTGCCGCCACCCTCGTGCTCACCGGAATGCAGAACTACAAGGACATCGATCCGGCTGCAGGCTTCGCGTCGGCGTTCCAGGGCGTCGGCCTCCCCGTCATCGCCACCATCATCTCGGTCTTCGCCGTGCTGTCCATTCTCACCGTGATGCTGACGTTCCTCCTCGGCGTCACCCGCGTGTGGTTCTCCATGAGCCGTGACGGCCTTCTCCCCGGCTGGTTCTCGAAGACGGACCGGCACGGAACCCCGCAGCGCGTGACCTGGATCGGCGGCATTGCGTCCGCGCTTCTGGCCGGCGTGTTCCCCATCAAGGCCGTCGCCGACCTCACCAACATCGGTATCCTCGCCGCGTTCGTGGTGGTGTGCGTTTCCGTGATCATCTTCCGCTACACCAAGCCGGACGCGCCCCGGACCTTCCGCCTGCCGCTGATGCCGGTGGTCCCCGCATTCGGTGTCCTGGCTTCCGCCTTCCTAATGTTCCAGCTGCACTGGGAAACCTGGCTGCGCTTCGGCATCTGGCTCGTGATCGGCCTGGTGATCTACTTCGCCTACGGCAAACGGCACTCCCTGATGAACCCGAACAGCCCGCGGCACGACGAGGCCGTGGAGATGCACACGCCCGTGTAGTTCTCCCTGTTCGCGCGCCTTACCGATGAACCCTCCCGCACCCCAGGTGCGGGAGGGTTCTTCTTTTGGCGGCGAAAGGTGATGGAGGGTTTGGATCTGGCGGCGAAAGGTGAGGGAGCGTTTGGGTTACCTGACCCTTCCTCACTTCTCGCAGCAAATCAGGCGACCCTTCCTCACTTCTCCGCGACTGCGGGGGCTGCATTTTGGGGTGTCCGGCGGGGCCACAGAATGATCGGTTTTTCTAAGGTGTATTGCTCAGAAAAGATCGCTTTATCTTAAGAGACTCGAGGCTCATACTGATGAATAAGACGATCCCACCGCACTGAAAGAACGAGGACAGCCATGACCAACACCGCAACGGATCACCGCGTGCAGGCAGGCAAGGGCGCCGCTGTTACCGGCGCCGTCGCCACCCCCTCGGCAGGGTCCAACGTCGCCGAAGCGACTGCCCTGGCCACGGACGCAGTCGCCCTCGTCCGCCGCTGGCTCACCGAAGCCAGCAAGTTTCCCGTGGACGCATCCGCTGAGCAGCTTGCTGGCGTCCTCAAGGACCCGAACGGCCTGGACTTCACCGTGGGCTTCGTCGACGGCGTGGTCCGTCCCGAGGACCTGCACGTGGCCGCCCGCAACCTCGCTGCCCTCGCCCCCAAGGTTCCCGCCTTCCTGCCCTGGTACATGCGCCGCGCTGTCCAGATGGGCGGCCTCATGGCACCGGTCCTGCCGCAGGTTGTCATTCCCGTGGCCCGCAAGGTCCTCCGCGAGATGGTGGGCCACCTGATCGTTGACGCCACCGACTCCAAGCTCGGCCCGGCCATTGCCAAGATCCGCAAGGACGGCATCAAGCTCAACGTGAACCTGCTCGGCGAGGCCGTGTTGGGCGAGCACGAGGCCTCCCGCCGGCTCGAGGGAACCCACACGCTGCTGGCCCGCCCGGACGTGGACTACGTCTCCATCAAGGTGTCCTCCACCGTGGCCCCGCACTCCGCCTGGGCCTTCGACGAGGCCGTGGAGCACGTCGTCGAGAAGCTCACGCCGCTGTTCGCCCGCGCCGCCTCCTTCTCCAAGCCCAAGTTCATCAACCTGGACATGGAGGAGTACAAGGACCTGGACATGACCATCGCGGTCTTCACCCGGATCCTGGACAAGCCCGAGTTCAAGAACCTGGAAGCCGGCATCGTGCTCCAGGCCTACCTTCCGGACGCGCTCGCCGCCATGATCCGGCTGCAGGACTGGGCTGCCGCACGCCGCGCCGGCGGCGGCGCAGCCATCAAGGTCCGCGTGGTCAAGGGCGCAAACCTTCCCATGGAGCAGGTGGAAGCCTCGCTGCACGACTGGCCGCTGGCCACGTGGGGCACCAAGCTCGACTCGGACATCAACTACAAGCGCGTCATCAACTACGCGCTGCACCCGGACCGGATCGGCAACATCCGCATCGGCGTCGCCGGCCACAACCTGTTCGACATCGCCTTCGCCTGGCTGCTGGCCAAGCAGCGCGGCGTCGAGTCGGGCATCGAATTCGAGATGCTGCTCGGCATGGCGCAGGGCCAGGCCGAAGCGGTCAAGAAGGACGTCGGCTCCCTGCTGCTCTACACGCCCGTGGTGCACCCGGCCGAATTCGACGTCGCCATCGCCTACTTGATCCGCCGGCTCGAAGAGGGCGCCAGCCAGGAAAACTTCATGTCCGCCGTCTTCGAGCTCAGCGAGAACGAAGGACTGTTCGAGCGCGAAAAGCAGCGCTTCCTGTCCTCCCTGCAGGAGCTCGACGACGAGGTGCCGCAGCCGAACCGCCTGCAGAACCGCAACGAGCCGGCAGAGCTGATGCCCCGCACCGGCTTCCGGAACACGCCGGACACCGATCCGTCCCTGCCCGCCAACCGCGACTGGGGCCGGGCCATCCTGGAGCGCGTTCCGGCCTCGACCTTGGGCAACGCCTCCGTCGAAGCCGCCACCATCACTGACGCTGACACCCTCAACAAGGTGATCGCCACCGCCGTCGAGAAGGGCAAGGCCTGGGGCGAGCTCTCCGGCAACGAGCGCGCCGAGATCCTGCACCGCGCCGGTGACGTCCTCGAGGCCCGCCGCGCGGACCTGCTCGAGGTGATGGCCAGCGAGACCGGCAAGACCATCGACCAGGGCGACCCCGAGGTCAGCGAGGCCGTTGACTTCGCCCACTACTACGCCGAGTCCGCCCGCAAGCTGGACCAGGTGGACGGTGCCACCTTCGTTCCGGCGAAGCTCACCGTGGTCACTCCGCCGTGGAACTTCCCGGTGGCCATCCCCGCCGGTTCCACGCTCGCGGCACTGGCCGCCGGTTCCGCCGTCGTGATCAAGCCGGCCAAGCAGGCCCGCCGCAGCGGCGCCGTGATGATCGAGGCACTGTGGGAGGCCGGCGTGCCGCGGGACGTGCTCACCATGGTGCAGCTGGGTGAACGCGAGCTCGGCCAGCAGCTGATCTCGCACCCGGCCGTTGACCGCGTTATCCTCACCGGCGGCTACGAGACCGCTGAACTGTTCCGTTCCTTCCGCAAGGACCTGCCGCTGCTGGCCGAAACCAGCGGCAAGAACGCGATCATCGTCACCCCCAGCGCCGACCTGGACCTCGCCGCCAAGGACGTGGCCTATTCAGCCTTCGGCCACGCCGGACAGAAGTGCTCCGCAGCCTCGCTGGTAATCCTGGTGGGCTCCGTTGCCACCTCGAAGCGGTTCCGCAACCAGCTGATCGACGCCGTGACCTCCCTCAAGGTGGGCTACCCGCAGGACCCCACCAGCCAGATGGGTCCGATCATCGAACCGGCCAAGGGCAAGCTGCTCAACGCGCTGACCACCCTGGGCGAGGGTGAGAACTGGGCCGTCGAGCCCCGCAAGCTCGACGACACCGGCCGGCTCTGGAGCCCGGGCGTGCGCTACGGCGTCAAGCGCGGCTCCTACTTCCACCTGACCGAATTCTTCGGCCCCGTCCTCGGCGTTATGACCGCGGACACCCTGGAAGAGGCCATCGCTATCCAGAACCAGATCGAGTACGGCCTCACCGCCGGCCTGCACTCACTCAACACCGGCGAGCTGGGGCTCTGGCTGGACACCATCCAGGCAGGCAACCTCTACATCAACCGCGGCATCACCGGTGCCATCGTGCAGCGCCAGCCGTTCGGCGGTTGGAAGAAGTCTGCAGTTGGCGCCGGCACCAAGGCTGGCGGCCCGAATTACCTCGCGGGCCTCGGCGACTGGACCAGCGCAGAGAGCACCCAGGGCGCCGCGGCGGGCATCGCCAACCGCAGGGTGCAGCGCCTCGTGGAAGCCGTGAAGGGCGAACTCGGCGCTGCCGACATCGAGGCCCTGCAGCGGGCGCTGGGCTCCGACGCCCTGGCTTGGGCGGACGAATTCGGCACCGCCAAGGACGTCTCGGGCCTGAGCGCCGAGCGGAACATCTTCCGCTACCGTGCGCTGCCGGTCACCGTCCGGCTGTCCGACGGCGGATCCCTCCGGGCGCTCGTCCGGACAGTTGCCGCCGGCGTACTTGCCGGTGCCCCGGTCACTGTTTCGTCCGGCGTCGAACTTCCCGCCCAGCTGCGTTCCGTACTCACCGGGCTGGACATCCCCGTGACGGTGGAGGACGACGCCGCGTGGCTGGCATCCGCGGGCCGTCTCGCCGCGGCGGGCAAGCTGTCCGGCGGACGCATCCGCCTGATCGGCGGCTCTGCAGCCGATCTCGCCGAGGCTACCGGCGGCCGCCCGGACCTGGCCATCTACGCCCACGAGGTGACGGAGGCCGGCCGTATCGAGATGCTGCCGTTCCTGCACGAGCAGGCCGTCAGCATTACGGCGCACCGCTTCGGCACACCGAACCACCTCTCCGATTCACTGATCTAGGGGCCGCTGATCCAGCGAACCCCACCAGGGCAATAGATCGGGCGGGCACCCTCCAGGTGCCCGCCCGATCTATTTGTCTTTGCTGCTTAGCCCAGATACCAGCCAGGCGGGGCCCATGATGCGGGGACACTGTGTGCGGAAAAGTCCTCGCAGCGCGTGCAGGTGTACGCCACTTCGCCCAGTTTCCGGACGGTGCCGTCCTGGCGGTGCTTGGGCGGCACGAAGGACTCGAGGTAGATGAACTCGTCTGTTCCGCACTTTTCGCAGTTGGGCTGGCCGACATATTCGGCGTCCACGGTCATGGAGTGGCGGGTATAGCGGGGGTTTGCGGCTGTGGTCACGGTGTACCTATCCCGAACAGGCGGGCGTCGTTGCCAAGCATGTTCGTTGTCGAAACCTGTGTGTTGACAGCCGCTGCATGACCGCAACATTCACAGCATAGGCCAGCTGCGAACCGTTATCAATCATTTTTCCGGGTGCAGCCCTGCCTCCAAACCCCGCTGTGGCGCCGGCTAACGCCCGCTGCAGCGCCAGCCGCAGCGCCCGCGGTGCCGCTAAACGGGCTTCTTCAGGGTCCGTCCCATGATGGCCTGGGTCAGGGCGTCGATGACCTCGGAGTTCGCCAACGGGTTCCTGATCAGCGTGAAATCGACATCCCCCACGGGCGGTAGCTCGAAGCGCCGGGTGATGATTTTCAGGTCCTCCGGCACCAGCGAGGACGGCATCACGGCCACCCCGATGCCGGCACGGACGGCCGCCAGGACCCCGCTGATCTGCTTGGTGGTGCACGTGATGCGCCACGTCCGGCCCACGGATTCGAGGGCGTCGATGGCAAGCTTGCGGCTCAGGCTGGGCGCCGGGTACGCGATCAGCGGCACGGGCTGGCCCGGCTCCAGTGCGGTCTGTTCGAGTCCCACCCAGGAAAAAGTGTCGTGCTGGACCACGGTGCCGTCCTTGGCTCCGGCCACCCACTTGACGAAGACGAGGTCCAGCTGGCCGGAATTCAGGCGCTTGTACAGCTGGTCGCTCTGGCCCACGGTGAGCTCGAGGTTGATCTGCGGGTAGATCTGCCGGAACTCACGCAGGATGCGCGGCAGCCCGGTAATGGCGAGGTCATCGGCGGTGCCGAAGCGCAGGCGACCGCGCATGGCCGAGCCGGAAAAATAGCGGGCGGCGGCATCGTGGGCCGCGAGGATGTTCCGTGCGAAGCCCGCCATGGCATCGCCGTTGTCCGTCAGCCTGACGTCCCTCGTGTCCCGGCTGATCAGCGTCCGCTTGGCGGCAGCCTCAAGCTTGCGCACGTGCTGGCTGACCGTCGGCTGGGCCAGGCCCAGGCGTTCTGCCGCCTTGGTGAAGCTCAGCGTTTCGGCGACGGCGAGGAACGAGCGGAGCTGGGCCGGTTCAAACATTCGTCCTCCTCGACCACCGGGCATCATTACGTTAAGCAATGATAGTTATAGGAGCAATAGTCTTCCACAATCGAAGGTGCGCGCCCTAGCGTTGAGGACATCCCCGCCGGCCCGCTCACCTGAGGAAACCCCTGTGACACCCCCACCGCCGCCACCGGCCACCGTCACCCAGCCCGTCGCCGTCGTCAGTGAACGTCTTCCGTGGCGCCACACCTTCATCTCACTCCGTGTTCCCAACTTCCGGCTCTTCGCCACGGGCCACTTCATTGCCGTGATCGCCATCTGGATGCAGCGAATCGCCCAGGACTGGCTGGTGCTCCAGCTCTCCGGTTCGGTCACCGCCGTGGGCTTCACGGTGGCGCTGCAGTTCCTGCCATCCCTCCTCCTCGGACCGTGGGGCGGAATGGTCGCGGACCGGTTCTCCAAGCGCAGGATCCTCATCATGTGCCAGAGCGCAGCGGCCGTCCTCGCCGCTGCCCTCGCCGCCCTCGCACTTACCGGGAGGATCGAGGTGTGGCACGTCTACGTCATCGCGCTGGTGCTCGGCCTGGTCACCGTGCTGGACCAGCCCGCCCGGCAGGTGTTCGTCCATGAGCTGGTGGGGCCGCGGTACCTGCGCAACGCCATCAGCGTGAACTCGACGACGTTCCAGCTGGGCGGGCTCATCGGTCCGGCGATCGCCGGGGTGCTGCTGACCGCCGTCGGCGCCGGCTGGGCCTTCGCCGCCAATGCCGCGGCGTGCTGCTCCACGGTGGCAATGCTCCTGCTGCTGCGCCGGGACGAACTGTTCGTCAGCGCGCCGGCACCCAAGTCCAAGGGCATGCTGCGCGAAGGGCTGCGGTACGCGCTGGGCAAGCCCACCATCTACTGGCCGTGGCTCATGGTGGGGTTCATCTCCGTGTTCGCCATGAGCCTGCCCGTGCTGCTGGCGGCTTTCGCGGACCGCGTGTACGGAATCGGCGCCGGCGGTTACGGCATGCTGAATGCCCTGGTGGCACTCGGGGCGCTGACCGGGGCGGTCGCCTCCACCCGGCGCCGGCAGCTCCGGCTGCGGTCAGTGGTCCTGGCGGCGGGTATGTACGGGCTGATGCTGTGCCTTTCGGCCGCCGTCCCCACCCTGCTGCTCTTCGGCGCCGCGCTGGTGCTGTCCGGGTTCTGGTGCCTGATGTTCCTTACCGCCTCCAACCAGCTTGTGCAGACCAGCTCCAACATGAGCATCCGCGGCCGCGTCATGAGCCTGTACATCATGGTGCTGATCGGCGGCCAGGCCCTCGGCGGACCGATGATCGGTTTCATTGCCGAGCACCTTGATCCGCACACGGGACTGCTGGTGGCAGGAGGGGTGCCGGCGCTCGCGGCGGCGACTGTCGCCGTCGTGCTTGCCCGCAAAGGTGGGCTGAGGCTGAAGGTGGACCTGCGGAACCGGCGGGGACCGCTGCGGGTGGTGCGCCGGGTGGCATGACGCCGCGGGCAGCGGATTCAAGGGTGGCTTGGAGCGGCTGACGGGAATCGAACCCGCGTATCAAGCTTGGGAAGCTAGCGCTCTACCATTGAGCTACAGCCGCAGTCGCACCGGAAACTGCCCGGGGCAGAACCTAGCTTAGCGCAGTTGTGCGGCGGCGCCGGCCATCTGGATCCCGAGTCCCCGCGCGTCGGGAAAGCCGGCCAAAAAGGCCTCCCGTAACTGTTCGGTAAAGGCCCGGGCGGTGCGCGGACGAGGGCCGGCGCGGGTGACTATCCTGAATCTCGTTAGCTGCAGTATGGGGAACGGGCTACGCAATACAGGCCCGACGTCGGAAAAGGATCCCCATGGCAGGTGCAGAACACGAGGTTCTCGTTGCGCGCGACGCCATGACGGTCTATTCATTCCTCCTGGACGGCGCGAATCTGCCCAGATGGCAGGCCGACGTCCGGAGCATAGGGCTCAGTTCGGGCAGCGCCGGCAGCGTGGGAGCGAGGTACCAGGTCACCATGGACGGGCCGCAGGGCCAGCCTGTGACGCGCAATTACGAGATCACCCAGGCGCGGCCCGGCGCCGAAATCCAGTTCCAGGTGGTGGCCGGTCCGTCACTCCTGCGCGGCGGTTTTTACCTCAGCACCGAGCGCGCCGGGACCCGGGTGCGGTTTGCACTGGAGGCCCCGGCACTCGGTTTCTGGAGCTTCCTCCGTCCGGCATACCGGCGCCAGCTCCGGGCGGCCGTGGGACAGCTGGCGAAGCTGCCCGGTGTTATCGAAGAGCGGACGACGGCGGACTGAGACTTCCGCTTTTATGCTAGAGCCTATTGGGCCAGCCGCTGGCCGGCCCACGGTCCGGGGACGGCCGACGGCGGTGACAGGACTCCGCCGTCAAGGTTCCAGTACTGCACGGGGCCCGCTTGCCCGGCGGTGCCGGTGCGCTGCAGAACCAGGCCGGCCGAGTAGGCGCCGGTGACGCCGCGCAGTGCGCGGACGGCTGTCACATCACCCCACCCGCTGGCGACCAGTGTCCGGGCTTCGGCTTTGGGCGACGGCCCTCCGGAACCCCGGTACAGCAGAACGTTTCCGTCGCTTTGGCGGGCCAGCAGGTCCTGGAAACCGTCGCCGTCGTAATCCGCCATGGCGAGACGCGTCGCGGAGACGCCCGAGGCGATGAGGGTGCGCTGGACCAGGTCTCCGGTGCCCCGGTTGGGGTAGAGCCAGAGGTTTGAGTCGGAGTCGAGGGCCAGCAGCTCGGGCAGGCGGTTGGTGGAGCACCAACCGCCCACTGCCAGCGTCAGTCCCGCCCAGCCGGACTGCCCGAGCGTGACCGGTGCCAGGAAGCCGCCCGTCAGCTGCCCGGGATAGAGGGTGAGACGGCCGTCGGACCATTGCGCCAGCACATCGAAGACGCCATCCCGGTCCCAGTCGGTAACGAAAACCTGCCGCGTGGGCGTGAAGCCGGAGCCGATGGTTTCGGGCGGTCCGAACTGTCCGGCGCCCAGTGCGGGCCGGTTGATGAGCTGCCCCGCTGCGTCGACCGAGACGATGTCCCCGGGGCTCCTGATGGCCGCTGTCGCGAGATCGAGAGTGGGCGGCATGTGCTTGACCAGGGGCTCGCACGCATCGGCCGGCTGTACGGGAACTGAGGTGCTGCCGCCCGGAGCGGCCGTGGTGCCGGCGGGGAGCGCCGAGTAGCCAAAGAAGTTCACGACGCCCCACATGGTGTAGCGGCTGGGGGTGGTTTGCCAGTTCCCGTCGGTGAAGGTGATGCCGATGCCGACCACGTTGAACCGGGGATCGGTGAGTATGGCGTTGTGGGCCGGCGAATTCTTCCACCATTCGACGAGCTGCGCGGCATCGCGGTCCCAGCGGACGGCAATGACCTCGCCTGCGCCGTTGTTCGGAGCCAGGGCGCGCGCGTCCGTCCAGAAATTCGCCCGGTGTTCAATGACCTCGCGGGAAGCGATGCTGTCCGACCATTCCTGCGCCATGCCGGCGACCGTCGCGTGGTACTTCACGGCTGGCAGGCCCAAGGACGCCCGATAGGTGTTGATGGCGTTGAAGACGGCGCCCACCTCGGCGGTGTTGCTGTCCGGCACCAGCGCCTGCGTCGTCAGCGGGCCCCTTGCGGCGCCGCCCGACTCCGTCCGGGCCGTGTATTGCGGTGTGGTGAAGGCATCCGCAGGGGCTGAGAGCGGCGGGATCGAAGCTGGTTCCGGCGGTCCCGCGGGCCCTGCGGGTTGGGAGGTCGGGGCCGGCGCGGGCGCGGGCTGTGGGGCGTGGCTTCGGGCGGCGGTTGGCTCCTGGGCGGCGGGTGCTGGGCCCGGCACGGCCGGAGTTGCAGCCGGCGTCGTCCCAGCCGGTGCTGCGGTGTCGGCCGGACCGGTGAGTGGAAGCCCGGGTGAGGGAACAACGGGGGCCGGACCGCCGTCGTCGGGCATGGCCGGGGACGCCGCAGAGGCGGCCGGCGGGGCAGCCGCGGTGCCCGGTCCGGCGTCAGTGGCGGCATCCGGTCCGGCGGTGGTGGTGCCCTGCCGGGAGGCAACGGCATCGGAAATGCCGGCGCGTGCCACTGTTGTGCTGCCACCCGTGGTTGGCTGGCCGCCTGCCGCGGGAGTCGCCAGCGCCAAGGCGCAGGCGAGTGCAACAGCGGCCTTGGCCGCAATCCTGTTCAAAATATCCCCAGCTCTATTTCTGACCGTGTGACGTGAGACCGCCGGCCTGATTGTTCACGCAACACTAGCGCCAGGGCAGGGGAGCGGCAATGGTATTTTTGACGGTGTGCTGATCTCTGACCGCGACATTCGTGCCGAAATTGATTCCGAACGGATCGTCCTCGATCCGTACGAAGCCGCGATGGTCCAGCCGTCCTCGGTGGATGTGCGGATTGACCGCTTTTTCCGGCTGTTCGACAACCACAAATACGCGCACATCGACCCCGCCGAAGAGCAGCCCGAGCTGACCCGGCTGGTGGAGGTGGAGGAGGGCGAAGCGTTCATCCTGCACCCCGGTGAATTCGTGCTCGGCTCCACTTACGAAACCGTCACGCTGCCGGACGACATCGCCGCGCGCCTCGAGGGCAAGTCCTCGCTAGGGCGCCTCGGCCTGCTGACGCACTCCACGGCCGGCTTCATCGATCCCGGTTTCTCGGGGCACGTCACGCTGGAACTTTCCAACATGGCCACGCTGCCCATCAAGCTCTGGCCGGGCATGAAGATCGGCCAGCTCTGCTTCTTCCGGCTGACCTCCGCCGCGGAGTTCCCCTACGGATCCGGCGAGTACGGCAACCGCTACCAGGGCCAGCGCGGACCCACCGCAAGCCGCAGCCACCTGAACTTCCACCGGACCGACATCTAGCGCGGCCTTCCTCGGGCCGGCCTTCCAGCGCCCAGGTCACGCGCCTAGAGGTGAGATCCCTTGGCTTGGGCGCTTCGTAAACGCCGACATCTCACCTCTCGATGGGCGGAGTAAGAAGACCCGGAACCAGCTCAGGCCGGGACAGGTTCCGGCCGCGCCGGGCGGGAGAATTTCTTGACGAGGGGTTCGACGTAGCGGGCAGCCAGCGGGCCGAGAACCGCCATAATCAGGACGTACGCCGTGGCCAGGGCGGCGAGCTCGTTCGTGACCGCCCCGGATGTCACGGCGAGGCCGGCGATGACAATGGAGAACTCGCCCCGGGCTATGAGCGCGGCTCCTGCGCGGAAGCGTCCCGGACGCGCTATGCCTGCACGCTTGGCGGCCCAGGCTCCGGTGATGATCTTGGTGACGGCGGTGAGCACCGCGAGTAAAAGCGCCCACGCCAGCACCGGCGGAATGGAGGTGGGGTCGGTGTTGAGCCCGAAAGCCACGAAGAAGATGGCGGCAAACAGGTCCCGCAGAGGCTCCAGGATCCGCGTCGCACTGTGGGCCGTGGCGCCGGAGATCGCGATGCCGAGCATGAAGGCGCCCACCGCGGCGGACACCTGCAGCGCCGCCGCCACGCCCGATACCAGCAGGGCGGCCCCCAGCAGGTTCAGCAGGAAAACCTCCGAATTTTCACTGTGCACGGCCTTGGAGACGTGGTGCCCGTGCCGCAGGGCCACCAGCAGCACCACGGTGACGACCGCCAGCGAAACGCCCACGGTCTGCAGGCCGCCCAGGAAGCTGATCCCGGCCAGCGTGGCGGTGAGGATCGGCAGGTAGATCGCCATGGCCAGGTCCTCGAAGACCAGGATGGAGAGGACCACGGGCGTCTCGCGGTTACCGATACGGCCAAGGTCTGTGATGACCTTGGCCGCGATGCCCGACGACGATATATACGTGACGCCGCCCATAACCATGGCGCCCACAACTCCCCAGCCGAGGAGCGCAGCCAGGGCAGCGCCGGGAACGAAGTTCAGGACGAAGTCGAGGATGCCCGCTTTCCACGATCTGCGCAGGCCGGTTACGAGTTCCGTCGCCGTATATTCCAGACCGAGCATCAGCAGGAGCAGGATGACGCCGATCTCACCAGAGAGGTGGGAAAACTCCTTCATGCCGCTGAGCTCCACCACGCCGCCGGCCCCGAAGCATAGTCCGCCCACCAAGTACAGCGGGATGGGGGACATCCCGATCCGCCCCGCGAGCCTCGCCAACAGACCGAGGCAGAACACGACTGCCCCCAATTCGATGAGGAACAGGGCCACGCGGTCCATGCGGGTCAGCCGTTGCGCAGGATGTCGGCCGCGGCGTCCAATCCTTCTTGGGTGCCCACGGCGACCAGCAGGTCACCGGGGTGAAGGAGGACGTCGGGGCCGGGCGAAGGAACCACCTCGCCTTCACGCATGATCGCCACAATTGAAACGCCGCACCTGGTGCGGATGCGGGCTTTGCCCATGGGCTGGTTCTGGAACGGGGAGTCCGCGGCAATGGAGAACTGCCGGGTGGCGATGCCGGGAATCTCCCGATGGGCCTCGGTCAGCGTCATGGCAAGGTGCTGGCCTCCCAGCAGATTTCCCAGGCATGCGGCCTCCTCGCTGGTCAGCGGAATCGAGGCCTGGCATGTGTCCGGATCATCCCAGGTGGAAACGAACAGCTCGGTCTGGCCCTCGCGCAGCTCCACCACCCCGATCCGCCGGCCGGATGCGGTCATGAAGTCCTTGCGCCTGCCCAGGCCCGGGAGGTCTGTCTCTTCCATGTACATAACATCAGCCTAGTCCGCGAACCTGCGATTTCGATTGAAACCGTGGGCCCTGCGGGGGCTTAAATGTCGGTTCGCGCCAGGTCCGGGGCCCCAAGTGTACGTTCGCGCCCAGAGCCGGGTCAGGACTGCGGGACGACCGCGATCTCGGCTTCGCTCGGGGCCTTGACCGGCAGGAGGACCAGCAGCCCCGCGAGCAGCACCACCATGATGCCGAGGATGCCCCAGCGCTGCGCTTCCCCTGGGGCCACCAGGGGAGTGGCAAGAGTGATGCACAGGGTGAACAGGGCGGGTGCGAGGAAGCTGACGGCCCGGCCGGTGGTCGCGTACAGGCCGAAGAGCTCACCGGATTCGCCCTGCGGGGCCAGCCGGGCGAGGTAGGCGCGGGAGGAGGACTGGGCGGGGCCGACGAACAGGCAGAGGAACAGGCCGAAAACCCAGAACGTCGTGGAACCCGACCAGGGCACACCGAAGAACGTGTGGTTGTCGTTGCCGAGCACCAGGATCACCGTTCCGGCGACCAGCAGGCCGGTGAGGGAGCCGATGATCACGGCCTTGGGGCCCACCCTGTCGTCCAGGAAGCCACCGATGATCGCGCCGACGGCCGCCACGATGTTGCCGAAGATGGCGAAGAAGATGACCTGCGGCAGGGCGAAGCCGAAGGTGCCGGCCGCGATGATCCCGCCGAAGGTGAAGACCGCCGCGAGCCCGTCACGGAAGATGGCGCTCGCCAGCAGGAAGAAGATGGTGTGCGGGCTGGTCCGGTAGATCGCCTTGATCCTGCGCGCCAGCAGGCCGTACGACGCCAGGAAGCCGAGGCTCGCCGCCCGCTTCGGCTTGGGCAGTTCCGGGACCGCGAACATCACCGGCATCGCGAAGATGAAGAACCACAGGGCGGAGAACACCGCCACCAGGCGGATATTCAGGCTGTCCTGGGTGGAGGCGCCGAACCAATCGAAGCGCGGCTGCACGAAAAGTTGGAGCACGATGAGCAGCGCCACGATGCCGCCGAGGTAGCCCATGCCCCAGCCGAACCCGCTGACCTTGCCGATGTTCCGCGGCGTCGAGATCTGCGCCAGCATGGCGTTGTAGTTGACGCCCGCGAACTCGAAGAACACATTGGCCAAGGCGATCAGGGACACTCCCAGGAGGAGGAACTCTGGCCGCGGAAACACGAAGAAGCACAGTGCGGTCAGGACGGCGACGGCGGCCGTGTTCACTCCCAGCCAGAGCTTGCGGCGGCCCCCGTTGTCCGACCGCTGGCCCGTGACGGGCGCCAGCAGCGCGATGGCCGCCCCCGCGATGGCCAGCGCTCCGCCGAGCACAGCTGAGGCCCGGTCTTCGCCGCCGAACGCCTGGGAGGTCAGGTAGACGGTGAAGACGAACGTCGTCATGACCGCGTTGAACGCCGCCGACCCCCAGTCCCACGCCGCCCAGGCCAGGACCCGGCCCTTGCCGGACGCCCCGGGACCTGCTTCAAGTTCCGACGACGGCTGCGTTGCCTCGGATGCGGCTGCGGAGTTCATACGCCGATGCTATCCGCCCATGGCGAACAGGGAATGGAAACTCTCCCGCAGGCTCGCGAAAGTTGCCCTGGCCGCGCCAGCGCGGGGAAAACTGTCGGTTTCCCCTTGATAAACTGTCCGGACCGAACCCAACGAATGACCGCCTGCTCCAACTTTTGATAACCGAATTCTGACTTTGCGGAGATACCAGTGATCACAGTCCTTGCCGTGCACTTCGCGGTGGCCGCTGTGGCGCCGTTCGTCTTCCGGAAGTTCGGCCGCAACTCGTTCTATGCGCTGGCCGCGGTGCCCGCCGGTTCATTCGTCTGGCTTCTGTTCCAGCACACCGCCGTCTACGGCACCGAAGCGCCGGCAACGACAGGAGCCTCCGCGCGGGCCGGCACCCCCGCCGAAACCTTCTCTTGGATTCCAAGCCTGGGCCTCGAATTCGCCTTCCGCATGGACGCCCTGGCATGGGTCATGTCGCTGCTGGTCCTGGGCGTCGGCGCCCTGGTGCTGGTCTACTGCGCACGTTACTTCAAGGACAAGGACAGCTACCTCGGCGGGTTCGGTGCGCAGCTGCTGGCCTTCGCCGGGGCGATGTTCGGGCTGGTCACGGCGGATGACCTGCTGATGATGTTCATCTTCTGGGAACTCACCACCGTCCTGTCCTACCTCCTGATCGGCTACGCCCGGACAAGGCTGGCTGCCCGCCGCTCCGCGCTGCAGGCCCTCATGGTCACCACCGCCGGCGGCCTGGCCATGCTCGTCGGCCTGGTCATGCTCGGCACCACAGCCGGCACCTACCGGATTTCTGGCATCCTCGAACAGGCGCCGCAGCTGGTCTCCGGACCGGCAGCGGGAGCCGTGGGCGCTGCCGTCGTCCTCATCCTGACCGGTGCGGTGACCAAATCCGCGCTGGTCCCCTTCCACTTCTGGCTTCCGGGCGCCATGGCCGCACCGACTCCCGTGAGCGCGTACCTGCACGCCGCAGCGATGGTGAAGGCCGGCGTGTACATCGTGGCGCGCCTCGCCCCCGGCTTCACCGACACCGCCTACTGGCTGCCGGTGGTCCTCGGGCTAGGGTTGGCCACCATGCTGGTGGGCGGCTACCGGGCACTGCGCCAGACGGACATCAAGCTCATCCTGGCCTACGGCACCGTGAGCCAGCTGGGGTTCATCACCATGGTGGTGGGTCTCGGCAAGCCCGACGCCGCGCTCGCCGGCCTGGCCATGCTGCTGGCGCACGGACTCTTCAAAGCCACACTCTTCCTTGTGGTGGGCATCATCGACCACCAGTCCGGCACGCGCGACATCCGCAAGCTCTCGGGCGTGTTCCGCTCCTCCCGGGCCCTCGGCGTCGTGGCCGGCGTCGGCGCCGCCTCCATGGCCGGCATCCCGCTGCTGGGCGGCTTCGTGGCCAAGGAGTCGGTGCTCGAGGCGTTCGTGCACTTCGCCGCCGCGCCCGGCTACGGCCCATGGGGCACGGTGGTCCTCGGCGGCGTGGTGCTTGGCTCCGTGCTGACCTTCGCCTACAGCGCCCGCTTCATGTGGGGCGCCTTTGCCGTGAAGCCGGGCGTTGAGCGCACCCCGTTCAAGGCCATCCGCCCCTCCTTCCTGGCGGCCCCCGCCATCCTGAGCGTCCTCACCATCGCTTACGGCCTGTGGCCGGTTCCGGTGGATGCGTGGATCCAGCCCTACGCGGCACTGTTCACCGGGGGAACGCACGACGCCGCTACTGCGGCAGGTGCCGCAGGGCACCTCGCGCTGTGGCATGGGCTGACCCCTGCCCTGGGTCTGACCGCCATCACCTTCGCAGCCGGCGCGGCAATGTTCTACGGACGGGCGGTCGTGGACCGGATCCAGAGCGCCGTTCCGCCCTGGTTCGACGCCGACCGCGGCTACCAGCTGACCATAGGCGCGCTGGACGATGTCGCCGTGTGGATCACCGGACGCACGCAGCGTGGTTCGCTGTATTTCTACCTGGCCGTGATCCTCAGTGTGGCCTTCGCCCTGCCCCTATCGGCCCTGATTGCGGCGAACAAGCCCCTTCCCGAGGGGCTGTATTTCGTCGACCCCAACTCGCCGCTACAGCTGGTGGCGGGAGCCGGGATCGTGATCGGGGCACTCGCCGCCGTCCGGGCCAACAAGCGCTTCCTTGCCGTGCTCATGGTTTCCGTCACCGGCTACGGCATCGCGCTGATGTTCGCGCTGCAGGGCGCCCCTGACCTGGCCCTGACGCAGATGCTCGTGGAGACCATCATCCTGGTGGCGTTCGTGCTTGCCATGCGCAGCCTCCCGGCGGAGCTGCGGGACCGCACCCGGGGCAAGTACCGGCTGGTCCGCGTGATCATCGGCCTGTCCTTCGGCGCAACCATGGTCTTCGCCGCCATCCACGCCATGGGCGCCCGCATCGCCACGCCCGTTTCCCTCGAGTTCCCCAAGCTGGCCTACGAGGGCGGCGGCGGGCTCAACATCGTCAACGTCACCCTCGTGGACATCCGCGCCTGGGACACCTTCGGTGAGATCTCCGTGCTGGCCCTGGCCGCCACCGGCGTGGCAAGCCTCATCTTTGTCCGTGGCCGCGGGGACCGGCTGCGCACGGCGTCCGCGGTGGCTGAAGGGACCGTGGGCCGCCGGCACGGCGTGGACAAATCCTCGCGGGACGGCGCCGCCCTGGCCTTGACCCGGAAGTTCGCCTCGGCCACGCGGGACCCGTGGCTCGTTGCCGGACGCACGCTGGCACCGGAGCGCCGCTCCATCATCTTCGAGGTGGTCACCAGGCTGATCTTCCACTCGATGATCATCTTCTCGCTGTACCTGCTGCTGGCCGGGCACAACCTCCCGGGCGGCGGCTTTGCCGGCGGCCTCATGGCCGGACTGGCCCTCACCCTGCGCTACCTTGCAGGCGGCCGCTTCGAACTGCGGGAAGCCACCCCCATCAGCGCCGGCACGCTGCTCGGAATCGGCCTGGCCACGGCCGCGTTGTCCGGCGCCGCGCCCGTTTTCTTGGGCGGCCAGGTGTTCCAGAGCGCCATCATCGAATTCTGGCTGCCGGTCTTTGGCGACATCAAGTTCGTCACCTCCACCATCTTCGACACCGGCGTCTACATCGTCGTCGTCGGCCTGGTGCTGGACGTGCTCCGCAGCCTTGGCGCCGAGATCGACGAGCACTTTGAAGAGCGTCCCCTGCATCTGGACGCGCAGGAGGGCGACGAGGGCAGCGAAGAGGTGCCCGGCGGCGTCCCGGCCGGATCGATCCGAGGCGGCACTTCATGACCGTTAACCTGACCCTGCTGACCGTCATGGGCGCCCTCTACGCCTGCGGCATCTACCTGATCCTGGAACGCAGCCTCACGCGCGTGCTGCTGGGGCTGATGCTGCTGGCCAACGCCACCAACCTGCTGATCCTTGCCACCGGCGGCTACGCCGGGCTGGCCCCCTTCTTCAGCAAGGCCACGGACCCAGGGGCCTACAACGACCCCCTGCCGCAGGCACTGATCCTGACGTCCATCGTCATTTCCTTCGCGGTCACCGCGTTCATGCTGGGCATCATCTACCGAACCTGGGTGCTTGCCCGCCAGGACGACATCCAGGACGACATCGAGGACCGCCGCGTGGCCGAAACACCCAGCTTCGACGCGGAGGACGACGCCGTCATCCCCGTGGAAACCTCCGAATTCCCGTTGCCCATGCGCGGACCGGACGGCTCCGCCGCGCCGGAGCCGGCGGCGACAGTCGAGGCAGGCGGGCGGACCCTCCTGGCCGAGCACGCGGCGCTGGAGGAGAAACCGGGATCCGCCAACGTCACCCCTGCCACAAACCCGGATGGAGGGGCGAAGTGAACCTCGCAAGCCTCGCCCCGCTCGCCGTCGTACTTCCCATCCTGGGGGCGGCGCTGACGTTCGTGCTTATCCGGCACTCCCGCGCGCAGCGCGCGGTAAGCATCGGCCTGCTCTCGCTCACCCTGCTGCTGGAGTGCCTCCTGCTGGCGTCCGTCTGGAACGGCGGCACGGCGGCGGTGAACATCGGCGGCTGGGTGCCGCCGTGGGGAATCGTCCTGGTAGTGGACCAGTTCTCCTCCCTCATGCTCGTGGTGTCCTCCGCGGTGAGCCTGGCCGTCCTCGTGTATGCCACCGGCCAGGGCATGGCCGACGGCGACCAGGACGCCCCGGTTTCGATCTTCCACCCCACCTACCTGATCCTCGTGGCCGGGGTCTCCAATGCGTTCCTCTCCGGGGACCTGTTCAACCTCTACGTCGGCTTCGAGATCCTGCTGACGGCAAGCTATGTGCTGATGACCCTCGGCGGCACAGGCCCGCGCATCCGTGCGGGGGTCACCTACGTGGTGGTCTCGGTGGTCTCCTCGGTGCTGTTCCTGATTGCCATCGCGATGGTCTACGGCGCAACCGGCACCATCAACATGGCGGACCTGGCCATCAAGCTGTCCGAACTGGACCAGGGAACCAAGACGCTCCTGCACGTCATGCTGCTGGTTGCCTTCGGCATCAAGGCCGCCGTCTTCCCCCTGTCCTTCTGGCTTCCGGACTCCTACCCCACCGCGCCGGCCCCGGTCACTGCCGTGTTCGCCGGCCTGCTGACCAAAGTGGGCGTCTACGCCATGGTCCGCACGGAAACCCTGCTGTTCCCCGGCGACAGCCTCAACACGCCGCTGATGGTGGTGGCGCTGCTGACCATGGTCGTCGGCATCCTGGGTGCCCTCGCCCAGAGCGACATCAAGCGTCTGCTGTCCTTCACCCTGGTCAGCCACATCGGCTACATGGTGTTCGGCCTGGCGATGTCCTCCGTGGCAGGCCTCGCCGCTGCCGTGTTCTACGTGGCCCACCACATCACCATCCAGACCAGCCTCTTCCTGGTCACCGGACTGATCGAGCGCCGCGGCGGCAGCTCCTCGGTGGACCGGCTCGCCGGGCTGGCCAAACTGTCCCCACTGCTGGCCCTGCTGTTCTTCGTGCCCGCCATGAACCTGGCCGGCATCCCGCCGTTCTCGGGTTTCCTCGGCAAGCTCGGCCTGATCCAGGCCGGCATCGGGCTGGGAACCCCGCTGGCCTACGCCCTGGTGATCGGCGGCGTGCTGACAAGCCTCCTGACCCTCCTGGCCGTCGCCCGGGTATGGAACCGTGCCTTCTGGCGCAAGGCCGAGGATGCTGAGCACCCCGACCCGGTACTCCTGGCGGTCCCCGTCCCGGAAAAGGGCACGACGGCGGTGCGCCTCCTGCCCCGGACCATGGTCGGGTCCACGCTGGGCCTGGTGGTGCTGGGCGTGGCGCTCACCGTCTTCGCCGGACCTCTTTTCCAGGTGGCGGACCAGTCCGCCGCGGCCATGCTGGACAGGTCCGCTTACATCCAGGCGGTGCTCGGTGACGCCGCGCCCGTTCCGGCCCTGGCGCTGAACGGAGGCGGAAAGTGAGCCGGAAAAGGGTGTCCCTGCGGCAGGAACTGCCGCTGCTGGTCTGGCTGGTCATCGTCTGGGGAGCACTCTGGCAGGACTTCAGCCCCGGCAACCTGCTCTTCGGCGCCCTGCTCGCGGTTGCGGTGGCGCGCCTGTTCTACCTGCCGCCGGTGGAGCTGAGCGGCCGGTTCAACGTGCTGCGGGCCGTTCCGTTCGCGGCGGTGTTCCTCGGCAGGGTGGTGGCCGCCAGCTGCCAGGTGTTCTACCTTGCGGTGGCCCAGGGGCCCAAGGTGACCAACGCCGTCGTCGCTGTTCCGTTGCGCAGCCATTCGGACCTGATGGTGACGGCGACCGGCCACGTGATCTCCCTGATCCCGGGGTCACTGGTTGTGGAGATGGACAGATCCACCTCCACGCTCTACATCCACGGACTGAACGTCCGCAACGGCGAGGATGTCCTCAAGCTGCGCAAGGAAGTCCGGGACACCGAAGCGGGGCTCATCAGGATCATGGGAACCAAGGAAGAGCTTGCCGCCCTGAACCAGGAGGTTGGCGCATGATGGAGCTGGTCCTCACCGTCACGGCTGTGGCGCTGGCCCTCGCCGCCGCGGGCGCGATCATCCGGATCGCCCGCGGCCCCTCGCTGCTGGACCGGGTCCTCGCCGCGGATGTGCTGCTGGCCATCCTCGGGGCGGCGCTGTGCATCGACATGGCCGTGAACCGGCACCTGAACAACCTGATGCTGGTGGTGGCGGTGTCCGTCATCGGGTTCATCGGCTCGGTCACGGTGGCCCGCTTCGTGGCCGACAGGCGGGAGCAGCCCAATGAGTCCTGAACCGAGTGCCGTGGATACCGTGATCGATGCTGTATCGGCCGTGTTCATGGTGGCGGGCGCGCTGATGTCCCTCGCCGCCGCCATCGGCCTGATCCGCTTCCCGGACTTGATGAGCCGCATGCACGCCGCCACCAAGCCGCAGGTGCTCGGGCTGTTCCTGCTGCTGGCGGCGGTGGGGCTGCAGCTGCGCACCTGGTGGGTGTGGCCGGTGCTGGTCGTGGCCTGGATCTTCCAGCTGCTCACCGCGCCGGTCTCGGCCCATATGGTGGGCCGCGCCGGCTACCGCACCAAACACCTCCACAAGGAGCTGCTCAGCACCGATGAGCTGGAGGCTGTGGTGCTGAAGGCCGCCAAGGCGGCCCGTGCATCGGAAGAGGACGACGGCGGCAACCGCACCTCTGGTTGAACCGGTAACCGTACAGCCGGTTTGAGCCCGTAGAACCGGGACGCCAGCACTGCCCGGTGCTCGGGCCGTGCGCCGCTAGACGATGTCCTGGGTCTTGGCGAAGCGGGTGATGGCCCGCTGGGTGCCGCGGTTGGCCAGCACCTGGATCACTGCGCTTACCGAGGCGGAGACGAGCGCGAACGTCAGGGCCGTGCGCAGCGTGGTGGGGACGTCGTCCTTGTCGCCTTTGGGGGGCTTTCTCCCGGTGACCTTTTCCCAGATGGTATCGACGGCCTTGGTGCCGGCGAAGCCTGCCAGCAGGCTGACGCCGGTGCCAAGCAGCTTGATGAAGAAACTCATTCCGGAACTCCTCGCGTGATGAACACTGGTCTTTCCCTAGCCTATCGGCATGGACCGGTGGATTTCCCGCAACGCCTGCACCACGAGGTCGTGGTCCGCCTTCTGCGGCAGCCCGGACACCGTGACCACGGCCACCGCGCCGACATCCCGGACATAGATGGGGAAGGCTCCGCCGTGGGCGGCATAGGCGGACTGGTCGAACCAGGCGTTGTCCTCGATCCGGCCCCCGCCCACCCTGCCGCGCAGGCCAACCAGCAGCGAGGGCTCCTCGTAGCGCACGGCAGTCCGCTGCTTGGCCCGCACCCAGCCCTCGTTGTCCGGGGTGGCGCCCTCAAGGGCAACGTGGAAGAGGACCTGTTCGCCCTTGGTGATGTCGATGGCGATGGGCAGATTGTCCTCCTTACCGCGTTCCACCAGTTCCAGGCCAAGCGCCAGGGCATCGTCCTTGCTGAACCTCGGGAACTGCAGTTCGGCGATTTCACCCTCGATCTGACCGATCAGGGCTTCCAGGGATCCCGCGGGCTGGTCCTCGGCGGAATCGGGGTCAAAGGCGGGCAGGGCAGCGCTGCCGGAGTCCTGTTGCGTCATGGCCACCAATGTACTCCGGACCGCCGTCCCGGCAGCGCAGGATGACTTCCGGATTGTGACGGCACCCCGCGTTCCCGGGGCCGCCGAGGTGTAAACTGGACCCGCCCACAAGGGCGGATTTATCACGACAGGGGAGCGCCGCCGTCGGGATGCAAAGGCAACTGCCAGCGCAACCGCGGATGGGCGCTGAGAGTGCGGACAGCCGCAGACCCTCGAACCTGATCCGGCTAGTACCGGCGCAAGGGAGTCGAGTTCTCAAAGTGCCCGGCAGCAGGTGGCCCAGCCACCGGCAACCGGGGGAACGCTTTCCCCTCCTGTTCCTCAGGAGGATCATCATGACAACTGCAGCAATCAAGAAGACCAGCTACAACTGGCGCGTGGCCGACATCGTGGTGGCGGCGCTCATCGCCGTTGCCGGCGGCGTGATCTTCTGGGCCTGGTCCCAGGGCGCCAACCTCATCTCCACCCCGGTCAACGCCGTCTACCCGCCGCTGACAGGCCTGTACGCAGGCGGCTGGATGATTCCGGCGGTCCTGGGCATGCTCATCATCCGCAAGCCCGGCGCGGCGCTGTTCTGCGAAACGGTGGCTGCCACGGGCGAGCTCCTCATGGGCTCGCAGTACGGCACCACGGTGCTGATCTCCGGTGTCCTTCAGGGCCTGGGCGCGGAGCTCGTGTTCGCCGCGCTGGTGTACCGGAAGTTCAACCTCCCGGCTTCGCTGCTTGCGGGTGCCGGCGCCGGCCTGTTCTGCGGCCTCAACGACTCGTTTGCGCCGTGGGGCTGGAACATCGCCTACGCCGCCGGCGACAAGCTCGCGTACATCATCTTCACGGCCATTTCCGGCGCGATCATCGCCGGTGCCCTGTCCTGGATCGCCACCCGCGGCCTGGCCAAGACGGGCGTGCTGAGTTCCTTCGCGTCCCGCAAGGCAGCCACGGAGCCCGTCTTCAACTGATGCCCGCATCCCACGACGGCGGCGTCCGCCCCGCCGCGGTTCACGCCCGCGGGTGGGGCTGGCGCCACGCCGGCCGCACCAAACCCGCCGTCCATGCCCTGGATTTGGACATCCGGCCCGGCGAACGGGTCCTGCTGCTCGGCCCGTCCGGGGCCGGCAAGTCCACGCTGCTCCACGCCCTGGCCGGTGTGCTGGGGGACAGCGACGAAGGCACCGGTTCCGCTGACAGCGACGACGCGGACGAGAGCGGCGAGCTGCTCATCGACGGCGCGTCCCCACGCGCGCAGCGGGGCCGTGCCGGACTCATGCAGCAGGACCCGGAAACCCAAGTGGTCCTCTCCCGCCTCGGCGACGACGTCGCCTTCGGCGCCGAGAACCTCTCCGTGCCGCGCGATGAGATCTGGCGCCGCGTGCACGAGGCACTGGACGACGTCGGACTCTCGCACCTGCCGCTGGACCACCCGACGTCGGCCCTGTCCGGCGGCCAGAAGCAGCGCCTGGCGCTCGCCGGTATCCTGGCGATGCGTCCTGGACTCATCCTGCTGGACGAGCCCACCGCGAACCTCGACCCCGCCGGCGTCCTGGAGGTCCGGGACGCCGTGGGCCGCAGCCTCGACAAGACCGGGGCCACCATGGTGGTGGTGGAGCATCGGGTGGCGGCCTGGAAAGACCTGGTGGACCGCATCGTGGTCCTGCAGCCGGGATCCGCCGTGAACGGCGCGGTGCTTATCGACGGGACACCGGACGAGGTCCTCGAACAGGCCCGCGGGATGCTTACCGCCGCTGGTGTCTGGGTCCCGGGCTACGTCCCCGAAACACGCCGCCGCCTGGCGGCCGGTATCCCCGGCAGTGACAGCGGCCAGCTGCTGCTCGCCGCCGAAAAGCTCGCAGTGTCGCGGGAACGGCCCCGGCGCCGCGGCTTCCGCTCCGTGCCGCCCGAGCCCGTATTGCGGGACGTCACGGCGCAGGTCCGCGCGGGGGAGGCGCTGACCGTCACCGGCCCCAACGGCGCCGGCAAGTCCACGTTCGCGCTGACCCTCGCCGGACTGCTGCCGCCGGTGGACGGCAAGGTCTCCGCGACTGTTGAGCTGAGCGGCGGAGCCGGAATCGACCCCTACAAGTGGCGGGCCGAACAGCTGATCGCCCGGATCGGCACAGTGTTCCAGGAACCTGAGCACCAATTCGTCACCGGCCGCGTCCTGGACGAGCTGCAGTTCGGACCGCGCCATCTGGGCCACGGCGAAGAGCGCGTCGACGAGCTGCTGGAGCGCCTGCGCCTCACGCATCTCGTGGACGCCAACCCGTACACCCTGTCCGGCGGGGAGAAACGCCGGCTGTCCGTGGCCACTGTCCTGGCCGCCCACCCGCAGGTGCTGGTCCTGGACGAGCCCACGTTCGGCCAGGACGCCAACACCTGGGCGGAGCTTGCCTCATTCCTTTCCGAGCTGCTCGACGCCGGCACGGCCGTGGTGTCCGTGACGCACGACGAGGAGTTCACCCATGTGCTCGGCGGCACCGAGCTGCGGCTGGGCTCCGGCGGGCGGTCCGGGCCTCGGTCGGCGGAACCGACGTCAGAACAGGCGGCGACATGAGGGACGCGCTGACACTCGCCGGAAACCGGGCCGTGCTGACACGCGCCAATCCGCTGGCCAAGTTCGCCGCGGTCTTCCTGATCACCCTGGTCCTGGCGCTGTCCATCGACTGGATGTCCGCCTCGGTGGCGCTCGCCTGCGAGCTGCTGGTCTTTCCGCTGGCCGGGCTGACGTTTTCGCTGCTGTGGCAGCGCGGCTGGCCGCTGATCCTGGCTGCAGCCGTGGGCGGCTGGAGCACCTCCATCCTGGCGCCCGACAGCGGAAGGATACTGCTCGACGTCGGCCTCTGGTCCATGAGCGAAGGTTCCCTTCAGCTGGGGCTGGGTTTTCTGCTGCGGGGCCTGGCCATTGCCCTGCCTGCGGTGCTGCTGATGAGCTGCACCGATCCCACCGACCTGGCTGACGCTCTGGCCCAGAAGGCGCGGCTGCCGCATCGTTTTGTGCTGGGGACGCTGGCTGCGATGCGGCTGGTCGGGCTGATGGCCGAGGAATGGCAGACCATCGGCATGGCCCGGCGTGCCCGCGGCGTCGGATCCCGCGGCAACCCGTGGCAACGGATGCGCGCCACCCTGGGGCAAAGCTTCGGCCTCCTGGTCCAGGCGATCCGCCGGGCCACCCGGCTGGCCGTGACCATGGAGGCCCGCGGATTCGGTGGGGCCAGCAGGACCTGGGCGCGGGTGTCCACTTACAGTGTGCTGGACATCTGGGTAGTGCTCGGCGGCGTCCTCATTGCAGCCGGCGCCGTGGCCGCCGCGCTGTGGGCCGGCACGTGGAACATGGTGTGGCTGGAGGGCCCCTAACCCCCGGTCCGCGCCATCCGGACCTCGGCCAGCCCTTCCCAGTCTTCGATCGTGTCCCGGTCACCGGTGAAGACGAAGCCGTTGCGCCGGTAAAAGGCCTGGGCGCGCGGGTTTTCCTCGGCGACCCACAGCCCGGCCGGCTCCTTCCCGATTGCGGCATCGAGCAGTGCCTGGCCGAGCCCGATGCCTTGGTGGGAGGCGAGGAGGTAGATGCCCCAGAGCTCGGTCTGCTCCCGCACCCCGTCCCCGGGCGACAGCGAGCCGGCAAACCCCACCAGGTTGGTGCCGTCGACCGCCACGTATTGCCGAGCCGCATGCGGACCGGCCAGAAGGTGCCGCCACATGGCCAGCCGTCCTTCCACACCCTGCCTGGCCATAAAGCCCGGTGACAGCAGGTGTGAGTAGGTTTCGCGCCAGCATTCCAGGTGGAGCCGGGCCAGGGCCTCAGCATCTTCGGCCGTCGCCTGGCGGACGCTGCAGGTGTGATCCATGCGGCCGAGTCTAACGCTGGCGGCCGTGGATCTCAGATGCATGAGTGGTTGTGGTCGAAGCCGTCGGCCACGAACTGGGTGAGGACAACCTTGCCCCCTGCGGTGAGGGGCGCCGCGGAACACATGCTCTTCGCCTCGGCGGCGGTGTGCGCTCCGGCAAGCCAGGTTGGCAGAGTGTAGAGGCTGCTGGCTGATCCCACGTCGCCCACAATCTGCCCCCACTGCCGGGCGGAGGAGTAGATTCCCACCCTGGCGCCGATGCTGTGGAAGAAGTCGGCCATGCCTTCGAGGTCCGCCCGGTTTGCGTTCCTGTCGCCCGACCAGCTGTTGCCTGTCTCCACGTCCAGCCACCAGAGGTATGTCTCAGGCTCGGGGACGGTGCGGAGGTAGGCGTCGTCAAAAGCCTTCGCGTACCCGTACATATAGGCGCATGCCGCGTCCTCCTGCCCCTGGCAGGTGCCGTACGGGTTGGCCACGGCCTCGCCGCCGTACTCGTTGTTCGTCGGCCACCAGGAGCCCCGCAGCCCCGGGTTGGCTGTGTTCACATAGAGCGCCAGGCGGGGCTGGCCCGTCCCGCCGGCCGAGTCATCCGCCCAGTCAAGCTGCTGGTGGAGGCACGGGTTCGTGGTGTTCGCCACCCCGTTGTTTACCCCGACAATCGCGAACGCAGGGTCGTCAGGCAGGTCGCCGCCGCACTGCGGCCAGGAGACGTCGTTGCCCAGCAGGGCTTCGTTGCCAGGCAGGGCCGGAGCGGACCCTGGCCGCTGCCGCGCGGGCTGCCGGTCCGCCGGCTGCGGGGCCGGCCGAGACGCGGGTGGCTGCGCCTGCGCGGCGCCGCTGGGAGTGGCGGAGGCCCTCGGTGCCGCCTGGGTGACGGCTGGTTCGGGTGCCGGTGGCGCGCCGTCGTCGAGCCTTGGTCCCGGGATAAAACCCACTGCGGTCGCGACCATGAAGGACAGCAGCGCTGAAGCCCGGCGCCCTGCGGGGCGCCTCCTGGACAGCCCAGCGGAGCTGAAAATGGACACGGCGGCCTCCCGTTCCCTTGTGGCCGCAACACGTACCGCTAGCTTGCTCCCGGATATGCTCCGTGGTCAAGGCGGGCATGGGACGCTTGACTAGGTGCGCGTACGCCTCCACGGATCCTGTCACGCGACTCCGGCCCGTTACTCAATATTTATGCGTGTAACGGGTATATCAAGGGAGCTTGACTCAGCTCCGCCGCTGAAAAAGCGACTTGATAACTCATATCTGATATATTTTTATTCATGACTCAACAGACCGCTGAACACGTCGGCCTTCTGCTCCGCGACGCCCGCGGCCAGAAGGGGTGGACCCAGGGCCAGCTTGCCGCCGAACTCGGCACCAGCCAGAGCGCCGTGGCCCGCATGGAACAGGGCAAACAGAACCTGAGCCTCAAAATGATCCAGCGGCTGGAGGCGATCTTCGGCCGAAGCATCGTCCAGCTCGGAAAACCCCAGATGACCCACCTCCGCGTGGAGGGCGGCCGGACGCTTTCGGGCTCCGTTGACGTCAACACCAGCAAAAACGCCGGGGTCGCCCTGCTTTGCGCCAGCCTCATCAACCGCGGCACCACGACGCTGCGGCGGCTGGCCCGGATCGAGGAAGTCAACCGCATCGTCGAGGTTCTGAGCAGCATCGGCGTCGAATGCACCTGGCTCAACGGCAACGACCTCCGCCTGCGCCGTCCCGCGGACCTTGACCTGGCGTCCATGGACGTCGAGGCCGCACGCCGGACCCGCAGCGTAATCATGCTGCTGGGCCCGCTGCTTGATGAGACGGATGAATACCGGCTGCCCTACGCCGGCGGCTGCGATCTGGGCATCCGCACCGTGGAACCGCACATGCAGGCACTGCGGCAGTTTGGCCTGTCCGTGGAGGCCAGCTCAGGCTTTTACGCCGTGCAGGCGCCCCCGACCGACGAGCTCGACCGTTCCTTCGTGCTGACCGAACGCGGCGACACCGTAACTGAAAACGCCATCATGGCGGCTGCCCACCGCTGCGGCACCACGGTCATCCGCAACGCCAGCCCCAACTACATGGTCCAGGATCTCTGCTTCTACCTGCAGCGGCTGGGCGTGGAGATCGACGGCGTCGGAACCACCACGCTGAAGATCACCGGCAAACCGATCATCGACGTCGACATCGAGTACTTCCCCTCGGAAGACCCCATCGAGGCGATGAGCCTCATCACTGCCGGGATCGTCACCAACTCCGAGGTGACCATCCGCCGCGTGCCCATCGAATTCATGGAGATCGAGCTGGCCACGCTGGAGCAGATGGGCCAGCAGCTGGAGGTCTCCGGCG
The DNA here is from genome assembly GCF_059090205.1 of Arthrobacter sp. CMU6. Taxonomy (NCBI): domain Bacteria; kingdom Bacillati; phylum Actinomycetota; class Actinomycetes; order Micrococcales; family Micrococcaceae; genus Arthrobacter; species Arthrobacter sp. CMU6. The sequence continues at coordinate 46,300 of NZ_JBNHFL010000006.1, forward strand.
AGTACATGGCCCGCAATGGCCGCACCCGGCTGGTGGACGTGACCACCAAGCCCTCCGAGCTGCGTGCGCCCGAGGACAAGATCCACCCCATGCCGTTCCCCGGGCTGAACATCGACAACCTGCCGTTCTTCGCGGTGATCGCCGGCAACGCCGAGGGCCAGACCATGATCCACGACTGGGTCTACGAGAACCGCGCCATCTACCTGACGGAACTGAACAAGCTGGGCGCCCGCGTGCAGCTGCTGGACCCGCACCGGATCTACGTCAACGGCCCCACCCGGTGGCGTGCCGCGGAGGTGGGCTGCCCGCCCGCGCTGCGTCCCGCCGCCTGCCTGCTGCTGGCCATGCTGGCGGCCAGAGGTGTGTCCGAGCTGCGCAACATCTATGTCATTGAGCGCGGTTACGAGGACCTCGCCGAGCGGCTCAACACCATCGGTGCCAAAATCGAGTACTTCCAGGACTGACCCACACGGGCGCGAACGGACACTTAAGCACCCCCAGGGAAGCGCGAACGGACACTTAAGCACCCCTTGACCTGCCGGTTAAGGGCCATAAGTGCCCGTTCGCGCTTCGTCATGTCGGGGACGTTTTCGCGGGTCTGGCGCACAATGTAGGCATGCGGACTTTTGGCGTGGAGGAAGAGCTCCTGATCGTTGATCCGGACAGCGGGGAACCGCTGGCGCTCGCCGATGCCCTGTTGGCGGGCCGCAAACTCGCCGCCGACGACGCCCCGGGCAAGCCCCGGCTGGTGAAGAAAATAGCCGAACCCAAGTGCGACGACGACGAAATGGGCTTGAGTGCCGAACTCAAGCTTGAGCAGATCGAGACGCAGACCCGTCCGTGCCTGGACCATGCGGAACTGCTGCGGCAGATCCACGCCGGCAGGGCACTGGCCAACGAGGCCGCCCAGGGCCACGGCGCCCGGATTGCTGCCCTGGCCACGTCACCGATGGCCCTCTCCAGCCACACCACGCCGGACCCGCGCTACGCCAAAATGCTGGAACGGTTCGGCCTGACCGCCCAGGAACAGCTCACCTGCGGCTTCCACGTCCACACCTATATCGAATCCCCGGACGAAGGCGTGGCCGTGTTGGACCGTATCCGGGACAAGCTGGCCGTCCTGATCGCGCTCAGCGCCAACTCGCCGTTCTGGAACGGCGTGGAGACCGGGTTCGAGAGCTACCGGACGCAGGCATGGAACCGCTGGCCGTCGTCGGGCCCGTCCGCCATTTACGGCAGCCTGTCCTCCTACCGCCGGCTCGTGACCCGGCTGCTGGACAGCGGCGTGGTGCTGGACGAGGGCATGATCTACTTCGACGCTCGGCTTTCCCGGAACCACCCCACCGTGGAGGTGCGGGTGGCGGACGTCTGCCTCCGTGCCGAGGACGCAGCGCTCATTGCCGTCCTGGTCCGTGCGCTCGTGGAATCTGCGTGCCGGGAATGGCGTGAGGGTGTGGATCCGGCGCCCGTGCCAACAGTGCTGCTGCGGATGGCCTCATGGCAGGCCAGCAACTTTGGCCTGCGCGGTGAACTGCTGGACTTCGGCAGCTTCCGGCCGGTGCCCGCCGAGGACGTGGTGCGCTCGCTGGTGGACTATCTGGAACCGGTGCTGGCCGAGAACGGCGAGCTGGACCTGGCCCGGGCCGGCATCGAGGAGATCTTCGCGCGCGGCACCGGCGCGGCTGAACAGCGCAACGTCCGGCAGGTGGTGCTGGACAAAGCCGAGCCCGACGACGGCGGGCTGGGTGCCGTCGTCGCGCACGCCGTGCGGGCCACGCTGAAGGGGACCGCCGCGGACACGGATCCCGACGGTGAACCCGCTCCGGAACTGCTGCGCGTCCGCCAGCTCTGACCCGAACACCCTCCGACCGCGAACCCGCGCGAAAGAACGGGAGCGCGAGCGGACACATGGGGCCCCTCCACGCGCGCGTTTTTTGGCCTTATCTGTCCGTTCGCGCTGGTGGAGCAGGGATGTTTCCGATGGTCATTTTCCGGTAAACCGCCTGAAATGTCGGCTGGCTAGTGTGGAACCACAAGAACTGCCCGCGGAAGGAACGGACCATGCGCGTTGGACTCATCAGGGCTATGACCACCACAGACCGGCGTCTGCTCAACTCGCACGGAAGGCTGCTGCGCGAGACCTTCGGGTTCGATGTCACGACGCGGTGCATTCCGGACCAGCCTTCCGGAGTCTATGACGCTGAGTCGCTGCAGCGTGCCGTGCCGAAGGTGGTGGAACTTGCCCTGGACATGGCGCCGGACGTCGACGCGCTGGTCATCAGCTGCGCCGCCGATCCCGGTTTGCCGGAGGCGCGGGCCCTGCTGGACATCCCCGTGGTGGGCGCCGGCTCCGCATCTGCGGCTGCGGCCCTCGCCTTCGGCGGCCGGGTGGGTGTGCTGGGCCTGAAACACTCAGTGCCGGGTCCCATTTCCGATGCCCTGGGCGACCGGATGCTCCTGATCGACGGCGCCGAGAGCGCGGAGACGCCCGACGGCTTCCTGCTTCCAACTGGCATCTTCGACGCGCTCGCAGCCGCCCACATGCTGGTGGACGCGGGAGCGGACGTCATCCTGGAGGCCAGCACTGGCCTGACGAGCATTGGCATGGCGGACGTCCTGCGGCGCAGGTTCGCGATACCTGTCATTGACCCCGTCATGGCCGCCGGCTCCATGCTCATCTCCGCCGTGGCATCCCGCGAGCTTCAGGCGGTGTGAGCCGTCCGCCGCTTGATTCTGTCCCGGAGCGAAGGCCAGCCGCCCCGGCCAAAGACGCCCATGACCCGCGTGCACAGTGCCCAGTAAGCCACCCCGGCTGCCAGGGACGCTGCCACGGCAAGCACCGGGCTGATTGTATCCAGCAGCGGGTAGACCAGCCAGTGCACGAGGTACGCGTAGAGGGAAGCGCTGGCCAGCAGGACCGCCAGCCGCTGCAGCCCCTTGGGCACCGGGACGGTGGGCAGCCAGGTGAGCAGCAGGATTCCGGCAACAAGGGTCAGCTCACGCTGTGTATCCCCGAAGAAGCATCCGGGGACCGTGAGGACCGCGAGGACGGATAATGCACCCCGCTGAACCCATGTCCGGGTCCTGGCAATGGCCCACCCCAGGGCAAACAGCCACAGGGTCGGCGACGGGTGGGGGATGCCGGGATCAACGATGTCATAGCGCGAGAGCAGCGCGAGGCCAGTGAGGGCTAGCGGAAAGAGCAGCGGGAACCGACGCTCCGCGCGGTCCGCCCAGGGTATGGCCAGCAGGGCGGTCATGCCCAGGAGGATGTACACCAGGACTTCGATGAACCAGAAATGCCACTGCGTGGTCACGGCTTCGGGACCGACCACGGAGTTGAGGAGCAGGACGTTGGCGACCGTGTACCGGTCGGTGATCAGGTAGGCCACCCCGATGAAGGCCACACTGGGCACCGCCACCCGTGACAGGCTGGTGAGTTGGCGCCGGAACCGGGGAAGCCGTTCCCCGCTGAGCTGGAACCGGGCGAAGTTGTACCCGGCGACCGCCATAAGTACGTGGGCCATTCCCGGCCATTTCATCAGCCCCACGTGGGTGCTGACGATGAGCACGATGGCCACGGCCCTGAGCACGATGCTGGTTTCGAGCGGGGCAACGAACCGGCGCATCTTCCTAGCAGGTTTTCTCCCCGCGGGCTGCTCCAGGTCGCGGACCGGCGTCACATGCCAGTCCGGGGGGAGATGCCCCAACAGCTGCTCCAGCCGGACGGACGTGGCCACATAGGACAGCGAATCGCCGCCGAGGGAGACGAACGTGTCGCCGTCGCCGATGTCCGTGCGCTCGAGCGTGTCGCGGAAGATCCGGTGCACATTGTCTGGTCCGGAGTCGGCCGGCTCCGGTTGTGGCATGGCAGTCTGTGACAGTGCAAGGACGGCCGGGTAGTCCACCTTGCCGGTGCCCAGGCGGGGGAGACGCTCGACGGCGTGCAGCTCCAGGGCCGCACGCGGTAGCCCGATGCCCTGCGCGAGGACCTTGGCCAGCAGCTGCGTGTCGTGGCTGCCCTCGACCGCGACGACGAGGCCCTCGTCGGTGCCCGCGCTCGCCGCTTCAACGCCGAGGTCGGCCAGGATGCGCTCCACCTGGCCGAGGTCCACCCGGAGGCCGACGATCTTGACGAACCTGCTGCGCCGCCCCACCACCTCGAAGACACCGGCGGGGTGCTTCCTGGCCAGATCTCCGGTACGGAGTTCGTGGACCGTGCGGCCGGCGCCGAGATCCTCCGCAGTCTCCGCGTAGCCGAGCATGACATTGGGTCCGGTGTAGACGAGTTCGCCGTGCTCGAGGCCGGGAACGGGGTCAATGCGGAAGGCACCGCCCGGCACCGGGATGCCAATGGCACCGGGGTGCTCGGCGGCCAGCCCGGGCGGAAGGTAGGCCATCCGGGCGGTGGCCTCCGTCTGGCCGTACATGACGAACAGTTCCCAGCCCTTCCGCCGGCCGAGTTCCGCGTAGCTCTGCACACGTTCGGGGGCGAGCCGGCCGCCGGCCTGGGTCACATAGCGCAGGCCGGGGAGGTCCATCCCGGCAAAGCCCACGCGTTCGAGCAGTTCGAAGGTGTATGGCACCGCGGCGAAGGACGTTGCCCCGCCAGCGCGGAAAAGCTCCCAGAAGCACGGGTCAACAACGGACAGGTCGGTGAGCACCAGGCCCGCGCCCCGGAGCAGGTGGCTGTTGATCACGGACAGCCCGTAGCAGTAGGACATCGGCAGCGTGGTTGCGGCGCGGTCGGCCGGGCCGATGTTCAGGTACTCGGCAATCGATTCCGCATTGGCCTGCAGATTGGTGGCGGACAGGCGCACCAGCTTGGGCGAGCCGGTGGACCCGGATGTGCTGAGCAGAAGCGCCAAGTCCGGATGGAGTTCATGCCGGGTGCCCGCCCTGCGTTCCTCGAGCACCGTCTGCCCGTCGGCGGAACGCAGCACGACGTCTGGATCGTACGCGGCCACCAGGGACTCTAGCGCCGCCGGCTTGTCCTCCGGAAGCAGGATCAGCGGGTGGCCGCCGACGAGTGCGGCAAGGTAGGCCACCAGGGATTCGACGTCGTTCGCCGCAGCCAATGCCACCAGGCGGCGCTGGGTGCCCAGCCGGAGCGCGAGGGCATCAACCCTGTCGGCGAGTTCCCGGTAGGTGAGAGTGAAATTGTCGGTGAGGATTGCGGGCCTGTCCCCGTGGCCTGCGAGATCGGCGGCGAAGGGCACCCGCGCGAAATCAAGCTGCGTGGTCACCGGAAGATGATATTAGTTAAGGCTTACCTAAGTAAAACCGTCCGGCTTCCTGTTACGCGTGCCATACTCAGTCCGTGGCTGAGACCTATGCCTTTCGTGCGCAGCTGTGGCTCTACCCGGGCGAAGCCGCCTGGCACTTCATTACGTTGCCGGTGGACATTTCGGAGGAGATCCACGAGGAGTCCGCGGGTCACCGCAAGGGGTTCGGCTCGGTGAAGGTGACGGCACACATCGCCGGCCATCAGTGGCAGACCTCGGTCTTTCCGGACGCCGGCAGCGGCTCGTACCTGCTGCCGGTCAAGAAGGCCGTGCGGATGGCGGCCCACATAACCGCGGGGGACGACGTCGAGGTCCGGCTGATCGTCGGCAACTAGGAGCCAGTCAGCCCAAAGGCACCATGTGGCGACGGCGGCTAGGCCGCCCCGGTCCAGCGGGCAGGCGCCGCTGCTGGCCTGCGCAGCGGCGTTCCGGTGGCATCCGACGCCGTGCGCTTGGTGCCGAAGCCCTGCCTTCGGTGGTCTGCCCGTGCTGACAAAGGCGTCTGGGCAGGTACCTGCGGCTTCGCACGCGGGTGCTCCGCGGGCTGGGCCGTGACCTGGGGTCCAGCCGGGGAGAGATCAGTGATGAGCCCCGTCCCGGCGCATTCGCGTACGTCGGCGATTGCGGCCGCGGCCGCACGCTTGTCCTCGAACGGTGCGGAGATTGCGAGGACGATTCCATTGGGGGCCTTCAGCCGGAACCGGAACTGGGACTCTGCATCAACAAAAACTTCAAATACTCCGGCCATGGCGGTCCTTCCGGTCAGGGAGGCTGCGCGCAGCGTCTTCGCGGCCGCAGCCCCGAACGCATCGCTGCGTCTGTCCTTGGGTGGTGCTGAACCAACAGGGGTTTCATCGGTTCATCGGTGTTATTCGAGTCTGCCCAGTGCGCACGGAGCCTCACAAGACCATCCGTGTAAACCCTGGGTAAACCCTGCCTGCCCACCCACTAAACCGCGCCGCAGCCTCGTTCTCAAGGACAGCCGAAACGAACGGACGCGCAGCACAACCCACGTTCAAAGCCCGCCATGGGAAGTAATAGCCGGACGACGAAGGGCCGCAAAAACTCAGATCTGCTTGAGAGCCTGCTCCAGGTCCGCGATGAGGTCATCCGCATCTTCCAGGCCCACGGACAGCCGCACCACCCCGTCGCTCAGTCCGATCGCGGCGCGTCCTTCGGGCCCCATGGCCCGGTGCGTTGTGGTGGCGGGGTGGGTGATCAGGGATTTGGCGTCGCCCAGGTTGTTGGAGATGTCAATGATTTTCAGGGCGTCCAGCAGCGCAAAGGCGGCTTCCTTGCCCGACTGGCCTGCCGTCGTCGCAAGCTCCAGCGTCAGGACGGTGCCGCCGGCCTTCATCTGCTTGGCCGCCAGTTCGAACTGTGGGTGCGATTTGAGCAGCGGGTACTTGACCCAGTTGACGGCGGGCTGGGTCTCCAGCCATTCGGCCAGGCGCAGCGCCGTGGCGGAGGAGTGGTTCACGCGGAGCGCCATGGTCTCCAGGCCCTTGGTGAGCACCCAGGCGTTGAACGAGGAAAGCGCCGGGCCGGTGTGGCGCATGAGCTGCTTGACCGGCCCGTCGATGAATTCCTTGGTGCCCAGGATGGCGCCGCCCATCACCCGGCCCTGGCCGTCGATGTGCTTGGTGCCGGAGTAGACCACCACGTCGGCGCCCAGGTCTCCGCAGCGCTGCAGCAGCGGGGTGGCGAAGACGTTGTCCGCCACCACCTTGGCGCCGGCGGCGTGGGCGAGCTCGCTGACCGCTGCGATGTCCACGATTTCCTGCATGGGGTTGGACGGGGATTCGAAGAAGACGGCCGTGGTGGGCACCGAGAGGGCCACACGCCACTGCTCGAGGTCCGGACCGTCCACGAACACGGTCTCCACACCCCAGCGCGGCAGGATTTCGTTAAGGATCACGAAGCAGGAGCCGAACAGGGAACGGCTGGCGACCACGCGGTCCCCGGCCGCGAGCAGCGCGCCAAGGGCGGTGAACACAGCGGACATGCCGGACGCCGTCGCAAAGCATGCCTCCGTGCCTTCCAGCAGCCGGAGCCGTTCCTGGAAGGTGGCCACGGACGGGTTGCCGTAGCGCGAGTAGACGAAGCGCTCATCCTCGCCGGTGAAGGCGCGTTCGGCGGCAGCGGCGGACTCGTAAACAAAGCCGGAGTTCAGGAAGACAGGCTCGGTGGTCTCTTGGAAATTGGTGCGGTCAAGCCCGCCGCGGACGGCCTGGGTGTCCGGGCTCCAGCCGGCGGCGTCGTGATTAAAGGTCAACTTAGTTCTTTCCCAGGTTCGTCGGCAGGCCGCGGTTCTTCCAGCCGTTCACGGTGCGCTCACCGTAGCGGTCGGGTTCGCCCTCGAAGCCTTCGAGGACGTTGTAGGCGGTGAAACCGGCCTGGGTGGCGGCGATGGCCGCGGCGATGGAGCGCTGGCCGGAGCGGCACAGGAACAGCAGCTCCACCCGGGTGTCCTCAGGCGCCTGCTGCTTCAGCTGCTCGATGAAGTCGGGGTTGGGAATGCCGCCGGGAAAGGTCCACTGGATGAACAGCGGATCATTCCGCTGATCGTTCGCGGACGCGGTTTCCGGGATGCCGATGTGCGCCCATTCACCCTCGGTCCGCACGTCCACCAGAACGGCACCCTGCTCGAGCCTGGCCCACGCGTCCTGCGGGGTGAGGTCTCCGGCGTAGCTCATGCGTGGCCCTCGTAGGCTTCTTCGCTAAGGTCGTCGTCGGAGTCCAGCCGGTCCACGGCGGTGGCGACGGCAGCATCTGCGGACGCGATGGCGGCAGGCAGGATGAGGGCCTGGGCCACGATGACAGTGGTGCCGTTGAAGGTTGCGGCAGGGCTGCCGTGCAGGACGTATCCCTCGGCCAGGGCGGCCGAGATGCGCTCACAGAATGCGCGGTCGTCCGGACCCGTGACCAGGCGGTAGGACAGCTTTTCCTCAGGTTTATCCTGCTGGGACGGCAGTGTTGCAACGGTGGGGGCGTCTGACATGACGGATCTCCTTTTCTCACGCTTGCAGCTCGAAGTGGTCGATATGCCGAGTATTCACCTGAGGCACCCCGCCGTGGAAGGAGGGTTGCCGACCGGCCAGTCAGGGCTTAATGCCGGTACTCATTACTCCCCAAAAACGTAACACTGACGGCGGCGGTGCGCACCGCCGCCGCCGTCATCTTCCGTAACGCATCCGGACACTGCCGGTCAGGGCAATCGACGCGCTGCGGTTACAAAGCCGGTGGCCGGGAGGATAATGACGGGAGATGACCCGCCGTAACGCCGGATGAAACCAGGCTGCAGTGAATGATTCGCCCGCGAATACAGTGACTCCCATGCTGCACTTTGGATGGTTTGTGGGCCATGGCTTCGGGGTTCAGGGCTGGGGGACGCCCGGCTACGGAATCGGTTATGACTGGAAGAAGCCCGCCCCCTACCAGCATGCGGTCCGGGAGTTCGAACGGGCCGGGCTGGACCTGTTCATCATCGAGGATTCGCTCACCGTCCCCGACACCTATGGCGGCAGCGCGGAGGTCTCGCTGGCGCAGGCGTCCTTTGCGCCGAAGCACGATCCGCTGGCCCTGGTGCCGTACCTGCTCTCCGCCACGGAGCACCTCGGTATTGTTCCCACCATCAGCGCCTCCTTCTATCCGCCGTTCACCGCCGCCCGGCTGCTGGCCACGCTGCAGCACTTCTCCAACGGGCAGCTGGGCTGGAACGTGGTGACCTCGGGCAGCGACCTCGCCGCGCAGAACTACGGGCTGGACCAGCAGATCGAGCACGACCTCCGCTACGAGAAGGCCGAGGAGTTCGTGGACGTTGTGCGCAAGCTCTGGCGCAGCTGGGAACCGGACGCCATCCTTGAGGACACGCAGGCAGGCATCTTCGCTGACCACACCAAGGTCCGGCCGATCCACCACGACGGGGAGTTCTTCAAGGTCCGGGGACCGCTGAACACGGCGCCGCTGCCGGAGGAACCGGTGCTGGTGCAGGCGGGGGCATCGCCGCGGGGCAAGGCCTTCGCCGGTGCGAACGCGGATGTTGCCATAGCCCTTGCCCGTGGCGTGGACGGCATGAAGGCGTATCGGGACTCCATCCGCGCCGAGGCTGCCGGGGCCGGCCGGAACCCCGACGACGTCAAGGTCCTGTTCGTCCTCAAACCCACGGTGACCGGTTCCCGGGCCGAAGCCGAGGAGCTGCGGGCTGCCCGCCGGGAGCTCACGCAGCGGGACATCGACAGCCAGCTCAACTCCATCTCCTATCTGTCCGTGATCGACTTCAAGCAGTTCGACCTTGACGAGCCACTCCCGGAGCTCAGCACCAACAGCAACCAGGGCACGCTGGAGCACTTCTCCAAGGCCGCGCCGCCGGGCTCCACCCTGCGGCAAATCCTGCAGGCCCGCAGCGGCGGCGCCGGCGACAGCATCATCGGCACCGCGGAGGAAATCGCCGACTACCTCGAGGAAACCGGGGCGGCAGTGGGCGGCGACGGGTTCCTCTTCTCCGGCTTCGTGGATCCGGCCACCATCCACGGCGTGCTGGACAGGCTGGCGCCGGTGCTTCGGAGCCGGGGACTGCTGCGGACGAGCTACGGCGACGGCGGATTCCGCCGGAACCTGCTGGACTTTTAGCGCCATGACAGGAGCCAGGGAGCACGACGGGCCGATGCCGGGCCTCCGGCACGGCACCTTCCTGATCGGCACGGCCCACATCCGTGCCGACGACGTGGCGGCAGCGGCCGCCGATCCCGGAGTCGAGGTGGTCCTCAGCGCCGAAGCCCTCGAGCTCGTGGGCCTCTCCCGTGAGGTGGTGCAGGCGGCCATCGATTCCGGCCACCGCGTCTACGGCCTGAACACCCTGCTCGGCTCCGGCCGTGACACGGCCGTGGAGCAGGAATCCATCCTTGACTTCCAGCTGCAGGTGGTGCGCTACCACCACAGCGGCGTCGGCGCGCTGCTGGACCGCGATGAAGTGCGCGCCCTCATCCTGGCAAGGCTCATCGGGTTCACCCGCGGAGGCTCGGGCGTGCGTCCGGAGACTGCCCGGTTCTACGCCGAGCTGCTCAACAGGGACGTGGTGCCGGCCGTTCCGCGCGACGGGTCCGTCGGCTCGTCGGACCTCACCCAGCTGGCGGCCGTTGCCGCCGTCGCCATCGGTGAGGGACAGGCGCTGACTCCCGACGGCGGCCTGCAGGACGGCGCGGAAGCGCTCACCGCCGCCGGGCTGGAACCGCTGGTCCTGGCGCCGGGCGAGGCCCTGGCGCTGGTCAGCGCCAACTCCTATTCGATCGGCGCCGGGGCGCTGGAGCTCCGCCGCCTCCGGTGGCTCGCCGATCTGGCGGACACCGCGCTGGCGCTGTCACTTGAGGCCACTGCCAGGTACGACGGCGGAGGGAACCTCAGCCCGTTCTCGCCGGCTGTGCAGTCTGCCAAGGCGGTGGACGGCCAGCGCGTCTCGGCGGCCAACGTCCGGCGCCTGGTGCGCGGCGGCTGGCTGGAGGATCCGCGGCGCCAGGTATCTGTCCAGGATGCCCTGTCCTTCCGCGCCGCACCGCAGACCCATGGTGCGTTCCGGAGCCAAGTGACGGCCTTGGCCGGGGCGCTCGAGGTGGAGCTCAACGGCAGGGGCGATAACCCCCTCACGGACATAGCCTCCGGCCGGATGGTGTCCGGCGGAAACTTCCAGCCCATGCAGCTGGCCCTGGCCTTCGAGGCGCTGCGGCTGGGGCTCGCACATGTGGGAATCAGCAGCGAGCGGCGGATCGCCAAGCTCTATCCGCCGCAGCGCCTGATCCGGCAGCTCAACCTCGAGGCGGCCCGGGCCGGCACCCCGCTGGCGTCCGAAGACCTGCCGGGACTGCTGTGGTACTCGGCCGCGGGATTGCTGGCGGAGCTGAAGTTCCTGGCGGCGCCAGCCACCCTCGGCGCCCCCACCCTGTCCGCGGACGTCGAGGACCACTCCACGCTTGCCCCGCTGGCCCTCCAGCAGCTGGAGCGCTCGGTGGAGGCCGCGGCCAATCTCCTCACCATCGAGGCGCTGACGGCCTCCTACCTGTTGGCGGAGGCACAGGACACGGATCTGCGGGAAGCGGAGACCCGGCGGCTGGGAGCAGCCACCGGCGCCGTAGTGGCGCGGCTGTCGGAGCTGCTGGCCGGGCAGCTGCCGGCGGCGGTGCTGGTTGACAGCGCGCGCGCTGCACTGGGGGAGCTGCTGGCAGGGCTGCCCGAATTACGGATACCGGACGCGGGTGGGCCGAATGGCTCCAGCCCGGATGATGGGGGAGGAGAATCATGACCACTGTGACAGGAAGCGGCAGCCAGCCAAGGCACGTGGTACCCATACTGGACCCGGCCGTGGACGCCGACGAGGTGCTGGCACGGGTGGGCAACACTCCGCTAGTGCCGCTGGACGTGCTGAGCCGCGGGCTGGGAAGCACCGTCTTCGTCAAACTCGAATCGGAGAACCCCGGCGGTTCCATCAAGGACCGGACCGCGTTGAGCATGGTCCGGGCGGCCGAGCGCAGCGGAGAGCTGCAGCCCGGCGGGACCATCGTGGAAAGCACCTCCGGGAACACCGGAATCGGGCTCGCCCTGATCGGGGCGCTGACCGGCCACCCGGTGGTGGTGGTCACGGGTGACTCCATTTCCTCGGAGAAGCTGGAGGCCCTCAACCGGTACGGGGCACGGGTGGTGTTCACCGACTGGAGCGCGCCCTCGGATTCGCCGGAGAACGCGCGGGCGGTGGCGGCCCGGATCACGGCCGAAATCCCCGGTGCCTGGCGTCCGCTGCAGTTCGACAATCCTGCCAACCCGCGGGCGCACTATGAGGGGACGGCGCCGGAGATCTGGGAGCAGACGGCGGGCCGGGTGACGCACTTCGTCGCAGGCGTGGGCACCGGCGGCACCATCAGCGGGAACGGACGGTACCTCAAGGAGAAGTCCGGGGGGCACGTGGAGGTGATCGGCGCGGACCCCTACGGCTCGGTCTACAGCGGCGGGCACCCCGGCCAGATCCTGGTGGACGGCGTGGGCAACTCCTGGCCCAAACCCGACTGGCCGAAGGTCTTCGACCGCGGCCTGCTGGACCGGTTCCTGCGGATTCCAAACGACGAGGTGTACACCACGCTGCACCGGCTGCTCAACGACGAAGGCCTGTCCCTGGGGCCGTCGTCGGGCCTGACGGTGGCGGCAGCACTCCGGGTGGCCAGGGCGGCGCCGCCCGGGTCAGTGGTGGTGGCGATCGCACCGGACACGGGCAGCAACTACCAGAGCAAGGCCTTCAATCCTGTGTGGCTGGCTGACAACCACATCCGCCTGGCCACGGATCTTGCGGAGGACTAGGTCAGGAGGCCGGGCCGCTGGTGGCCGTCTCGCTTTCGGAACGGATCCAGGCATTCCAGTCCAGCGGGTGGACGGAGGGCCTGCCCAGCAGGTAGCCCTGCGCAGCGGCCATGCCAAGTTCGGTCACGGCCTCGAGCTCCTCCGGCGTCTCCACGCCCTGGGCTCCGACCACGGCGTCAATGTACCGGGCCAGTTCGGCCATGGCCGCGGCCCTCAGGCGCTGGCCCGGGGAGTCCTCAATGCCCGCAATAAAACTCCGGTCCAGCTTGATGATGTCCGGGTGAAGTTCCAGGACCTGGTCCATGGACGTGAAGCCGACCTCGGCGCCGTTCACGGCGATCCGCAATCCGCGGCGCCGCAGCGGGGCGAGGGCGGCCGTCAGGGTTGGGTACTGCTCGAGGGGGACCGCGCCATTGAGGTCGATGACGATCCGTTCCATAGCCAGCTGGGAATGTTCCAGCAGTCCCGGGATCCTGGGGTCCGCGCATGTGGCGGGCGTCAGGTTCAGGGCGATGAACATGTGATCGGGCACCGCCTGCGCCGCAGAAAGGGCCCGGTGCAGTGCCGCGAGCTCAAGGTCGGTGCCCAGCCCCACGGACTCTGCCTCGTTGAACCAGTGGTCCGCGCTGGCACCGTCGTCGCTGACGAAGCGGGTCAGGGCCTCGACGCCGATCACGTGCCCTTCCGGAAGCCGGCGGATCGGCTGGAATGCGGTCATCAGCATCCTGTCGGCAAGGATGGCTTCAATCCGGTTCCTGCTGCGCCGCGTGAAGGGTACAGGCTCAGGCGCTGCCACGGCCTGGGATGGCTCGCCCACCGGGACGGCGCCGTTTTCGGCGTTGGCCAGCTCGGTGGTGGCGGTGAGGTGCTCGAGCAGCACGTGTTCGGGATTAGCCGGGTGGGCTTCGAGCAGGGCGCGCAGCTGGGCGCGGGTCCACGCGCTGGCCGGATCTGATTCGGCCAGCAGTTCAGTGATGATCTGGTGGGCTTGCCAGCGCACAGTCATCTCCCCCATGTCCGCCGGCTGCGCTGCCTTGGCCCCCAGGCCCGTGGGTAGTGAGTCCGTCAATGCGGGAAGGGAGTTCTCGTCCCAAGACATCGGCTATTCCTTTATGCGTACTCATTCCGGCTGAGCCCGGAACCAGACCGCGTGTCAGTACCCCTGCGGGTACGGGCAGTTGGCCGTGGAAGAAGACTACAACGCGGGGCACCGGCTTGTCCCGCATTTTTTTGAACGGTGCTATTTCGTTACTCGATGCCGGCAAACAGTTCGTTCAGCTCGGCGGTCAGCTGCTTACGGAGGGCCGGCGTGCCGATTTCGCGCCCGTCAATGTGATTGACCGGGGCCAGGAGGCGGATGCTGGAAATCAGCCAGACGGCGTCGGCATCCGCGAGGTCCTGGGGCTTCAGCGGGCCGTAGCCCAGTTCCCAGCCGGCGGCCTTGGCCGCGGCGAACAGGGCGCCCTGTGAGGTTCCGGGGAGAATGCCGCTGTCCAGCTGCGGCGTGACGAGTCGCTTAACTGTTGTGCCGTCGTCGTTCTTCTCCACGTTCGCCAGCAGCACGGTGGACGTGGGGCCCTCCAGCACGCGCCCGTCCGAGGATGTGAAGATGACATCATCCGCCCCCTGTTTGTGGGCATGGCGCAGCGCGGCCATGTTCACCGCGTAGGACAGGGTCTTGGCGCCGAGCAGCAGCCACGGGGCACGCTCGGCTGCATCGCTGTCGTACCCGCGGTCAAGGAGGATGACGTCGATGCCGGTCTCGCGCTGGCGCCGGCCGGCGGCTGCCACCGGGGACACCTGCACCCAGCAGGTGGGGGCGGAGGCGCCCTCGACGCCGCGGGTGACGATGAGCTTCACCACAGCCTCGTCCAGCTCCGGGGAGGAAGCGGGATTGTCGGAGCGGAACGCCGCGACCCCCGTCCCGACCGCACGGCGCCAGTGGTCCTGGCCCGGAATCTCCAGGTCCAGTGCCTGCGCCGACCGGTCCAGCCGGTCCAGGTGTGCCTGGATCTTCCGCGTGTGGCCGGCGACGGCGAGCATGGACTCGAACACCCCGTCACCGCGGGTGGCGCCCAGATCGGTGGCCATCAGCTGCGGCTTTTCGGGGTCGGCAAGCCGGCCGTTCTCATAGTCCGGATCCAGGAACACCAGCACTGTGTGGGAGGTACGAGAGGTCATGCCTCAAGCTTAGTGCGGCCGGTGCCCTATAGGCTGGCCTCACCGCTCCATACGGAATGGCTGCGAGGGTAAGAAATAACGGGGGTTTCATCTGTGTTGTGGCCATTTCCGCTTGCGGAAACACTGCCGGCCTGGCTGATCCTGCTGCTCAGCGGAGTGGACCTGGTCATCAGGGTGCTGGCCGTGGGCATCATCCCGGGCAACCGGCGGCCCACCACGGCCATGGCCTGGCTGCTGGGCATCTTCTTCGTGCCTGCCCTGGGACTGATCCTCTTCCTGCTCTTCGGCAACTTCAGGCTCTCGCGCCGCCGCACCGAGCAGCAGCAGCTGGTCAACGAGCGGGTCCGGGCTGGCAGCGCGGCGCTTTCCGACGTCGCCAGCGAGTATTCCGGCCCCGAATGGGTCCTCTCCGCGGCCGAACTCAACCGCCGGCTCGGGTCGATTCCCCTGGTGGACGGCAACCATGTGGAGCTGCTTCCCGGCTACCCTGACTCCATCCGCGCCATGACCGAGGCAGTCCGCAAGGCCAAGCACTTCGTCAACGCCGAGTTCTACATCATGAGCACGGACCACGTCACTGACGACCTCCTCACGGCCCTCGAGGAGGCGGCGGACCGCGGCGTCCAGGTCCGCGTGCTGTTCGACCACATCGGAACGCTGCGCGTGAAGGGGTACAACAAGCTCCTGAAACGGCTCAAGGCCAGCCGCATCCAGTGGCGGCGGATGCTGCCGCTGCTGCCCATCCACGGCCAGTGGCGCCGGCCGGACCTGCGCAACCACCGCAAGATCATGGTGATCGACGGCGTCGTCGCGTTCACGGGATCGCAGAACCTGATCGAGCCCTCCTACAACAACCCCAAGCACCGCAAGGCCGGCCGAGAATGGATCGAGCTGATGGCGTGCCTGCGGGGGCCGATAGTTCCCACCCTCAATGTCGTCTTTGCCACCGACTGGCTCAGCGAAACGGACGAGTCACTGGAGGACCAGCTGCAGCTGCCCGCCGGGCCGGCGGCGGGCAGCGTCACCGCCCAGGTGGTGCCCAGCGGCCCCGGCTTCACCACGGAGAACAACCTCCGGCTCTTCAACACGTTGATCTACTCGGCGCAGCACCGGATATCCGTCTGCAGCCCCTACTTCGTGCCCGATGACTCCCTGCTCTACGCCATCACCACCGCAGCGCAGCGCGGCGTGGACGTGGAACTGTTCGTCTCCGAGAAGGGCGACCAGTTCCTGGTCCACCACGCCCAGCAGTCCTACTACGAGGCCCTGCTGCGGGCCGGCGTCCGGATCTACCTCTACAAGGCGCCGTTCGTGCTCCACGCCAAACACTTCACCATCGACGACGAAGTGGCAGTCCTGGGCTCCAGCAACATGGACATGAGGTCCTTCTCCCTGAACCTGGAGGTTTCGGTGATGCTGCTGGGCGCGGACATCGTCAACAGCATGCGCGCGGTGGAGGACACCTACCGCGACATCTCCCATGAGCTGAAGCTCGAGGACTGGATGCGCCGGCCCCTCGCGGCAAGGTACGTGGACAACGTGGCCCGCCTCACCGCCACGGTCCAATAGAAGCGCGCCGGCAGCCCGCCACCCCTGGAGTTTTGTCCATTTGTCGCGGCTCGGAGGCCCTTTAGCTCGCGATATCTGGACAAAAACTCAATCGGGGAAGGCGGACCCCAGGGTGGAGAGCACACCGTAGGCCTTGGTGCGGATTTCCTCGTACTCGTCCTGGGGCACGGAATCGGCAGTGATGGCCCCCCCGACGCCGAGGCTGAGCCTTACCTTTCCGCCCGGAGCGTCCTCCTGCACCACCAGGGTGCGGATCGCCACGGCCAGATCCGTGGCGCCGTTCAGCGAGAAGTACCCGATCGCCCCGGAATAGACACCGCGCGGACCATCCTCCAGCCGGTCCAGGATGGCCATGGTGCTGATCTTCGGCGCCCCGGTCATCGAGCCGGCCGGGAAACAGGCAGCCACGGCCTCGGCCCGCGGCGACCCGGGCAGGAGAACAGCGTCGATGGTGCTCACCAGCTGGTGCACCGTGGCATAGCTTTCGATCTCGCACAGCCGGCTGACGGTCACTGATCCCGGCTCCGCGAAGTGGCTGAGGTCGTTCCGGAGCAGGTCCACGATCATGATGTTTTCCGCCCGGTCCTTCAGGGAAGTGGCCAGGTCGTGGCGGAGGGCGGCGTCGGTGTCCGGGTCAGCAGCCCGGCGGCGGGTTCCCTTGATCGGCTCGGCACGCATGCCGCCGTCGGACGCTATCCGCAGGAAGCGCTCCGGCGACGTGCTGGCCACCGATAGCCCGCCAAACCGCAGGTAACTCGCAAACGGCGCGGGGTTCTGCCGCCGGAGGGCAAGGTACGCCGCCCACGGGTCGAGCGCCCGCACCTCCGCTTCGAGGGTGGTGGTGAGGCAGACCTCGTAGGAATTCCCTTCGGCGATCTGGTGCTGTGCTTCGGCGATCTTGCGCTTGTAGCTCGCCTCGCTGTCCCGGCCGGCAAATGCCGGCGCCGTGTTGTGGGCCTGCGCGGCGGCATTTTCCGCCGCAAGTCCGACGCCGTTGCTGCCGCCGGCAACAGCCGCGGCGGTCACCGCATCACGGGCGCGGGCGAGCCAGTCCGCGGCGTCCGGCGCGTCCAGGGCCAGCAGCCACACCGCGTTGTCCGTGTGGTCCAGGACGGCGGCCCGGCCGGCAAAGATCAGGCCCGCATCAGGAGTGCCCGAGGGAATGTCTTGCCCGCCGGTTTCACGCTTCAGCTCATAGCCGAGGTAGCCCAGCCAGCCCAGCGTGAAGTCGCACGGGTAGGCCTCCGGTCCGCGCACCGCCTTCCGTCCCCACACGGTCTCCAGCCAGCGGAAGAACGGGCCGGACACGCTGGCCGTGGCGCATCCGGCGGTGATCCGGGTGACTCCGGAACTGTGCAGGACAGACTGGCCGAACGTGCCGCCGTCGTCCGCCAAAATACTGAAGCGGCTGCGTTCCGCCGCGGGGGTTCCCTGGCCGGTACCGGCTGTGCCGGCCGAACGCAGGGATGAGTCCAGCCAGACCGCGTTCCGGGACGTCCCGCACAAAGCCTGAAAAAGCGCGGCAGGATCAGGGCCGGCGTCGATGCGTTCCGCCAGCAGGCGCAGGCCGCGGCGCGACGACAGCTCGGGAACCAGGGCGCTGGTGAGCGCGGGCAGATAGGTGAGGGCCTGCAGGGCGTCCACGGGGGCGGTGCCGTCCGCGCGGTTGAGGACCCGGACGTCGGCGTGCCGCGGAATGTCGTCCGCGGCCAGGAGCTCCGCCTCCTGCCCGGCCCACTGGTCCCAGTACGGCTCGTACGTCTCGCCATCGCGGGCCAGCGCCCGGGTGCGGCGTTCGGCGTCGGGGGCGTCCGCCCAGATGACGGCGTCCAGGAGCGGCCTGGCCGCGGCGGCGGCTGCCCCGACGCCCTCCACGATGACGATCTCGGCGGGCAGCGTGACCCGGGGGTCGCCGTCGTGATGGGTTTTCCAGTCCCAGCTTATCCACGTGGCCGCTTCGCCGCGGCTCAGGGGCGCCAGCACCGTGGTGACGTAGCGTTCGATGCCGGCGGAGAGTCCGTCCCAGCCGGGATAGATGTCCTCCAGGTGGAACAGCGAGACCTTGTGGTGGTTCCGCAGCGTGGCCGCGAGTTCGATGGCCAATGTGGTTTTACCTGCGCCGGACCGCCCGTCAATGGCGATGATCACAGGTGCGGGGGTCATGAAATAGAGCGTACCTGCTGGCTGTCCCCAACCTGGACGTTGTGAAGCGGGCTGACGCCGGCAGCGAGGCTGTGACGCTTGCCGCTGCGTGTCCGGTGCCCGTCCATCCGGACCGGAGCAGCGACTGTGTCTGCTTCGTTCCGCCCGGCAAGCAGCGCGTCCTGCCTGATGGCGTCCTGCACGTAGCGGACGATGCCCGGGACAGCGGCCTGGACCTGGTCCCATACGGCCTCGAAGTCGGCGTGGCCGCCGTACCAGGGGTCCTCGATGCCCTGCTCGAGCGGATCGCGGTCCTCGAGGGCGGGGTCGAAGCTGCGGAGCATGCGGATCCTGGACAGCGACTCGTCGTCCGGGGCGGAAGCCCGGAGCCAGCCGTAGTGGTCCACGTCCAGCGCCAGTATGAGGTGCCGCTCGGTGAACCATTGGGATTGCCATTCCCGTGCAATGTGCCGGTCCGAGGAAAGGTTGTGGGTGGTGAGTTTCCGTGCCGCCCGGGGGTCGATGGGGCGCCCGGCCTCGTAGGCGGTGGTGCCCGCGGAATCAACGGTCACGAGGTCGGCGAGCCCGGCTTCCGCGAAGGCGGCACTCAGCATCAGCTCGGCCATGGGCGAGCGGCAGATGTTGCCGGTGCAGACGGTGATGACGCGGTATGGGCTCGTCGTTGAGTTCATTGGCTAAGCATGGAGGATGCCGGCCCTCCTTGGCTAGTAAGTGTCCTTATTATCAGCAGGCTTCGTAAAGTTCGTGAATTTTCCTGTCACAAGATTGCCAAGGTACCCGGCCGGGACTAGTGGATGAACGCCAGCAGCACGCCCACCGCGACGAACAGGACGCCGAAAATCCTGTTGAGCACGGTCTGGCCGTGGGCATTGTGGGTAAAGCGCTGGAACGATTTCGCCGCCGCCGCGAAGAAGAACCACATGACGAGGATGTCGATGAGAACCACGGTCGCCGCAAGGACGGCGTACTGGGGGAGGAGTGGGCTGGCGGGCCGGATGAACTGCGGCATGAACGCCAGGAAGAACACGATGGCCTTGGGGTTGAGCAGGTTGACCCACAGGCCCCTGCGGAACATGGACCAGGCAGGCTCGTTCCGGAGCGCGGCGACCTTCTCCTGGTCCAGGTCCGGCTTGCGCAGGAACTGCCGAATGCCGAGGTACACCAAATAGGCGGCACCGGCGTAGCGGATTGCGTTGAAGGCGACCTCGGAGCCGGCAACCAGGACGCCCACGCCGAGGGCAACAACAATGACGTGCAGAATCAGGGCGGCCTGTTGCCCCAGGATGCCCCAGATGGAGCGCTTGAAGCCGGCGGTCAGCGAATTGCTCATGGTGTTGATGGCGCCTGCGCCCGGAGTGAAGCTGATGAGGACGCCGGCGCCCGCGAGGGCCAGCCAAAGGGAGAATTGCACCCGTCAAGCTTAGTCGGCCTGTGGGGTGGGCTGTCCCGCGGGACGGTTTACCGGCGCTGACGGATTGGAGGAACTTCAGGCCCGGGCGATGACCTCGCCGTTGGGAATGAGGAACCAGCCGTCGTCGGTGGAGCCCCAGCGGTGCCAGCCGGCCGAGATGCGCGTGAGGTCGGCCTCCTGCGCGAAGCCGTACTCGAGGGCCTGCTCCGCAAAGGCCGAATGCAGCACGCGCTCGCCCCACACCCTGGCCTGCCAGCGGCGCTGCTGGCCCGTGGCGTAGAGCCAGTTGCTGCTGGTCGGCGCCACATCCGTGAAGCCCGCGGCCTGGGCCCACGAGACGAGCCTGCGGCCGGCGTCGGGCTCGGCGCCGTTGCGGCGGGCGATCCGCTGGTAGAGCTCCATCCACTCGTCGAGCTCGGGGATGGCGGGATACCAGCTCATGCCGTGGAAGTCCGCATCGCGGACGGCAACGATGCCGCCAGGCCTGGCCACCCGCCGCATTTCCCGCAGCGCCTCCACAGGATCGGTCAGGTGCTGCAGGACCTGGTGGGCGTGGACCACATCGAAGGTGTCGTCCTCGAAATCAAGGTCGTAGATGTTGCCCGCCACGAACTCCACGTTCTTTACGCCGCGGTCGGCCGCCAGCTCGCGGGCGTGGGTGATCACGTCGGGGGAGCGGTCCAGCCCCGTCACGTTTCCGGGGGCCACCAGCAGCGCGAAGTCGCACGTGATACTGCCCGGCCCGCACCCGACGTCGAGCACCGATACGCCAGGGGTAAGGTGCGGGATGACGAACGCGGCCGAATTTTCAGCTGTCCGCGAGGCATGGGCCCGGACCACGGACTCGTGGTGGCCGTGAGTGTAGACATCTTCGGGCTGCTGCGCGCTCATAGGGAAACGCTACTCCTTCTCCGCCTTCCGGACAGGTAGCAGCTTCGGACATGTAACAGGGGGCCGTTACGGCGCGCCGGAGGCTTCCTGGCTGGCCTGGACCGTTGCCGCGATCATCGCGTCCATGAACCGGGCGGCCGTCTCGAGTTCCTGCGCGGTGAACCCGGCCATGGCACTGTCCATGTGCCGGGCTAGGGGCGTGAACATGGCGGAGCCGTCCCGGTAGGCCTTGTCCGTCATCCGGAGCTGCACCTGCCGCCGGTCCTGCCCTTCGCGCACGCGGACCAGATGCCCCGAGCCGCACAACCGGTCGATCAGCGCCGTGGTGGCCGGGGAGCTGAGGTTCAGTTCCTTCCGCAGGGTTCCCGGGGTCACGACGTCACCATTTGCTGCGTGCCTCATGACGACGGCGAGGGCGTTGAGGTCGGTTCGGTGCATGCCGTTCCGGCCGCCCGCAGAGTCGACGTAGCGGTTGGCTTCCAAGGTGAACTCCTGAAGGAGCCGCACGAGGGGATGCGGTGTACCCGGGCTGGCGGATGCAGGCCTGTCGGGCTTCTGCGGGATGCCAGGGTTCCCGGCCATGTCCGCCTCCTCTCCTCGGTGTTGCCTTCCGGAGTTTACAGCCCGGGTGCCGGCCAGCCATCGGGAAACGGTAAATGTATCTCCATGGTAGAGATAGTCTAGGCTGGAATCACCATCGACGGCGGCCTGAAATGGCTGTCCCGCCCAGGAGGTCTTCCCAATGAACCAGGTCTTCCCTAAGCACCAGGCAGCCCGCACCCCGAGCATCCCGTACTGGCTTCGGTGGCTCATCCCGGTAGTCCTCGTGGTCGGCTGGGTGGCCATAGCCGGCGTCGGTGGGCCCACGTTCGGCAGGCTGGATGAGGTTTCGTCCAATGACCAGGCGTCCTTCCTTCCGGCCGGAGCGGAGGCCACCAAGGCCCGCGAGTGGCAGCAGAAGTTCCAGGACTCCGGCGAGGTGCCCGCCGTCGTCGTTATTGAAAGCGGCAGCGCCCTCACCCCGTCACAGCTGGGTGAGGCGGCCGCCCTCAAGGCCAGCCTGGAAGACCTGCAGCTGGGCAGCGCGGTGGTGGGGCCGGTCCCGTCGCAGGACCAGAAGGCCGTGCAGTTCATCGTGTCCATTGCGGCAGCGGAGCCGGCGGACGCCGTCGCAGAGTTGCGCAGCGAGGTACGGGCGACGGCTCCGGACGGCACGCAGACCTTCGTCACCGGTCCCGCTGGGCTCGCTGCCGACCTCACGGGAGCCTTCGCCGGCATCGACGGCATCCTGCTGCTCGTCGCGCTGGCAGCAGTGTTTGTCATCCTGCTGGTTGTCTACCGCTCCCTGATCCTGCCCTTCGCCGTGCTCCTGACCTCCGTGTTCGCACTGTGCGCCGCCATCCTGCTGGTGTTCGGCATGGCGAAGGCGGGCTGGATCCAGCTCAACGGCCAGAGCCAGGGCATCCTCTCCATCCTGGTAATCGGCGCCGCCACCGACTACGCCCTGCTCTACGTGGCCCGGCTCCGTGAGGCGTTCGAGCACACGGCCAACCGCACCGCCGCCGCGCTCGCCGCCTGGCGGGCCTCCTTCGCCCCGATCCTGGCCTCGGGCGCCACGGTTGCGATCGCCCTGCTGTGCCTGCTGTTTTCCGACCTCAACTCCAACAAGGCGCTGGGCCCGGTGGCGGCCGCGGGCATCGTGTGCTCCCTGTTCGCGGCGCTCACCCTGCTCCCGGCCTTCGCGGCACTCCTGGGGCGTGCCGCGTTCTGGCCGTTCCGGCCCAGGCTCCTGCCCGAAGAGGCGCGTGAGCCGGAGCTGACCACTGGCCTGGAGGGCCAGAAGGGGCTCTGGCGCGCCACCGGAACACTGGTGTCGCGGCGTCCCCGCACTGTGTGGATGGTATCCGTTCTCCTGCTGGTGGTGGCCTCGGCCGGGATCCTGCAGCTGAAGGCCAGCGGCGTGCCGCAGACGGCCGTCATCCTTAGCGCCTCCAACGCGGTGGACGGCCAGGAGGCCCTGGCGCGCCATTTCGACGCCGGCAGCGGCAGTCCCGTGGTCATCATCGCCAGCCAGGGCAAAGCCGGGGAAGTCCTCGAAGCGGTCAAGGCCGCCGACGGCGTGGGTGCCGCCTATCAACTCGCAGAGGGCAGTGTGCCCATCACGGGAGCCCCGGGAACGCCTGCCAGCCCGGCCGTGCGCGACGGCAGGGTGCTCCTCAACGCCACCCTCGACTTCGCGGCCGATTCTGATGCGGCGGAGAATGCCGTGGCAGTGATGCGGACCAGCTTGAAAAGCGTGGACCCCGGTGCCCTGGTGGGCGGCGTGACCGCCACTGCGCTGGACACGAACACCACGGCCCAGCGCGACCTCGCCACCATCATCCCCGTTGTCCTGGCCGTCATCCTCCTCATCCTCATGGTGCTGCTGCGGTCCGTCCTTGCACCCGTCCTGCTTGTTGCCTCGGTGGTCCTTTCCTACGCGGCCGCCATGGGTGTTTCCGCCCTGGTATTCAACAACATTCTGGGCTTCCCGGGAGCCGACGCCACGGTGCCGCTGTTCGGCTTCGTGTTCCTGGTGGCACTGGGTGTGGACTACAACATCTTCCTGATGAGCCGGGTTCGCGAGGAGTCGCTGAAGCACGGGACCCGGCCCGGGATCCTGCGCGGACTGGGCGTGACGGGGAGTGTGATCACCTCCGCCGGGGTGGTCCTGGCCGCCACGTTTGCCGCCCTGGGTGTCATCCCCATCATGTTCCTGGTGCAGCTGGCGTTCATCGTGGCGTTCGGGGTGCTGCTGGACACCGTGCTGGTCCGCTCGCTCCTGGTTCCCGCCCTGGCCTACGACCTGGGCCGGCGCATCTGGTGGCCCGGTAAGCTCGGCCGGCCCGAGGCGCAGGAAGCCAGCAAGCGGGAAGGCCCGGCGGAAGTTCTCATCCGCTAGCCTTCGGCGCTAGGTTCCGGCTTGGGTCCCCGCCGGCGTTCCTGCCGGCGTCCCCGCCGGCGTCCCTGCCCGGACCCGCTGCGAGCTCTGAGCGCCACCACTTCACGGTCTCCGCGGCTGCCGCCTGCAGGGGAGCCGGATGGAGGCCCATTTGCTCCTCACTGGCCCGCGAATCCATGACGAACGGCCGCTGGAACTGGTACAGCATCTCGCTGAGTTCCCGCGTGTCGGCCGAGAAGAGCCCCAGGGTGCGCAGGACCCAGCCCGGCACGGCCCGCACCTTCGCGGGCGGCACGCCGGCAGCGGCTGCGAAGGCCTCTGCGATCTGGCGCTGCGTGAGCGGCGGGTTGGTGGGCGCGTGCAGAACCCGGTTCCATAGTTCAGGCTTCCCGGCGGCCAGGATCATCGCCGCGGCCAAATCCGGAACGTAGGTGAAGGAATGCGGCTGGTCCGCGCTTCCCACCACCTGCACCGGGCGCCGGGCGAGGACGGCCGGCACCATGCGCTCGCCTGCGTGGGCCATCCGGACGCGGGGACCGAAAAAGTCGCCCGCCACCACGGACACGGTGTCAGTGGCGCTCGCAGCCCGCGCCCGCAGCAGCGCCGCGCGGATGCCGCGTTTGCCGCCCCGGGCCTCCCGCGGGCTGTCTTCGGTCATCACCCGCTCGGGATCGCTGTAGGAGTAGAGGCTTTCGGGAAAAACGACGACGGCGCCTGCCCTGCCTGCCGCCATGACCGCCTGCTCGGCCGCCGGTAGCTCTCGTTCCCAGGCCGCTGCGCTGTAGGACGATGCATGGATGCAGTGGAAGACCGCCGCCGCTCCTTCGAAGGCGTCTCCCAGCAGGCCCGGGTTGGCGACGTCCGCCTTCAGCTTCTCGACGTGCGGGTGGTCGGGCCCGCCGCCGGAGCGTGTGAGAAGGCGGACCCGCTCGCCCCGCTCCGCCAGCTGCTCTGCCACCGTCCAGCCCACGGGACCGGCGCCGGTGACCACATAGAGATCGGACATTGAATTTCTCCTTCGTGCGGATGGTTCCGGATGCTGCCAGCGGCGGATGAGAGCAGTGCTCTCGAAATAGAGGATCCTGTGGCCGATAGGCAAAGTCAAGAGCAGTGCTCTCAATTGTTGACGCTGCTCTGATCCGTGCCATGCTGGGCTGATGCCAGCCACCTCTCAGACCGCTGGCGGGGAACTCCGGACCCCGCGTGAACGGGCGCGTGCGCAGACCATCGCCGACATCATCCGGCTTGGCCGGCAGCACCTGGCGGAACGTGGCGCTGCCGCGCTGTCGCTCCGTGCCGTCGCCCGCGACCTCGGTGTGGTGTCCTCCGCCGTGTACCGGTACGTCGGGAGCCGCGACGAACTGCTGACCCTCCTGCTCGTGGATGCCTACAACGATCTCGGGGATGCCGTGGATGCCGCCGTCGAATCTGTTCCCGCGGAAGAACCCAGGAGCCGGTTCGCTGAGCTCGCCCGCGCCGTCCGCGGGTGGGCCCTCCGTGAGCCGGCGCGCTACGGCCTCCTGTTCGGCAGTCCGGTGCCTGGCTACCAGGCCCCGGCGGAGCGGACCACGGCGCCCGGCACGCGGGTGGTCAACAGTTTGGTGCAGATTCTGGACACCGCGCACCGGGCCGGACGCCTTGCCCTGCGCGCGGCTTCCGCAGTGCCCGCACCCCTGGCTGCCGACCTCGAGTCAATCCGGCGTGAGCTGGGCGTGGAGGTGCCGGACGCCCTGCTGGCCCGCGGCACCCTCGTCTGGACCTCACTCTTTGGCGCCGTCAGCTTTGAAGTGTTCGGGCAGTACGGCGCCGGTACCTTTTCCGCGCGGGACGAACTGTTCGAGCATCACATCGCCGTACTGGCGGATCTCGCCGGGCTGTAGCGCGGCCGGACTGGCCTCGGGTCCAGCCAACCGGGTCGACCCCGCCCGGCGGCGGCATCGGCCCCCTGTTGCTGCCCGGGCTAGCTGAGTAGACTGCCACTGCGTCCGGTCCAGGCGCGCCCAGTCCTTTCGAAGGAGTGATCAACCGATGACCGAAAACAGTCAGTCCGGCGACGCAGGCAAAACGCACAACAGCTCCCGGAATCCGGCACTCGAGGGGGACAGCGGCCAGTACGTGGAGGGTGATTACGGTGATGCCGGTGTGACCGGGCGGGAGCCGGCCGCCGAGGCCAAGGGCGAATACGCGGGAGGGGACTACGGACAAGCGGGAACTGTTGAGCCGTCCGCCGAGGCCGAAGAAGGCGAGTATCCGGAAGGCGACTATGGCCGGGCCGGCACCGTCGGCCAGGAGTTGCCTGGCGACGGGGAAGGCGAATACCCCGAGGGTGACTACGGCGCCGCCGGCACGGCCCCGGAAGGCGGCGCCGCCGAAGATCTGAAGGACGAGCTCATCGAGGGCCAGGTCAATGCACCGCGGAATGACGACGGCGGCACCTCCTCGGGAGGATAGGCGCTCGGGAGTAGGCGCCGGTTCACGCTGGGCGTAATCCGCCATCCATTTAGTGAAAAACCCCCGGTTTACGCGGATATCCCGTGGGCCAACCGGGGGTTCTTCTCTGTCGTCATGCTGCCCGGGCGCAAAGTTGAGCGTAGCTGACTCAAGTTTCGATTGACTTAAATTCTGTGCTGAGTAAAGTTGAGTGCAGATCGCTCAAGGAAGTGGGCGAGCCCAAGTTTCCACGGAAAGAAGGAAGCAACACATGTCACGTGCAGTAGGTATCGACCTCGGAACCACCAACTCCGTCGTCTCCGTTCTCGAAGGTGGCGAGCCCACCGTTATTGCCAACGCCGAGGGTGGCCGCACCACGCCGTCGGTCGTTGCGTTCTCCAAGTCCGGCGAAGTCCTGGTCGGCGAAATCGCCAAGCGCCAGGCCGTCAACAACATCGAGCGCACCATCGCCTCCGTCAAGCGCCACATGGGCACCGACTGGACGGTCGCCATCGACGACAAGAAGTACACGCCGCAGGAAATCTCCGCCCGTATCCTCATGAAGCTGAAGAACGACGCCGAGTCCTACCTCGGTGAAAAGGTCACCGACGCTGTGATCACCGTTCCGGCCTACTTCAATGACGCCGAGCGCCAGGCCACGAAGGAAGCCGGCGAAATCGCCGGCCTGAACGTCCTGCGCATCGTCAACGAGCCCACCGCAGCTGCCCTGGCCTACGGCCTGGACAAGGGCAAGGAAGACGAACTCATCCTGGTCTTCGACCTCGGTGGCGGCACGTTCGACGTCTCCCTGCTGGAAGTCGGCAAGGACGAGGACGACTTCTCCACCATCCAGGTGCGTGCCACCGCTGGTGACAACCGCCTCGGCGGCGACGACTGGGACAACCGCGTCGTCGAGTACCTGCTGAACCAGCTCAAGGTCAAGGGCATCGACCTGTCCAAGGACAAGATCGCCCTCCAGCGCCTCCGCGAAGCTGCCGAGCAGGCCAAGAAGGAACTCTCCTCCTCCACCAGCACCAACGTCTCGCTCCAGTACCTCTCCGTCACCCCGGACGGCCCGGTCCACCTGGACGAGCAGCTGACCCGCGCCAAGTTCCAGGACCTGACCAAGGACCTGCTCGAGCGCACCAAGAAGCCGTTCCACGACGTCATCAAGGAAGCCGGCATCAAGCTTTCCGACATCGACCACATCGTGCTCGTCGGCGGCTCCACCCGCATGCCCGCCGTCTCCGACCTCGTGAAGGAACTCGCCGGCGGCAAGGAGCCCAACAAGGGCGTCAACCCGGACGAGGTTGTGGCTGTTGGCGCAGCCCTGCAGGCCGGCGTGCTGAAGGGTGAGCGCAAGGACGTTCTCCTGATCGACGTCACCCCGCTGTCGCTGGGCATCGAAACCAAGGGCGGCGTCATGACGCACCTGATCGAGCGCAACACGGCCATCCCCACCAAGCGGTCCGAGACCTTCACCACGGCTGATGACAACCAGCCGTCCGTGGCCATCCAGGTCTTCCAGGGCGAGCGTGAATTCACCCGCGACAACAAGCCGCTGGGCACGTTCGAACTGACCGGCATCGCGCCGGCCCCGCGCGGCGTCCCGCAGGTCGAGGTCACCTTCGACATCGACGCCAACGGCATCGTGCACGTCTCGGCGAAGGACAAGGGCACCGGCAAGGAACAGTCCATGACCATCACCGGCGGCACCGCGCTCTCCAAGGAAGACATCGACCGCATGGTCAAGGACGCCGAGGAGCACGCAGCCGAGGACAAGGCACGCCGTGAGGCCACCGACACCCGCAACACCGCCGAGCAGCTCGCCTACTCCGTGGACAAGCTGATCGCCGACAACAGCGACAAGCTGCCGGAAGAGGTCAAGACCGAGGTCCAGGCCGACGTCGACGCCCTCAAGAAGGCCCTCGAAGGCACCGACGACGCCGCCGTCAAGACCGCGTTTGAGAAGCTGCAGGCTTCCCAGACCAAGCTCGGCGAGGCCATCTACGCCCAGGCCGGTTCCCCGGACGGCGCCACCGGCGCTGCAGGTGCTGAAGGTGCCGCTGCCGGCGGAAGCAAGGCTGACGAGGACATCGTCGACGCCGAGATCGTCGACGAAGAAGAGAAGAAGTAACCATGCCGCATCACGGTAACGAAGAAGAGCACGACTCTTCCCGAGACCAGAGCAGCAAGCGCGACGAGCCGGTCATCCGGGACCACCGCAAGGTGGACCCGGTGACCGGGGAGGCCCGGCATCCGGAGGGCACACAGTCCTCCGCGCCGGAAGCTGATTCCGACGGCGACGCCCTCGCCCAGGCTGAGGAAATCCTCAACCAGGTCGAGGTGCCCGCCGAGGAATCCGTGGCGCAGGGCACCGAGGCCGCCGCGGCGGCGGAGCTGAAGAACGACCTGCTCCGCCTGCAGGCCGAGTACGTCAACTACCGCAAGCGCGTCGAACGTGACCGCGCCGTGGCAGGGGAGATGGCCGTCATCGGCGTCCTGAACTCCCTGCTCCCGGTGCTGGATGACGTCGACGCCGCCCGCCAGCACGGTGACCTCGCGGACGGCCCGTTCGCCGCGATCGCCACCAAGCTGGAGAATGCGCTGAAGACGTACGGCCTGACCCGCATCGATGAGACCGGCGTGGAGTTCGATCCGAACATCCACGAGGCCCTCATCCAGCAGCCCGGCGATGACATCGAAGTTGACACCGTCAGCCAGGTGCTCCGCTCCGGCTACAAGTCAGGCGAGCGGGTCCTCCGGGCAGCCCAGGTCATCGTCGCAGTTCCGGCGTAGGTTCTATCCTCCACGCCGTAGCGGATGAGGGGCCCCGTCCGGGTTCCCTCATCCGCTACGGCGTTCAGCGGTAATCTCGCCTTAACGCTTTTGTACTTTGAAAGGAAACGCCATTGGCTAGCCAGGACTGGGTGGACAAGGACTTTTACAAGATCCTTGGTGTTGCCAAGGACGCTTCCGACGCTGACATTAAGAAGGCTTACCGGAAGCTCGCTCGGCAGCACCACCCTGACACGAACTCCGGGGATACTGCTGCGGAGAAGAAGTTCAAGGACATCTCCGAGGCGTACTCCGTGCTGTCGGATCCTGATGAGCGGCAGCAGTATGACGCCATCCGGGCCATGGGCGGCGGCGCGCGCTTTGCTCCGCACGGCGCGGGCAGCACCGCTAACGGCGGCTTCGAGGACCTCTTCGGCGGGCTGTTCACCGGCGGCGGCGGCCGCCACTCCGGCGGGTTCAGCACCGCCGGCGGCATCCCGCCCGAGTTCGCCGACCTGTTCGGCGGCGGCTTCGGCGGCGCGGGCGGCCCTGCCGGTTACCAGCGCGCACCGCAGAAGGGTGCCGACCGGACGGCCAGCACCAGCATTTCCTTCGCCGGATCCATCCGCGGAACCACGATCGGGCTGCGCGAACCGGACGGCGAGGTCATTGACGTCCGGGTGCCCGCTGGCATCAAGGACGGCCAGAAGGTGCGCGTCCGCGGCAAGGGCCAGTACGGCCCGGCGGGCAACGGGGACCTGCTGGTCACCGTCAACGTCAAGCCCCATGACTTTTACACCCGCGACGGCGACAACCTCCGGATCCATGTGCCCGTCAGCTTCCCGGAGGCTGCCTTGGGGGCCGACATCGAGGTTCCCACGATCGACGGCGAACACGTCCGGGTCCGGGTTCCCGCCGGCACCCCGTCGGGACGCACGCTCAGGGTCAAGGGCCGTGGCGTCAAAACGTCGAAGGGCACGGGGGACCTGCTGGTGACCATCGACGTCGCCGTACCCCAGAACCTGAGCAAGGAAGCCGAGGAGGCCGTGAAAGCATTTGCCGCCGCCACCACCGGCTCGGACGTCCGCCAGGGCCTGGCAGCCAAGGCCCGGCTTTAGGGACGGGTGCCGGCCGTGGACATCAATTTCGATCAGCCGATCTTCGTCATTTCGGTGGCCGCCGAGCTCGCCGACATGCACCCGCAGACGCTCCGCCAGTACGACCGGCTGGGCATCGTCTCGCCCAGCCGGGCGCCGGGCAAGTCCCGCCGCTACTCCCAGCGGGACGTGAACCGGCTCCGTGAGGTGCAGCGACTGTCCCATGAGGGCGTCTCGCTCGAAGGCATCAAGCGCATCCTGGAACTCGAAAACCAGGTTGCTGCCCTGCAGCACCGGGTGAGCGAACTGACCGAGGAACTGGGCCGCCGTCGTGAGCTGTTGGAGTCCCGGATCTTTGCCGCCGGCACCGCCGGTGACGTGGTGAGCCTGGCGCGGGGCCAGCGCCCCCGGCCCCGTTCGCAGGCCGTGGTGGTGTGGCGGCCACGCGGCGACGCCTAGCCAACCCCGTCTAACCCGTCCCGCCTTCCCCATTGCCAGAATCAGGTGCAGTGCCACAATAGGGTGCAGCGCCGGAACGGGGCCACCAGCCGCAATGCCGCGGCACCGGCTCCCGGGCAGAAGGGACGCAGGGTCATGACCTACATCAAGGACTTTGACCAGCTGGGACGCAACGATCTGGACGAGGCAGGCGGCAAGGGTGCCAACCTCGGCGAGCTGGCCAGGGCGGGCTTCCCGGTGCCGCCCGGCTTCGTGCTCACCACGGCGGCCTACCAGGACTTCGTCAACGCGAACGGGATCGCCGGCCGCATCCTTGAGCTCGCCGCACTCCCTGCAAGCGCATCGAATGATGACTATGACGCCGCCGCCGGGCAGATCCGGGCCCTGTTTGCCGAGAGCACGATGCCCGAGGAGATTGGCGGCGAACTCCGTGCGGCCTACGGGCGGCTGAGCCACCACACGGTGGCCGGAACAGGCGACGAAGCCGGTGCGGAGCCCAGCGGCGACCATGCCGCGCGGGTGGCAATTCGCTCCTCAGCCACCGCGGAAGACCTCGCCTCCGCCAGTTTCGCCGGGCAGCAGGACACGTACCTGAACGTCTCCGGGCCCGACTCCCTCGTCGCTGCCGTCATCAACTGCTGGGTGTCGCTGTGGAACGCCCGCGCCATGGCGTACCGTTCCCGGAACGGCGTCGACCCGGCCACCGTTCGCCTCGCCGTGGTCATCCAGGCGATGGTCGATGCAGAGGCCGCCGGCGTGCTGTTCACCGCCAACCCTGCCACCGGCCGCCGCGACCAGGTGGTGATCAGCGCCGCCTGGGGGCTGGGCGAATCCGTGGTCAGCGGGGCCGTCACCACGGACGACGTGGTGGTGGACGCCGCGTCCGGCCGCGTGGCGCAGCGCCGGACGGCGGACAAGGAGGTCATGACCGTCTACGACGGAACGGGCACCAGGGAGCAGCCGGTCCCCGACGGGAAGCGCCGGGCGCCCGTGCTCGACAACGACGCGGCGGCCGCGCTGGCCCGCCAGGGAACCGCCATCGCCAAGCACTTCGGGGTGCCCCAGGACATCGAGTGGGCGCAGGCGGCCGGGGACTTCTTCATTCTGCAGGCCCGTCCCATCACCGCCCTGTCCGAGCCCTCGGCCGATCCCCCGACGGAGTGGCCGCTGCCCTACCCGAACGGCATGTACTTCCGGGCCAGCATCGTTGAACAGCTGCCGGACCCGTTGTCGCCCCTGTTCGCCGACCTCATCGACGGCGCCGTGGTGCGGTCACTGAACGCCCTGCTGAATGAGGCATTCGGCAAGAGCGTGGTGCGGCCCGGGGACGTCTCGCTGCCCACCGTCAACGGCTACGCGTACTACTACTACAACAACGCCGGAATGCGGCGGGTGATGGGCAAGTCCCTGACGGCGATGCGCGCGCTGGCCCAGGGCAAGGCCCACATGGGAATCAAGGGCTGGCGCGACCACTCGCATCCGAAGTACCGCGGACTCGTGAAGTTCTGGGCTGCCAAGCCGCCGGCGGACCGTCCGGCCGCCGAATTGCTGGCGGGAATCTCGGCGCTGCTGGACGCCGGCGCGGCGTACTACACCGCCGTGCAGTCCATCATCCCCATCGCCGCAACCAGCGAGATCATGTTCCGGAGCTACTACGACAAGCTCGTCCGCCGGCCCGGCGACCCCTCCGCGGAGGTTTTCCTCCTCGGTTACGACAGCGAACCCATCCGCGCGGAGAAATCCCTGTACGACCTTGCAGCGTGGACCCGCGAGAGGCCGCAGCTTGCCTCGGCCGTCACGGAAGGATCAGCGGCCGGCATCGCCGAAGCTCTCCGCAGCGGAACGCCTCCTGCGGGCGCGGGCGGGAACGTGGACCAGGAAGACTGGAACCAGTGGCGTTCCCGTCTCCAGCGGCACCTGGACCGTTACGGGCATGCCGTCTACAACCTGGACTTCATCAATCCCGTGCCCGCCGATGACCCCTCCGCCCTGCTGGAGACCCTGCGGTATTTCGTGCGGGGGCAGGGGAAGGACCCGCACGAGCGCCAGCAGCGCTCAGCCGACCGGCGGGAAGCGCAGAGCCGGCTGGTCAGCGCCAGGCTCGGGCCACGCCGCCGGGCCGTCTTCCGCAGGCTGCTGCGCTGGGCGCAGAAGGCGGCGCCCGTCCGCGAGGACGCGCTGGCCGACGTCGGACTCGCCTGGCCGCTGATGCGCCGGATGCTGCTGGAACTGGGGGAGCGGCTCACAGCCTCGGGTGTCATCGCCGCGCCGTCCGACATCTTCTGGCTCCGCCTCGACGAACTCCGCAACGCCATCGACTTCGGGCTTGCCACCCACGGCGCGGCCATCACCGGAACGGACCGGCCGGTGCGTGCGGAGGCCGTTGAACAGCGCAAGATGCTGTGGCGGGGCCAGCGGAAAGCCGCGGCCCCGCAGCTGCTGCCCGAGAGCCGCTGGATGGAACGGGCCTTTGGCAGCATGATGCCGGCGCGTTCGGTGCAGCGGTCCGGTGACGTCATCACCGGCGTTGGCGCGAGTTCCGGGCAGGTGAGCGCGGCGGCCCGGCTGCTGCACGGCCCCGACGACTTCGCCTCCATGCAGCCTGGCGAGGTGCTGGTGGCACGGATGACCACTCCCGCATGGACACCGCTGTTTGCGATGGCGTCCGGCGTCGTCACCGATGTTGGCGGACCTCTGAGCCACAGCTCGATTGTCGCCCGGGAATACGGCATTCCCGCAGTCCTTGGAACGGGCGTGGCTACCCAGCGGGTTTCCAGCGGACAGCACGTGACGGTCGACGGCGACGCAGGCACCGTTACGCTCGACGGTTCCGGGGCTATCGAGGGTACCTGAACCCTGGATGCGGGAGTGCACCACGGCGGGCCAAAATGTCACTGCCTCCTGACATGCTGTGGTTATGGATGGCAAAGCAACGGTGGAGACGATGAAGGGCATTGTGTCCGGCGTCGCTGCGTTGGCTGTTGTTGTGCGTCGGGCCGCCGGGACTGACGGTGCTGATCCTGTTGCGGGTGTGGATCCTGCTGCGGCTGATCCGCTTCGGGACCGGGCGGATGCATGTTTGGACGGCTTGGCTGAGTTGGGCAGCCTGGAGGCCCGGCTGGCGGCTCTGAAAGTCCATTTGGCCGCGGGGTATTCGACCCTTGACGAGGCCTTGGCGGGACCGGCCACTTCGGCGCAGGAGGGCAGCGCCCGGGAAATGTCCGTGACCGCTGAGGTCGCGGGTGCCCTGACCGTGAGCGAACGCAGTGCCGGCGCCCTGCTGTGCGAGGCGCTGACCCTGACCACCGAGCGGCCAGTGACGCTTTCCGCGCTGGAGTCAGGGCGGATTTCCTTTCAGCACGCGCGGATCTTGTGTGACGAAACAGCCAACCTGGAGCCCGCCGCGGCCCCGGCTCTGGAAGCCCATTTTCTCGACCCGGACGCTCCCGGGTACGCGCGCGGATGCTTTGCCGGGGAACTGGTCCGCGGGCAGGTTCCGGGCCAAGGCGCGGTACTGGCGGGAGCGGCATCATCCGGTCAGCATCGAGGCCCGGCACCGGAGCAGTGTGAAGGACCGCCGGCTGGAGTATGTGCCGGACCGGGACGGCATGGCCTGGCTCTCCGCGTACCTGCCCGCGGACCAGGCTGCCGCGATCTGGGACCGCGCCACTACCGCCGCCCGCGCCCTGCAGGGCCCCGCCGAGTCCCGGACCCTGACCCAGTTGCGCGTGGACGTTGCGGCTGCGTGGCTGGTGCGCGGGGTGGCTGAACGAAGCCCGTCTCCGGCGGCGCAGGTCCTGGTCACGGTTCCGGTGTTCTCGCTGCTCGGCCTGACCGAGGAACCAGCCACACTCGACGGGTACGGGCCGATCCCGCCGTCCATGGCCCGCCGGCTCGTCGCCGACGGCGCTTCATCATTTTTTCGGGTCCCGACCGATCCGCGGGACGGAGCTCCGCTGGAGATCGGGCGCACCAGCTACCGGCTCACCAAGCCAATGCGCCAATGGCTCCGGCTCAGAGACGCGCGGTGCACCTTCCCGGCCTGCAACAACCACTCCCTCGACAACGACGCCGACCACATCCTCGCCTGGTCCGCTGGCGGCGGCACCGGCGTCACGAACCTTGGCCAGCCCTGCCCCAAACACCACAGACTCAAACACACCACAGCCTGGAAACCTGTCGGAGCCACGCGGGACACCCCACCCGGCTGGATCTCACCGTCGGCCCGCTCCTACCCCAGCGAACAACAGGGCTGGGAACCACCACACTGTCCCGAGACGTTGCCTGGCCAGGAATGGCAGGATCCACCGATCCCACCAGAGCCGCCTCACTGGCCTGCGCCACCGGATGAGTTAGACGAGCCCTATGAGCCAGACCAGCTCTGTGAGCCAGACGAGCCCAATGACTTCGGTTGCATAGACGACCCCGGGGTCCTCGCGGGACTGAGCACGTCGCTGCCTTTGGATCCATGGCCCGACTGGTGCACACGAGCGGCCGCCTAAGGGGCGCCATATTCCGACGTACCAAACCGCAATTCCGAGGGGGTCCTGCCGTTCACGGAACGCTACGGAGTCAGCGCCCGGATCGGGTCCTGCCGTTCACGGAACGCTACGGAGTCAGCGTCCTGATGGGGGAACCGTCCAGCCATGCCCTGACGTCCTCGAGTGCGCCGCCGAAGAACGCCCGGTAGCTGGCGTCGGTCACGTATCCAAGATGCGGGGTTAGCAGGGTCCGTGGGGCGTCAAGGAGGGGATGGGCGGCCGGCAGCGGTTCCTGGTCGAACACGTCGAGTGCCGCCCCGCGGATCCAGCCCTCATGCAGCGCGGTGACGAGCGCCTGCTGGTCCACCAGGGGGCCGCGGGCGGTATTTACCAGCACGCCGTCCGGGCCGAGCAGCCGCAGTTCGCGTTCACCGACTGTTCCCTCCGAACGGGGCGACAGCCGCAGATGCAGGGACACGACGTCGGACTCCCGGAACAACTCGTCTTTGCCGACCTTCCGTGCGCCTGCCGCCGTAGCGGCCTCCTCGGTCAGGTTCTGGCTCCAGGCCAGCACCTCCATACCGAAGGCCCGGCCGTAGCCGGCGATCCGCGTTCCGATCTTCCCGAGCCCCACAATTCCAAGGGTCCTGCCGGACAGTTCGAAGCCGACGCCAGTCTGCCACCGCCCGTCGCGCAATGCGGCTTCCTCCTGCGTCAGGTTCCGGGCAAACGCCAGCAGCAGTGCCCA
Source organism: Arthrobacter sp. CMU6 (assembly GCF_059090205.1). NCBI lineage: Bacteria > Bacillati > Actinomycetota > Actinomycetes > Micrococcales > Micrococcaceae > Arthrobacter > Arthrobacter sp. CMU6. Next base: position 82,075 of record NZ_JBNHFL010000006.1, read on the forward strand.
CGTCAGCTCGGGCGCGGCCGCGGGGGAGCCGCCCGTTCCAGAGACGGTGATCCCCAGCCGTGATGCTGCCACCACGTCGATCGAGGCGTTGGCCGCGCCCGTGGTGACCAGCAGTTTCAGCCGGGGCAGCTTTTCGAGGATGCGGCCGGGAAACGGCGTCCGCTCCCGCATGGCAATGATGATGTCGGCCTCCCGCAGCGCTTCCACAGCCTCCGATTCGGAGGCGAAGTGATGGTTGTACACGGTGACGGCGACGCCACGCTGCTCGAGGGAGCTCCAATCGGCAAAGCGGTGTGCCACACGCTGGTAATCATCGAGAATGGCGAGCTGGTGCATGCTGTCCTTCTGCTGGAAATGAGGCCTGGCCGGAAACAAAATCTGCGCTGAAGCCAAATACGGCTTAAACGAAAGAGGTAGGAACCCGCTGGTGTGCGGGCCCCTACCTCCTGAGGCTAGCTGGCCTTGACGGCGAGCACGGGACAGGATGCCTCCAGCAGGATCTGCTGGGCCGTGCTGCCCATGATCAGCTTCCCAACCGGGGTCCTCTTCCTGAGGCCGATCACGATGAGTTCGGCCCGGTATTTCTCCGCGGCATCCAGCACCTCGTTGGCTGCGTCGTTGCCGCGGACGGGCTGGAGCACCAAGTGGTCGATCCCTTCCTGCTCCAGCCGTTGCGTCACCTCGTTGATGTCCGCAGCCTGGGCGTACCGTTTGTCCACGATGGCATCTCCGCGGGAGGAGTTGATGATGACCAGCCGGCTTTGGCTCTTGTGTGCCTCAGTGATGGCGCGGTCCAGGGCTGCGGTCCCCTCAGCCGTGGGGACGTAGCCGACGATGATGCTCACGGGTTCTCCTGTCCGTGGTTGGCGTGGTTGGCGTGGTTGGCGTAGTTGGCTTCCGCGGCATCTGCGCGGCGGCGGCCGGCATCATCACGTCGCACAGCCGCAGGTGCCTCGACAGCGGGTGAAAGATACGAGCCGGCTGCGGGTTCCTCATCCGAGGGGCCATCGGCAGGTCCACCCGCCATGACAAGCCCGGCGTTCCGCGGCCGCAGGCGGCGCCAGAGCTTTGCGAGGAGCGGCCAGGCCAGAACCAGGGCCACGATGATGTAAACGACGACGGCGATCGGCTCGCTCCACAGGCCGGACACGTCGCCCGCGCTCAGTTGCAGGGTCTTCCGCAGCTGGCCTTCGGCACGAGGCCCAAGGATGAGGCCGAGGATCAGCGGCAGCACGGGCAGGCCGTAGCGGCGCATCAGGAAGCCGAGCGCGCCCAGGACCAGCAGGATCACCAGGTCGAAGGCCTGCAGGTTCACTGCGTAGGCGCCCAGCGTGGCGAAAAACAGGATGCCGGCGTACAGGTAGGGCCGGGGCAGCCGGAGCAGCTTGGCCCACACCGGTGCCAGGGGCAGGTTCACCAGAAGGAGCAGCAGGTTACCGATGAAGAGGCTGGCGATCAGCGCCCAGACAAGGGGTCCTTCATTGGCGAACAGGAGCGGTCCGGGCTGGATGCCGAACTGCACGAACGCTGCGAGCATGACGGCGGCCGTGGCGTTCGTCGGCAGGCCCAGCGCCAGCATCGGGGTCAGCGTGCCGGCCGCGGCGGCGTTGTTGGCAGCCTCGGGTCCGGCGACGCCTTCGATGGCGCCCTTGCCGAACTCCTCAGGGTGCTTGGACAGCCGCTTCTCGGTCACATAGGACAGGAAAGTAGGGATCTCGGCGCCGCCGGCGGGCAATGCCCCGAAGGGGAAACCCAGGGCGGTGCCGCGCAGCCACGGTTTCCAGGACCGCTTCCAGTCCTGCTTGCCCATCCACGGCCGGCCGACGGGAATGATCTGCAGTGGGGTACGGCGCAGGTGCGCCGCGACCCAGAGGGCCTCGCCGACGGCGAAGATCGCCACCGCGACAACGACGACGTCGAGGCCGTCGGCCAGCAGGGGCTGGCCGAAGGTGAGGCGACGCTGGCCTGTCACGGAGTCGATACCCACCAGGCCGATGGCCAGGCCGAGGCCGAGGGAAGCAAAGCCGCGCAGCCGTGAGGCACCCAGGACTGCAGTGACTGCCAGCAGCGCGAGCACCATGATGGCCAAGTAGCTCGGCGAACCGAGGCTGACGGCGAACTGGACGACGATCGGCGCGAAGACCACCAGGAGGGTGGTGCCGATGGTGCCGGCGACGAACGAGCCGATGGCCGCCGTCGCGAGGGCCTGGGCGGCCTTGCCGGCCTTGGCCATCCTGTTGCCTTCAATGGCCGTGATCACCGAGGACGATTCGCCGGGGGTGTTAAGCAGGATCGACGTTGTCGAGCCGCCGTACATGCCGCCGTAGTAGATGCCCGCGAACATGATGAAGGCGCTGGTCGGTTCCAGGACGGTTGTCACGGGAAGCAGCAGGGCCACGGTCATGGCCGGGCCGATGCCGGGCAGGACGCCGACGGCGGTGCCCAGCAGGACGCCGATGAACGCGTACAGGAGGTTCATGGGGGTCAGCGCCGTCGCGAACCCGTCCATGAGTGAGGACACGATGTCCATCTAGAGAATCCCTTCAAGGAGCCCGGCGGGAAGTCCGATGCCGAGGCCGAGGTAGAAGCCGTAGAAGGTCAGCAGGGCAAGCGCCAAGGAGATCAGTCCGTCACGGACGTAGTGGCGGCTTCCGAGCGCCCAGACGCTGCCCCAGAAGAGCACCGTTCCGGAGATGACCCAGCCGGCCCAGTCGATGAGCAGGATGTTGGCGATGAAGGCGCCGGCCAGCGGGAGGACGGTCTTCCAGTCGCTGGGGTGGGTCAGGTCGACGTCCTCGCCGGCCTCAGCCTCGCCGCGGCCGCCGCGCAAGACGTTCACGGCCAGCATCACGGCGCAAACCACCAGGAGTGCTCCCACGACGATGGGCAGGGTCTTGGGGCCCACCGGGTCTGACTGGGAGTAGGGCACAACCAGGCGCGTTGCGTCCAGGAGGACCAAGGCGCCGACCGCCCCGAGCAGGGCTGCGACGCCCAGCTCGGAGCGGCCTTTAAGGCGGGTGGACAGAGAGGTCACGCCAGGCCGAGCTTCGTCAGAACGTCGGCAACGCGCTTGTCCTGGTCGGTGAGGAAGGACTTGAATTCGTCGCCGGTGATGAAGGCATCGGTCCAGCCGCGCGTCTTCAGGGTCTCCTTCCAGGCTGCCGACTCATGCATCTTCTCCAGGGTGGCGATCAGGGCGTCGCGGTCGGCGTCGCTGACGCCGGGGGGAGCCACGATGCCGCGCCAGTTGGTGAACACCAGGTCGATGTTGGATTCCTTGAGCGTGGGGGCGTCAACGCCTTCCAGCCGCTTTTCGCCGCTGGTCGCCAGCACGCGGATGTCTCCGGACTTGATCTGCTGGATGTATTCGCCGGCTCCGGAAGCCGCGAAGCCGAGCTTGTTGCCGATGATGGCCGGGAGCAGGTCGCCGCCGCCGTCGTAGGAAACGAAGTTGACCTTCTTGGCGTCGATGCCTACGGCGCCTGCGAGCTGCATGGGCAGGAGGTGGTCCGGGCCGCCGGGCGACGAGCCGCCGCCGACGCTGACCTTGGACGGGTCCTTCTTCCAGGCGGTGACAAGATCGTCGATGGTCTTGTACGGGGAGTCCTTGGAGACCATGATGGCGCCGGGCTCTTCAATGAGCTTCGCCAGCGGGGTGGTGTCGGTCAGCTTGGACTCGGACTTGTTGGTGTAGCTGGCGCCGACGACGCCCAGGCCCATGAGCATGGCGAGGTCGCCGTTGCCTTTTTCGTTGACGATGCGGGCCAGGCCGACGGTGCCGCCGGCGCCGGCCAGGTTGAAGACCTCCGGGTTGGTGGCCAGCTTCTCGTCCTCGAGAACCTTCGCCGCGGCGCGGGCCGTGGTGTCGTAACCGCCGCCCGCGGTGTTCGGCACCATGATGCGAAGCCCGGTAAGGGGGGCGGTGCTGGCTCCGCTCGTGGAGGGGCCGGCGGCAGTCTTGCCGGTTGCTCCGCAGCCTGAGGCCATCAGGGCGATGCCTGCCGCCACTGCCGCAACGCGCAATGCGCTCAATCCGCGCATGTTGTTCCTCTTCTCGTTGAATCCGTTGATCGGGGGTGCTTCCGATGCTAGGGCCGAACGTGACGGGGCTCACTCTTGTGTAAGCAGAGAAAGTTAAGTTCATTTCGTTCACGTTTCCGCTGTCCAACAGGGCGGCAAACGAAGGGGTAGGCCCGGTACCGTGTCAGGTATAGTTCACCCCACCCACGGATCCACAGGAAGAACAGCAGCACATGACTCGACGGCGAGGAATGTCCCTTGCGGGGCAGTATCTTCGGCTGCAGCTCCTCATTGTGCTGGCTGTGCTGGTGGCCGTGGTGGCGATCTCCCTGGCACAGTCGGCTGCAGCCTTTGAAAGGGTCGAGGGCCGCCTTTCGCTTTCAGCAGCCGAGACGTTGGCGGCCAACCCTGCAGTCCGCAGCCTGCTGCCGGATGCCCAGCCCCAGGGCAACTCCGTGCTCCCCTCGGTGTCAGAGGCGGTGCGGACCATTTCGGGTTCGTCCCAGGTGGCGCTGGCCCGTGCCGACCGGACGGTGGTGACGTCGTCGGACCCGTCCCAGGAGGGCCGGAAGCTGGAACTCGGCGACAGCGCGGTGATGTCCGGGAGGGCCTGGACGGGTGTTGTTGGAACGGGGGCAGGGGAAGCGGTCGCCGCGCACGTGCCGGTACTGGACGACGCCGGGAAAATGGTCGGAATTGCCGTGGTTGGCAGGAACTACCCTTCCGTGCTGGAGCGGCTGGGCGATGCGGTTCCGAACCTGCTGACGTACCTGGGCGTGGCGAGTGTCCTGGGTGTGGCAGGCTCGCTCCTGCTGGCCCGCCGGGTCAAGCGCCAGACGCTGGGCATGGAGCCGGACGAGATCACAGGCCTGGTGGAGAACCGGGAGGCCATGCTGCACGGGCTCAAGGAGGGCGTGGTTGCACTGGACCCCCAGGAGCGGATCACGGTGGTCAACGACAGTGCGCGGAGCCTGCTGAACCTGCCGCACGACTGCGTGGGCAAGGACCTGGGCAGCCTTGCCGTGCCGGCGGCGCTGCGCGAGGTCCTCACTGAGGACCAGCCAGGCTCGGACCGGCTGGTGCTGGTGGGGGAGAAGCTGCTGGTCCTGAACCGGATGCCCATGCGCTCGCACGGACGCGTGATCGGCTCGGTCACCACCCTGCGCGACCGGACGGAACTGGCGTCGTTGGAGCGCGAGCTGGGTACGACGCGGACGGCCACCGACACCCTCCGGGCACAGGCACACGAGTTCGCCAACCAGCTGCACACGATCTCGGGCCTGATCCAGATCGGCGAGTATGACGCCGTCGTGCAGTTCGTCAACGGCACGACGTCGAACCGGACCCGCCTGAATGACGACGTGACCAGCAGGATCGAAGACCCCGCCCTCGCCGCCCTGCTCATTGCAAAGTCCAGTCTCGCCGCCGAGCGCGGGGTGTCCCTGCAGCTCGCAGAGGAATCCCGGCTGGGCAGGGTGGATGAGGAACTGTCCCGTGACCTGACCACTGTGGTGGGCAACCTGGTGGACAACGCCCTCGACGCCGTCACCAACACCGCCGAAGCGAAGGTCGAGGTGCTGATCGGAGAGGACGACGGCGGCGTCCGGGTTGACGTGCGGGACTCGGGACCGGGGGTCCCGGTGGAGGTCATGGACGACATTTTCCGGCAGGGGTTCAGTACCAAGAACTCGCCCGACGGCGGCCGCGGCTATGGCCTGGCGCTCGCCAAGGTGGTCTGTCAGCGGCGGGGCGGGCGGCTCACGGTGCAGAACGACCACGGTGCGGTGTTTACGGCACTGCTGATGCGCAGAACTGCTGACGCGTAAGGGAGAGCAGCTTTGATCAAGGTACTTATCGTCGACGACGACTTCATGGTGGCCAAAGTCCACGCCGGCTTTATCCAGCGAACGCCGGGTTTCGCCGTCGTCGGGGTGGCGCACACGGGCGCGCAGGCGGTGCTGGAGACCGCACGGCTGCAGCCGGACCTGGTGCTGCTGGACATCCACCTGCCCGACGTCAACGGACTGGACCTGATGCACCAGCTGCGGGATGTGGCGCCCGAACTGGACGTGCTGGTCATCAGTGCTGCGCGCGAGGTGGAGACCGTGCGGAAGGCGCTTCGCGGCGGGATCGTCCACTACCTGATCAAGCCTTTTTCGCAGACCGACCTGCAGGAGCGGCTGGAGCACTACCGCAACACCTACCAGAGCCTCGACTCGTCCAAGGACGTGGCGGAGCAGTCGGACGTCAACCGCGTGTTCGGGCTCGAACGCGCGGACCGTCCCCTGCCGAAGGGCTGCAGTGCCGAGACGCTCCAGGTGGTGGAGAAGGCGCTGCGCGCCGCGGGGGCCGACGTGTCGGCAGCGGAACTGGCCATTGAGGTGGGGACGTCACGCGTCAGCGCGCGGCGCTATCTGGAGTACCTCAACGATGAGGGGCTGGTAGACGTGACACTCAAGTACGGCGTCGGACGTCCCGAACGGCGGTATGTCTGGAAGACGGGGTGAGCGGCGCTCTCACCAGGGCGCACGCTTGTCAGGGCCGCGCCCTGACGGCCTCGATGCCCTGCAGCGCGCTGACGGTGACGGCGTCAACGTCAGCCGTCCCGTCCACGCTTACCAGCAGCGCGCGCCGGCCGTAGCGCTCGATGACGGGCTCCGTTTCCTGCCGGTACAGCTCCAGCCGGTGGCGGATAACATCCTCAGTGTCATCGCTGCGACCCTCCGCCTCGGAGCGGAGCAGCAGCCGCCGGACGATCTCGTCGTCATGGGCGGTAATTTCCACCACGGCGTCGAGTCTGGTCCCTGCCGCGTCCAAGAGGCTGTCTAGGTCGTCCATCTGGCTCACGTTGCGCGGATAGCCGTCCAGCAGGAAGCCGTTCCGCGCGTCCCGTTCCTGCAGCCGCTCCCGCAGCATGGCGGTGGTGAGGTTATCCGGAACAAGGTTGCCGGCGTCGAGGAATTCCTTGATTTCCCGGCCCAGGGCGGAGCCGTTGGCCAGATGGCTGCGGAACATGTCTCCGGTGGAGATCTCGGGGATGTGCAGCTGTCCGCTGAGCCGGTGCGCCTGGGTGCCTTTGCCCGAGCCGGGCGGGCCGATGAGCAGGATGCGGGTCATGCTTTTGGTCCGATCTGCCGAGAAAGCACGCTACGGCCCATTGTTCCCCCCGCCTCCTCCCGCCGCAATGGACCGCAATGGATCGGTGCCCAGCTGCCCCGTTGTTCGCTGCTCCGAGGTGTCCTGCCGGGGTCATCACACCTGGTCAGATGCCAGCGGCGCGTTCCTCCAGGAGCTCCCGGGTGCGCTGGTTCCTGGCCAGTCCGGCGGCCGCCACGAATTCGGAGCGCGCCTCCGCGGTCCGCCCAAGCCGGACCAGCAGTTCCCCGCGGACGCTGGGCAGCAGGTGCGTTCCGCGCAGGGCCCCTCCGGCGGCGAGGCCGTCCACGATGGCCAGCGCGGCCGCCGGTCCGGTGGCCATGGACACCGCCACGGCCCTGTTCAGTTCCACCACGGGACTGGGAGCGATCCTGCCCAGCGCCTCGTAGAGCAGGACGATGCGCTGCCAGTCAGTGTCCTCGACGCTAGGCGCCATGGAGTGGCATTCGGCGATCGCGGCCTGCAGCGCGTAGTTGCCGCGGCCCCGGCCCAGCCCGTCGCAGCGGCGCAGGGCGGCCTGGCCCCGGCCAATCTGGGCACGGTCCCACCGGGTCCGGTCCTGGTCCGCCAGCAGGATCGGAGACCCGTCGGGAGCGGTCCGGGCGGGGAATCGGGACGCCTGGAACTCCATCAGGGCCACCAGCCCGTGGGCCTCCGGTTCGCTGGGGACCAGCCCGGCCAGGATGCGCCCGATCCGCAGGGCCTCGTGGGCCAGGTCTGGCCTGATCCACACATCTCCCGTGGTGGCGGCGTACCCTTCGGTGAACATCAGATAGACGACGCCGAGGACTGCTCCCAGCCGGGCGCCCCACTCGTTGGGCTCGGGAACCTCAAATGGCACCCGGGCCGCCGCCAGCGTTTTCTTGGCCCGCACGATGCGCTGCTGCACGGTGGCGACGGGAACGAGGAACAGCCTTGCGATCTCCTCGGTGGTGAGGCCGCCCACCACGCGCAGCGTCAGCGCCATCTGGGCCTCCCGGGAGAGGACCGGGTGGCAGGCGGCGAACACGAGCCTGAGCACGTCGTCCTCCAGCGGAACCCAGGCCACGCCGTCGTCGTCTTCCAAGTCCCGGGCCATGGCCCGGTACCGCTCCTCCAGCCGCTCGGACCGGCGCCACGCGTCGATGGCCTTGCGCTTGGCGACGGCGGTGAGCCAGGCGGCAGGATTGTCCGGCGTCCCGGATTCCGGCCATTGAGCCAGGGCCTCGGCCAAGGCTTCCTGGGCCAGATCCTCCGCGAAGCCAACGTCTCGGGTGGCACGGGCGAGGGCGGCGACGATGCGGGCACCGTCGATGCGCCACAGGGCATCAACGCGGCGCCGGACCGCAGCCGCAGCCTCCTCCATCGCCGCCCCTCCGTTCACAGCCCTTTCGTTCACCGCCCGCTCCGTCCCCGTCAGGTCTTCCCGGCTCCGTCAGCGGTCCGTCAGCCGGCTCAAGGCTGGTTCAGCTCCTGGCGCCACACTGCTTCCTTCTTGATGTACTCGTTGTCCGCAAAGTCGGCGAAGTCGTCGGCCTCGGCAATCCGGCGGACCTCAAGCTTCGATCCGGGACCAAGCGGGCAGCGGCTGGCCCACTCCTTCGCCTCCTCTTTGGAGGCCACCTGGACAATCCAAAAGCCGTTGAACAGCTCGTGCGTTTCGCCGTAGGGGCCGTCCGTCACCACGGGCGGTTCTTCGGAGAAATCGACCACGAAGGCCGAGCCCTCGGACAGGTCGGTCAGGCCTTCACCGGCGAGCATGACGCCCGCCTTGATGAGCTGTTCGTTGTAGGCGCCCATCTGGTTGAGGATCTCCTCGAACGGAACCTGCTTCGATGCCTCGATGGCTTCGTCCGTGGCGCGCATGATGAACATGTACTTCATGGTTCTCTCCTTGCCTTGACGTGGACGCTGTGTGCGTCCGTCTACTATTCCGTCGAACAGGTTTTGCGGAAATCGACAGGCAGCCACGAATTTTTTGCGGGCGGGCCTGTGCGGAGCGGGCGGGGTCAGGGAAGCCACATGCAGCTCTCGGTGCAGGCGGCGGTTCAGGCGGTGCCGAAGGGGTTGTCGATGGCGAACTTCCATCCCTCGCGTCCCTTGCGCAGGACGTCTGCCGTTGTGCCGTGGAGGTCCACGCTGCTGCCGTCTGCCGCCGTGCCCTTAATGGCCCATTCGGCTATGGCGAGGGCAATATCGCCGAGGATGTAGACGTGGCGCGTAGTCATCCTCATGGGCAGCCCCGCCTGCAGGAATCCCATCATCGCGTTGACGCTGTCTTCGCCCGTCGTGGGCACGCCGGGCTGGGGAACAAACACCGCATCCGGCTCGAAGAATTCCAGCATTCCGTCGACGTCCCTGGCATTAAAGCGCGCGGCCCACGCCATGTGGATGGCATGCGGATCCGTAATTCCCACGGTGCCCTCCCCAGGACTCCTTCGCTCTGAGGTGGGCAATCTATCAGCAGCCGGGTGTGGACGCCAGAGGCAAACTGCACGTTGCCGGAGGCGCCTAGCCGCGCCGGCGGACCTCGATCTGGCCGTCGTTAACGCGGGCTTCGTAACTTGGCTGGGGGGTGGTTGCCGGCCCCCTGACTATGTGGCCGTCCCCGAGCCGGAACGTGCTGCCGTGCCAGGGGCAGGTGACGCAGCCCTCCGCGACTGTTCCCTCCTCGAGCGGCCCTCCCATGTGGCTGCACACGCTGTCCAGAGCCAGGATCCCGGCCCCGGAGCGGTACAGCAGGACCGAGATTTTGCCCGCGTCCACTTTTCGGTGCTCCCCGTCTCCGAGTTCGGACTCGGCCAGGACGGGCGTCCACTCCCGCGGGCCTGTCCTGCCTGCGGTCTTGTTGACGTTGACCGCATTGCTGAAGCTGAGGTGGCCGCCGAGGAAGCCGCCGAACATCAGTACACCGAAGCCGGCCAGCCCAAGGGCCTTTCCGATGCTCCGGCTGCCGGAGGCCCGGGCAACGGCAGAGGACGAGAACAGGCAGAGCGCCGATCCGTTGGCAACCGCGTGGACCAGGCCCACCCGCCGTGACTTTCCCTGCGTGTCGGACCAGTCGTTGAGGCCGGCGGCTGCGGTTGGGACCGCCGTTGCTATCCCGACGGCGATCAGGATGTCCGCGGCTTGCTCGGAAGCGGGCCCTCCCGCGGTGTCCAGGACAGTTGCCATGGTCCAGGCCCCGATGGGGAAATCCGTCAGGACGGGATGCAGCGGATGGCCAAGTGACGAGCCGCTGAGGGCGTTGCGGACCGGCCGCGGCTGCACTGCTTTACCAACGGCCTTGGAGATGGTGGAAGCCACCCCGTCCAGCCGGTCGAAGTGTTCAATGGCATCAATCAACTCATGCAACGGGTTCACGGCGGACTCCTTGGGCCTGGCGGTCAGGACAGGTGGTGCACCAAAGTGTGCATCCGCCGTCGCCCCGGTGACAAGGTGCCTGCAGACTGGACTCCGGTAACGTACTTTCACATGCCGCTGTCATTGCTCCGAATATCCCGCGACCCCGCCGCCCCCGTTTCCGAGGGGCTGGTCAGGCCGGTCATGGCGGGCATAGTGACGGCGCTTGTCGGCTTCACCTCGACCTTCGCCGTGATTCTCTCCGGCCTCCGTGCCGTGGGGGCAAATTCGCAGCAGGCATCGAGCGGCCTGCTGGCTCTTTGCTTGGTGGTGGGCGCGGGCGTTGTGCTCCTCGCCTGGCGGAGCCGGCTTCCGGTAACACTCGCCTGGTCGACGCCGGGGGCCGCCCTGCTGGCCGTCGCCGGCGTTCCCGACGGCGGGTGGGCCGCCGCCGTCGGCGCCTTTCTGGTGACCGGGGTTCTGATCGCTGTGACGGGGATGGTCCGCCCTTTGGGCAGGCTCATCAGCAGCATCCCGACGCCCTTGGCGCAGGCCATGCTGGCGGGGGTTCTGCTGCCCTTGTGCCTCGCCCCCGTGAAGGCGCTGCAGACCGCTCCGCTCCTGGTGGTTCCGGTGCTGCTGTGCTGGCTGGTGCTGTCACGGTTCGCGCCCCGCTGGTCGGTGCCCGGCGCGCTGGCCGTGGCGCTCGCGGGCATCGTGGTCCAGGTGGTTGCTGACGGACGGGCTGTGCCGGCGGACGGTCTGCTGCCGGTGATGGAGTGGACCACGCCTTCGTGGTCACTGGGCGCCGTGGCGGGCATCGCACTGCCGCTGTACATCGTCACCATGGCATCCCAGAACGTTCCCGGAGTGGCGGTCCTGGGGTCCTTCGGTTACCGGGCGCCATGGCGTGCCTCCATGCTGGTCACCGGTGCCGGCACGTTGGTGGCTGCGCCGTTCGGCGGCCACGCCATCAACCTTGCCGCTCTCAGCGCCGCTTTGGCCGCCGGGGAGGAAGCAGGCGCCGACCGAAGCCGGCGCTGGGTGGCAGGCTTTGTCTCCGGGCTGGCCTACCTCCTTCTGGGAGGCTTCTCCGCCGGGCTGGCCGCGCTGGTGGCTGCGGCTCCGCCGGGCGTGCTGGAAGCCGTCGCCGGACTCGCCCTGCTGGGCACGCTCGCAAGCTCAGCCGCCTCGGCGCTGGCGGAAGCCGGCGAACGGACGGGCGCCGTCGTGACCTTCCTCGTGGCCGCATCAGGGCTGAGTTTCATGGGTATCGGCGCGGCGTTCTGGGCCCTCCTGGCAGGGCTTCTGGTCCGGGAGGTCCTCAAGGACCGGAACAAGCCGCCGGGCAAGGCAGCGGGTTAATTGCCGGCAGCCCGCTGTGTTCTGTGTTCGGCAGCCGGGTAGACGCCAAGGATCCATACCTCGGTAGTGAAGAAGTCCAACTCCTCCAGCGCAAGCTTCAGCGGCAGGTCCTCGGGGTGCCCCTCGACATCCGCCATGAACATGGTTGCGGCAAACTCGTTGCCCACCATGTAGCTTTCGAGCCGGGTCATGTTGACGCCGTTCGTGGCGAAGCCGCCCAAGGCCTTGTAGAGCGCGGAGGGGACGTTCCGCACACGGAACACGAAGCTCGTGACTGCCGGTCCGGGCAGGGTTTTCCGGGCCGGCAATTCCGTCTCCCTGGCAAGGACTACAAAACGTGTGGTGTTGGAGGGGTCGTCCTCCACCGCGGAAGCCAGAACCTCAAGGCCGTAGAGCTCGGCGGCCAGCGGCGGCGCCAGGGACAGCTTGGTGGGATCGTTCCACTCGCGCACCTCACGGGCCGACCCTGCGGTATCGCCGGCGATCACAGGTTTGAGGCCGGCCTCACGAATCAGCTTCCGGCACTGGCCCAGGGCGTGAATGTGGCTGTGGACCTCGGTAGCCCCCTCGATGGTGCTGCCGGGGATGCCGAGCAGGTCGAAGTGGATGGGCAGGAAAAACTCTCCCACGATCTGCAGGCCCGAGTGTGGCAGCAGCAGGTGGATGTCCGCCACCCGGCCGGCGATGGAGTTTTCGATCGGGATCATGGCCAGATCCGTCTCGCCGCTGGACACCAGCTCGAAAGCGTCCTCGAAGCTGGCGCAGGGAATGCTCTTCAGGCCGGGGTACATCTGCTTGCAGGCTATATCTGAGTTGGCGCCGGGCTCACCCTGGAACGCAATTTTCTGGGCCATGCTCCGTATGATGTCACGCCCGGCGCCGCCTCACCCAAATGGTGGTGTCACCTCTTCGCGTAGTCGGAGAACCCTTGCCAGTCGATCACCACGCAGGCTTCATCGCCCACGGTCCAAGCATCATGTCCGGGCGGGATGATCCCGAAATCGCCGGGCCCGAACTCGATCTCCTCGCCGTCATCCATGACGACCTTCATCCGGCCGGAGACGAAGTATCCCATGTGGGCGGCCTGGCAACTGTCCGTCTTGGCGATCGGTTTGACATGCTCTGACCACCGCCAGCCTGGCTCGAACGTGGCCCGGCCGACGGCGCCACGCTCCATATTGACCAGTTGGAGCTGGCCCTTGCCGTCCTCGAACGGCCGGGTCTCCTCCGGGGAATCGAAACTCATGCGGATTGGGCCTGGCATCTTAACCTCCTGTGGTGGACATTCCTGATTCGGGGATGAAAGCCCTGGAATGCAGATACGGCTGCCTGTTATGGCACTTTGTAGGCCCGGGTCGCAGGGATGTCAAGGACTGAAAAGTCCGCTCAGACATCGGGGTCACGGACGTGGGCGCACTGGTCGAGCAACCCGCGGAGGGTCCTCAGGGCGGCGAGGGCCCGGCGGCTCACCATGGCGGGAGAAATGCCGAACTGCACTGCCACCTCGGCCACCGTGAGCCGACCGTAGTGCAGGGCCAGCAGGACGTCCCGTTGCTCCAGATCGAGCATCATCAGGGCCTCGCTGACGCGGGAGTCCGCCGGCTCGCTTTGGGCATTGACCATGGAGACAGGCTGGCGCGGTGGCCTTTGGGATTCCTGACGGCGCGCACCCCAAAACTGGGCGGCCCGGCCGCTGCAGCCCTTCTCCCGGACGCCGGGTATCAGGCGCCGCGTGGGCACCGCCCCTTCGGTGTGGGCGGCCGCCTACTGGGCGGCGTCAAACCCGGCGAGCAGACGGCGCGAGGCGGTTTGCATGTGTGAGCGCATCGTCGCGGTGACGGCGGCGGGGTCATGGGCTTCCAGTGCGGTGAAGATTTCGCGGTGTTCCTTGAGCGCTGCGGCGGCGTGGCCTTCGTCGGTCAGGGCGCGGTCAACCCAGATGCGAAGCAGTGAGCGGATGCTTTGGAGCAGTTCGCGGAGTACCTGGTTGCCCGAGCTGACAGCGATCTCGCGGTGGAAGGCGGCGTCTGCCTCGACGAACGCGGCCAGGTCGTCGAGGTTGTCTTCCATGGCCTGCAGATTGCCCCGCATGCGGTCCAGCGCTGCATCGTTGATGCGCTCGGCGGCCAGCTGCGCTGCCTGCACCTCGAGCCCGCTCCGGAGCTCCACCAGCTCTCGGGTGCGGGGAGCGCCCAGCATGAGGCCCCAGCTCAGCGTGCGGGGCAGCAGTTCCGAGATGCCGTCCCGCAGGTACGTTCCCGATCCCGGCCTGACAATCACGATGCCCAAGATCTCCAGGGCCGCCAGGGCTTCGCGGACGGCTGAGCGTCCCACGCCAAGGGACGCGGCAAGTGTCCGCTCAGCCGGAAGCCGGGTTCCGACCGCTATGTCCCCACTGGTGAAGTAGGCCAGCAGGCGTTCCGCGACCTCGGATACCACCGACCCCTGTTCCATGGAGCCAAGGGCGGCGCTGATCTTGGCCGTAGCGGCTGCGGAGTTCTCGGACATCTTCAAAGCGTAGCAACCGGCTGACCAATCTCCGGAGAAAAGGGACGTAAACAGATAAATTCGTCAACCGGTTGACCAATTTGTCCTTCCGGCCGTATGGTTGATCTCACAACGCGTAGCCAATGCCGGTCTCCTTCCGGCGGACGGCATTGAGACAAAACCCCCAAGCATCCAGAGCAGGACGCGCCCGGGGCTACCAACATCTAGGAGTCAACGTGGACACCACACAATCGGTGGTCGAAAGATCTGCAATCAGGAAAGTGGCAATCCGGCTGGTGCCGTTTGTCGCTTTGATGTTCTTCATCAACTACCTGGACCGCACGGCCATCTCCTTTGCCGGCCCCAACGGCATGAACACGGACCTCGCCCTCTCCGCGGCGCAGTTCGGCTTCGCGTCCGGTGTCTTCTTCATCGGCTACATCCTGCTCGAGGTTCCCAGCAACCTGGCCCTGCACAAGTTCGGCGCCCGGCGCTGGCTTGCCCGCATCATGGTCAGCTGGGGCATCGTCTCGCTCCTGTTCACCTGGGTGGGCAACGTTGAGCAGCTCTACATCCTGCGCTTCATCCTCGGTGTGGCCGAGGCCGGCTTCTTCCCGGGCGCCATCCTCTTCCTGAGCCTCTGGGTCCCGGCCCGGCACCGCAGCAAGATCCTTGCCCTGTTCTACCTGGCCCAGCCCCTGACCACCGTCATCGGTGCCCCGTTGGCCGGCCTCCTCATCCAGCAGCACGGCCTCTTCGGACTCGCAGGCTGGCGCGTCATGTTCTTCGGCGTCGCACTCCCTGCGATCATCATCGGCGTCATCGCGTGGTTCTACCTGGCCGATTCCCCGGCCAAGGCCAAGTGGCTGACGGCCGAGGAGAAGACCTGGCTGACCGGTGCCCTGGAGAAGGAAAAGAAGGAAACCGCCGCCAGCAACAAGCACGTCAGCGTCCGCACCGTCTTCGGCAACGGCCGCGTCTGGATGCTGGCCGCCATCTACTTTGGCTTCATCTACGGCCTCTACGCCCTCGGGTTCTTCCTGCCCACCATCATCGCGGGCTTCGAAGGCATCTACGGCACCAAGTTCGATGTTTTCCAGAAGGGCCTCATCACCGCGATTCCGTACCTGCCGGCAGCTTTCGCCCTGTACTTCTGGTCCAAGGACGCCACCAAGCGGGGCGTCAAGACCTGGCACATCGCCATCCCTGCCCTCATCGGCGGACTGAGCATCCCGCTGGCCCTGTTCGCGGGGTCACCGGCCGCCACGATCGCCGTCATCACCATCACAGCGATGTCGATCTTCGCCGCACTCCCCAACTTCTGGACCGTTCCCACGCAGTTCCTCACCGGCGCAGCAGCCGCTGCCGGCATCGCGCTGATCAACACGGTGGGCAACCTGGCCGGCTTCAGTGCCGGCTACATCACCGGCTGGCTGAAGGACTGGACCGGCGGCTACACAGTGCCCATGTTCGTCGTCGGTGGCTTCATGCTCCTGTCCTGCATCCTCATGGTGGCACTGAGCCGCGCCGGCAAGGTCAGCGAAGGTGTGCCTGCCGAGGCGCTTGACCCCGCGGGCGCCGGACACCACTCGGAGCCCTAGCCCCCAACCCCAACCGGTGGTCGAGCCTGTCGAGACCAGATATCGACAGGCTCAATCACCGGTCCGACAAGACCCGCCCCACACCCGTACCGACTTCCGCTAGTTAGGCCCAGGAGCTCCCAATGACCCGCCTGTTCAATGAACCCGCAGCGTTCGCTGATGAGATGATCGAGGGCTTTGTTGCCTCCCACGGCCGGTGGGTGCGGCGCGTTTCCGGCGGCGTGGCCCGCAGCACGAAGAGCACCCCGGATACCGTGGCACTGGTGATCGGCGGCGGCTCCGGGCACTATCCGGCGTTCGCCGGCCTCGTGGGCCAGGGCCTGGCCCACGGCGCCGCGATGGGCAACCTCTTTGCCTCACCCTCGGCGCAGCAGGTCTACGGCGTCGCCAAGGCCGCCAACAACGGCGCGGGCGTCCTGCTGGGCTACGGCAACTACGCCGGCGACGTCCTGCACTTCACCCAGGCCCAGGAGCGCCTCCGCCGTGAGGGCATCGACTGCCGCAGCATCGCCGTTACGGACGACGTCTCTTCCGCTCCGCTGGAGGAACGCCACAAGCGGCGCGGCATCGCCGGCGACCTGACGGTCTTCAAGGTCGCGGCCGCCGCAGCCGAGGCCGGCTACAGCATGGACCGCATCGTCGAAATCGCCGAACGCGCCAACGACCGCACCCGCTCCGTCGGCGTCGCATTCACCGGCTGCACCCTCCCCGGGGCCGAGAAGCCGCTGTTCACCGTCCCCGAGGGGCGGATGGCCGTGGGCATGGGCATCCACGGCGAGCCGGGCATCGATGAAACGGACATCCCGACGGCGGATGAACTCGCCGAACTGCTCGTGGGCAAGCTGCTCACCGAGGTACCGGAGGGCCTTCAGGTCCGGGGGGCACGCGTGGTCCCGATCCTCAACGGCCTCGGCAGCGTCAAGTACGAGGAACTGTTCGTGGTCTACCGCCGCGTCGCGCAGCTCCTCGCCGAGGCCGGCCTGGAAGCTGTTGACCCGCAGGTGGGCGAGCTGGTCACCAGCTTCGACATGGGCGGCACCTCGCTGACCGTGTTCTGGCTCGACGAGGAACTCGAAACCCTCTGGAACGCACCTGCCGACGCCCCGGCCTTCCGCCGCGGCGCCGTCACGGCCGCCGCCCTGAACGCCGACGAGATGTCCGCGGAAGCGGCAGAGGATGTGGCGATCCCGGAAGCCACGAACGAATCGCGGGCAGCCGCAGTCCGCGTCCTGGCCGCCCTCGCCGCCGCCAAGGACATCATCGACGCGAACGTCGAGGAACTGGGCCGCATCGATGCAATCGCCGGCGACGGCGACCACGGTATCGGCATGGAGCGCGGTGTCAGGGCAGCGGTCGAGGCCGCAACAGACGCCGTCGAACGCGGTGCCGGAGCGGCCAGCACCCTGCACCGGGCCGCCGACGCCTGGGCCGACCGGGCCGGCGGCACCTCCGGTGCGCTCTGGGGCATGGCCCTGCGGGCAGTCGGGGACGCGGTCGGGGACAGCAGCACGCCCGACGCCGGCGCTGTCGCCGCCGGGGTGGCGGAGGCCGCCGCCTCGATCATGGGCTTTGGCAAGGCCAAGGTGGGCGACAAGACCCTCGTGGACGTGCTGGTTCCGTTCCGCGACGCCCTGGCCGACGCCGTCGGCTCCGGGCAGTCCCTCACCGACGCCTGGGGCGCGGCAGCCACCGTGGCCCAGCAGGCCGCGGAGGAAACCGCCAACCTGCTGCCCCTCATGGGCAGGGCACGCCCGCACGCCGAGAAGAGCCTGGGCACCCCGGACGCCGGAGCCGTATCCATGGCGCTGATCGTCCGCGCAATCCACAACACCTTCGCCGAGGCGAAAGCTGCAGCAACCACCACTAAGGAGAACGCATGAGCGCCAAACTGCGCCTGGTCGTCGGTTCCGACGACGCCGGATTCGAGTACAAGGAAGCCCTGAAGGCGGACCTGGAGGCCAGTGAGCTGGTCGAGTCCGTGCAGGACGTCGGAGTGGATGCCACCAGCCACACCCCGTACCCGTCCGTGGCCATCGCCGCCGCCGAACTCATCGCCGCCGGCAAGGCCGACCGCGCCCTGCTGGTCTGCGGCACGGGCCTCGGCGTCGCGATCGCCGCGAACAAGGTCCCCGGCGTCCGCGCCGTCACCGCGCACGACAGCTTCTCCGTTGAGCGCTCCATCCTGAGCAACAACGCCCAGGTCCTCACCTTCGGCCAGCGCGTCGTGGGCCTGGAACTCGCCCGCCGCCTCGCCAAGGAATGGCTGACCTACACCTTTGACGAGTCCTCGGCCTCCGCCGAGAAAGTCACCCTGATTAAGGACTACGAAGGTGTCACTTCCTGCTAACCCCTCCACCGCCGGCGGCAGTGCACGCGCTTCGTCCGGCTCCGCGCAGCCAAAGGCCATCATCGGCGTCAGCCTGAAGATGTACTTCGGCTACGAGCGCACCCTGGACTGGTGCCGGGACGTGGCCGAGATCGCCTCGGCCCACCCGGCCGTCCGCAGCGGCGATATCGAACTGTTCGCCCTGCCGGCCCATCCGGTGCTGCCCGAGTGCGCGCGGATCCTGTCCGCCGCCGGGGCGGCTGCAGGCGCCCAGGACATTTTCTGGGAGGACGAAGGAGCATTCACCGGCGAGGTCAGCGGCAAGATGGTGGCCGAAACCGGCGGCCGGTACGCCGAGGTGGGCCACGCCGAGCGGCGCCGCATCTTCGGCGAGGACGACGACGTAATCGGGCTGAAGACCGCGGCCGCCTACCGCAACGGCCTCACCCCGGTGCTGTGCGTGGGTGAACCCGTCAGCGGCACCGCGGCAGATGCCATCAAGCACTGCATCCGTGAAATCGACGGCGTCCTGAACCGTGCCGGAAGCCTCGGCAGCACCGGGCGCACCATCGTGGCGTACGAGCCGCAGTGGGCCATCGGTGCAGCCGAACCGGCCTCGCCGGAGTTCATCAGCGAAGTCATCACCGGACTGGACGCCCACCTGCGCAGCCGCCCGGGCCAGGAAGACAGCCGGGTTATTTACGGCGGCAGTGCCGGTCCAGGCCTCATCAGCCAGCTCGGCCCCGCCGTCAACGGACTGTTCCTGGGACGCTTCGCCCACAACCCGGCCGCGGTTCGGGACATCCTGGACGAGGCCGCACAGCGGCTCGGCCTGGAGTCCGCACTGCTGGAACCAGTTGGGGGAGGGGCATGAGCGCCGCGGGTGGCCAGGGTTCACGGATCGGCTTGAGCAGCTACGCGTTCTTCTGGCAGCTTTCGGACCGGGTTTCCCGTCCGCTGAGCATCCACGAGGCGCTGGAGCGGACCGCGGCGCTGGGCGTGGACCTGTTCCAGATCTGCGACTACGCACCGCTGGAAACCATGGGCGACGAGGAACTGCGGGCCGTGCGGGCCACCGCCGACTCGCTCGGAATCAGCCTGGAGGTGGGCACCAAGGGCATCCGCCCGGAGCACCTGCGCCGGTTCCTGCACATCGCCAGGATCCTTGGCGCGCCGCTGCTGCGGACCATGTTCAACACGCCGGGCCACACCCCGACGGCGGACGAGGCGGTGGAGATCTTCACCGAGGTCCTGCCCGAGTTCAAGGCAGCCGGAGTGCGGATCGCAGTGGAGACCTACGAGCAGGTCCCCACTTCCCGGATCCTGGAGGTCGTGGAGCGCGTCGGAAGCCTGTACCTGGGCGTGTGCAGCGACCCCGCCAATACCGTGGCGGCCCTGGAGTCGCCGCGCGAGGTGATTGACGCCATCGCACCCCACGTCCTGAACATGCACATCAAAGACTTTGCGTTCAGCCGCAAGGAGGGGTGGGTCGGGTTCACATACTCCGGCGCGCCGCTCGGCGAAGGCCTTCTGGACTACGACTACATGGCCCGGAAGCTTCAGCCCAAAGAAAGAAACATCAACCAGATCGTCGAACACTGGCTGCCGTGGCAGGACTCCGAGGACGAAACCATCCGCCTCGAAAACCAGTGGACCAAGCAAAGCCTCGATTTCCTAAGGAGCAAATGAAATGTCTGCAGAACAGTTGACCGTCGCCGTTATCGGAGCCGGAGGCAAGATGGGAATGCGCGTTTCCCGGAACCTCCAGAAGTCCAGCCACACCGTGTTCTACTCCGAGAATTCACCCGCCGGCCAGGACCGCGTCCGCGCCGAAGGCCGGGAAATCACCGCCACCGACGAAGCCGTCAAGGGCGCCGACGTCGTAATCCTCGCCGTTCCGGACACCGTCCTGGGCGTCGTGTCCCAGGGTGTGGTCCCGCAGATGAAGTCCGGCGCCATCCTCCTCACGCTCGACCCGGCCGCCGCCTACGCCGGCCTGCTCGCCCAGCGCGAGGACGTCGTCCAGGCCGTGGCCCACCCCTGCCACCCCTCCGTGTTCCTGGAGCGCACCACCAAGGAAGAGTGGGCCGACACCTTCGGCGGCGAGGGCGCTCCGCAGAACGTCGTCGCAGCGATCGACGAGGACGCCACGGAGGCCACCAAGGCTGCCGCCGAGGCCACCATCCGCGTCATTTACGCCCCCGTGATCGACGTCCACTGGGTCACCGTGAAGCAGCTCGCCATCCTCGAGCCCACCCTCGTGGAGACCGTGGCCTGCATGATCGGCACCCTGCTCAACGAGGCGCTGCACGAGACCGTCCACACCGCCGGCGTGCCCGAGGAAGCCGCCAAGGCCATGCTGTTCGGCCACGTGCAGATCGCACTGACCAACGCCCTGCGCGGCTCCAACCCGTTCTCGGAGGCCTGCGAAATCGCCATCCAGTACGGCAAGGACACCATCATCAAGGATGACTGGAAGAAGATCTTCGACGACTCCGAGCTCGACAGCGTCATCGCCAAGATGCTGAAGCTGGACGCCGTCAAGCGCTAAGGCAGCGCGCCAAAAACCCGGCCTAATCGGCAATGGGTCCGTCCCCTGGGGCGGACCCATTGCCGTTTAAGCGCTGATGCCAAAGTAAGCGCTGATGCCAAAGATTTCCGGCCGGTAAAATCTTTCCCGGACCATCCGATGTCGGGCGCGTGCCGCTCTCGTTTGACTTGAACAGCGCCGGATTTTCCTACCGGCTCTGTGGGCCTGAGGCTCCGGGGACGAGCTCTTAGTGGGCTGCCCAGGCTTTATGCAAACGAATGGATTAGTTCCCAAGTTTTCGCTTCATGTCCGGCCTGACCTCGTGTTTCTTCTCACGGCAGGCACCCTTGCGGCCTCCATCGGGGCGTCAATAGCGTGGATCAGGACCCTTCGAACGAGCTAAGGACTGATATGCCCTCGCCAGCCGCCATGGATCCAGGCCCCATCCACCCCGGCAGGAGCCGGATACCACTCCTGGCACGCCTGACATCCGGCCTCCGCTGGGACCTTCCTGCATCCCTCGTGGTGTTCCTCGTTGCCGTCCCGCTGTCGCTCGGCATCGCCGCGGCGTCGGGCGCTCCGGTCATGGCCGGGCTGATCGCGGCTGCTGTCGGCGGCATCGTGGCCGGCAGCCTGGGCGGCGCACCGCTGCAGGTCAGCGGCCCCGCAGCCGGCCTGACGGTCATCGTGGCCGGCCTCATAGAACAGTTCGGCTGGCCCGTCACCTGCGCCATCACCGTAGCGGCCGGGGTCCTGCAGGTGCTGCTGGGGATGGCGCGGGTGGGACGCGTGGCGCTGGCCATCGCACCCGTGGTGGTGCATGCCATGCTCGCCGGCATCGGCATCATCATCGTCCTGCAGCAGCTGCATGTGATACTCGGCGCCGAAGCGGGCGAGGCTGCACTGCATAACATCCTGGCCCTGCCGGACAGCCTCGCAGCCGTCGACCCGCAGGCCGCCTTCCTGGGGGCTGTGGTCATCGCACTGCTCGCCGGATGGAAGCACATGCCGGCCGCAATCCGCCGGGTGCCCGGTCCGCTCGTTGCCGTTGTGGCAGCGACGCTGCTGTCGCTGCCGTTCAATTCCGACGTCGACCGGATCACCTTCGACGGGTCGCTGCTGGACGCCCTCTCCCTTCCGCACCTGCCGCAGGGGGAGTGGACCGCCATCGCGGTGGGCGTCGTGACCATCGCACTGGTGGCCAGCGTCGAGTCGCTGCTGTCCGCCGTCGCCGTCGACAAGATGCACCACGGCCAGCGGACGGATTTCAACCGCGAGCTTCTCGGCCAGGGCGCCGCCAACGTGACGTCGGGCATGCTGGGCGGGCTTCCCGTCACCGGTGTGATCGTCCGCAGCGCCACCAACCTTGACGCCGGTGCTCGGACCCGCAAATCCGCCATCCTTCACGGCATCTGGGTCCTCGTCTGTTCGCTGCTGCTGGCGGGAGTCATCCAGCTGGTACCCCAGGCCGTGCTTGCCGGGCTGCTCATCATGATCGGGATCCGGCTCGTGAAGGTGGCTGATTTCCAGACGGCGCGTGTCACCGGTGACCTGGCCGTCTACGCCGCCACGCTGCTCACGGTGGTGTTCGTCAACCTTCTCGCCGGGGTGCTGATCGGCCTCGCCCTGGCCGTGCTGCTGGTCGTATGGCGCGTGGTCCGGGCCAGCATCCACGCCGAGCCCCTCGCCGGAGCAGCTGAAGGCCGCTGGCGGGTGGTCATCGACGGGTCCTGCACGTTCCTGTCGCTTCCCCGCCTGAGCAAGGTGCTGGCCGCGGTGCCGCCGGCGGCCCACGTCACGGTGGAGCTCGACGTCGACTACCTGGACCACCCGGTCCACGACACCCTGGAGGCCTGGCGCGTCCGGCACGTCAACAACGGCGGCAGCGTCGATATTGAAGAAACCGGCACCGCCACCCTGCATGCCGCCCAGGCGGGAACCCCCGCACGCGGGTCATCACGCTCCGCACTGCGCGGCGGCTTCGCCCCGTGGCGGAGCTGGCAGCGGCACAGCGCACCGCTGGCCGCAGGGGCAGCCGGGCATGTCCCGGCCCCGGTCCGCTCGGTGCTCAACGGGGTGGACAGCTACCACCGCCGGCACGCCCACCTGCTGCGGCCGCACGTCCAGGAGCTGTCCGCCTTCCAGGATCCCGACACGCTGTTCATCACCTGCGCCGACTCCCGGCTGGTGCCCAACCTGATCACCAGCAGCGGCCCGGGTGACCTGTTCACGGTCAGGAACGTGGGCAACGTGGTGGGAAGCGACCGCCTCGAACCGTCGGTCGAGGCATCGCTGAAGTTCGCCCTCGACGAGCTGTCTGTCACCTCGGTGGTGGTCTGCGGCCACTCCAGCTGCGGCGCCATGACGGCCCTGCTCGCCGGACCTTCCGGGGACAAGAGTCCGGAAGGCCGGGAGGAACGTTGCCCCGTGGAGTCCTGGCTGGACCACGGCCGGCCGAGCCTGGAGTCATTCCACGCGGGCCATCCCGTCCAGGTTGCCGCGGAGCAGGCCGGGTACGGAGCGGTGGACCAGCTGGCCATGGTCAACGTTGCCGTCCAGCTCGAGCGGCTGCAGCGGCACGCCACCCTGCAGGACGCCGTCCGGAACGGTGACGTCCATGTGACCGGCCTGTTCTATGACATCGCCACGGCCCGGGTCCTGCAGATCACGCCCACCGGCATCAGCCACCTGGATCCGCTGCCGCGGGCGGAGGAGCTGTCGCCGGCCTGACGGGAGCTAAGCCAGATCTGAACAGAGTGCGCAGTCCGGCGGCTAATCAGCGAAAGGCCGTCGGACTGCGTACCGCTGCGTAGGGGCGAGTGCTGCGGCCGGCAAAGACGGGTAGCCGGCCCCCGTGACTTGCCGGACCTTGCGCCGTTGAATGGTCACACGCAAGCCGGCGAGGTCGCCGGAAAAGGGAATTACGGCGGAGGAGACGACATGGAAGGGTGCAGGCCATGAATTCCGGGACGGCGTCAGCGGCACAGTTCGCCGGATCCTTGCCGGGGTCCATCCTGCTGACGCTGGCACAGGCCGTGGTGGTGGTGTGCGCCTGTTCCGACATGGTCCGCCTGCTCTCGGTGCCACGCTCCCACCGGCGGTACCTGGCCAACACCGTCTTCCGCACCCTGGCACCGCCGGCGATCCTGGCCACCGCGCTGAGGGCACTGCTGGATGCTGCCACCGGCGTGTGGCCGAACGTCACAGCCGGGATGTTTGTGCTGGTGGTGCTGATCTACCGCTGGCGCACCGACACGGATGAGGACAGTTGGTGGAAAGGCAAGGGCAAGGCCCTGGGACGGTGGTTCAGTAAGCGCAGTGCCTTCGGTCTCCGGCCGGCCCCGGCCGCCGCGATGCAGGGCTGGCTGCTGGCTGGGAACCGCGGCCCGCAGTATCCGTCAGTCGTTGAAGAGCCCCGCCAGGTCCTCCGCCGTTAGCGCACCGCCCGAGAGCGCATCGCCCTCCATCACGTCGGCGAACAGCTGTGACTTCCTGGCCTTGAGCGCCATGACCTTTTCCTCGATGGTGTCCTTGGCAACCAGCCGGTACACCATGACGTTCCTGGCCTGGCCGATGCGGTGCGTGCGGTCCACGGCCTGCGCCTCTGATGCCGGGTTCCACCACGGGTCGAGCAGGAACACGTAGTCCGCCTCGGTCAGGTTCAGGCCGAACCCGCCGGCCTTGAGGCTGATCAGGAATACCGGTGCCGTGCCGTTCTTGAACTCGTTGACGACGTCGGTACGGTTCCGGGTGCCGCCGTCGAGATAGCAGAACTCAATGTTTTCCTCGATGAGGCGCTCGCGGACCTTGCCGAGGAAGCCGGTGAACTGGCTGAAAATGAGGGCGCGGTGGCCCTCGGCCACGAGGTCCTCCAGCTGCTCGAACAACACGTCCAGCTTGCTCGACCGCACGCCGGACAGGGACTCATCCACCAGCGAGGCGTCCAGGCTGAGCTGGCGCAGCAGCGTCAGCGACTGGAAGATGGTGAAGCGGTTCTTGTTCACGTCCTCGATGAGGCCCAGGATCTTTTGCCGCTCACGCTGCAGGTGGGTCTGGTAAACCTTCTGGTGCCGCGGGTTGAGCACCACCTCCAGGACCTGTTCCTGTTTGGGAGGCAGGTCCTTGATGACCTGCTCCTTGGTGCGGCGCATCATGAGCGGACGGACCCGACGGCGGAGCTTGTCCAGCTGCCCCTTGTCGCCGTTCTTCTCCACCGGCTTCTGGTAATACTCCGCGAAGCGCGACGGGCTGGCGAACAGCCCGGGCGCCACGATGGACGTCAGGGCCCAGAACTCCATGAGGTTGTTCTCCAGCGGCGTGCCGGTGATGGCCAGTTTGAACGCCGCCGGAAGCTTGCGGGCGCACTGGTAGGCCTTGGACTGGTGGTTCTTGACGAACTGCGCCTCGTCCAGCACCAGCCCCGCCCAGCGCCGTCCGGCATAGGACTCGTAGTCGATCCGGAACAGTGCATAGGACGTGATGACGATGTCCGCCCCGGCCATGGCCTCGGCGGGACTGGCGCCGCTTTTGGCGAAGGTCTCGCCGACGGCACGGACCGTAAGGCCCGGCGCGAAGCGTGCCGCTTCGGCCTCCCAGTTGCCCACGACGCTGGTGGGCGCCACCACCAAAAAGGGCGTGCCGCCGTCGTTCCCTGGTTTGGGGGCCGCTGGTTTGGGGTCCGCTGTTGTGGCGTCCGTTTCCGTTGCGTCCCCTTTCCCGGCGTCCGCGGAAGACGCGGCGTGTTCCTTGGCTGCGCACATCAGGGCCAGCGCCTGGACCGTCTTTCCCAGGCCCATGTCATCGGCGAGCACGCCGCCGAGGCTGTGGCGGTACAGGAAGCTCAGCCAGTTGTAGCCTTCGAGCTGGTACGGGCGCAGCTCGGCGTTGAGCGTGGCCGGGAGCGGCAGGCCCTGGACGCCCTCCTCCAGCAGCCCGCCCACCGCCGCGCGCCAGGCAGCCGCCTGCTCATCCACGATCCCCAGCTGGGCAAGTTCATCCCAGAGGCCGGCCTGGAACCGGCTGATCTGCAGCGGGGCGTCCTTGTTGTCCTGAAGGCTGCGGGCCTCGTCGATCAGCGCCCGCAGCTGGTGCAGCTCGGGCAGGTCGAGGGAGAAGTACGCACCGCTGGGCAGCAGCATGCGCGTCTGCCCGGCGGCGAGGGCGGAGAAGAGGGCCGCGAAGGACACCGGCTGGCCCTCGAGGGTGATCACGATGCCAAGGTCAAACCAGTCGCGTTGGTCCGTGGCTTTCGTGGAAATCGCCACCACCGGCGCCTCTTCGGCCTCCCGGTAGTCCGCGATGTCGCCGGAGGTGTCCACGTCGACGCCGGGGGTCGCCTTCAGCCGGGGGAGGACCTCCTCCGTGAACGCCAGGGTGTCCAGCCCGCTCAGCTCCGCGGTGGCCGCGAGCCGTGGCGTGCCCCAGCCGCCGGTGGCTGACTCGCCGAGCTTGGGCACCACGTCCCAGGGCTGGCCCACAGCCTCCAGGATGCGGGCCTCGGCCGGATCGTCACGGTAGCCGTGGTCGCCGGGATGGCGCCAGAGCGGCTGTGCGGTGACGATGCTTCCGGACTTGTAGTGCCACTCCCAGTGCAGGCGCACGCGGTGGTCGGTGCCGTAGTTGGCCAGCAGCGAGAGCGTCGGAAGGGCGAGCTCGGGCAGCTCGACGGACTCGTCCGCCGCCGTCACCCGCGCGGTCTGCTTCAGTTTGGGGTAGAAGCCGGTGAGGAAGCGGCCTTCATCACGAGCGGGGATGTGCAGCGTGCTGCCGGCCGTGACGAAGGCCAGCAGTTCCTCGCTAAGGCCGCTCTCGAGCGGCGCAAGCGTGATGGTCTCGTCCGCGGCGACCCCCGGCAGCGCGTCCGCGCTGGAGGTGAGGAATATGCCGTGCGCCGGGCGGCCGATGGTGCCCACCGACGCCGGATCGACCTCGGTGCCGCCGACCGTGATGGTGGACGCCAGCTCCAGGCCCCCGTCCTGGGTGTCATTCCCGTAGCGGCCCAGGTTAAGGCCCAAAGTGGCGGGCTCCGCCGCCACTTTCACGGGTTCCTGGCCGCGGCTGTGCACCAGTGCGACGCCGACCTGCCGGGCTTCCTCCAGCAGGCTCCACATGTTCTTGCCGGCGAAGGTGTTAAGCCCCAGCCAGAGGGACGAGGAAGAGAACGCCGCCCGGTTCGCGCCGGCGGTGTGTGCGGCGAGGAAGGCCTGCAGCCACTCCACATGCGCCTGGTTGCACTCGCGCTTGAAGCTCAGGTAGCTCAGCGTGTTCCAGGAGACGTCGCCGCGGATCCAGTTGCCCTTGGCACCCATGATCACCGGGCGGGCCTTGAGCTGGCGGACGCTGCGGAGCGGATCCCGGCGGCCGGTGTAGGAGAAGTGCGGGGCCGGTTCCTCCACCTCGAACTGCAGGGCCAGGGGAGTGCCGCCGCTTTGCTGGGCAGGGCCGGCCTGCGAAATGAGGGGGCTGAGCGCCTGCTCCCAGTCCGAGAGCGCCGGCACGGACTTGTCCCGCGACACCCGAGAGACGTCAGCGGGGGACAGCAGCTGCACCCTCACCGCCGCGTTGTCCTCGGCCGCGAACAGGAGCGCGGCCACGTGCTTGCAGTCCTTGCGGACCGGGCAGCTGCAGACGCCCACGGTGCAGCTCCAGCCGCCGCCCTTGCGGACCAGCTTGGCCGTGGTGGAATAGGGCACCTCGGAGCCGCCGCGGACCTTGCCGAGCATGAGCCCGGTGGAGGGCTCGAACGATATTCCGGAGACACGGCCGCCCATGGCATAGGCGAGCCCGGCCGCCAGGGAACGGTCGTTGATCGCGGGGGTCTGGATTGCCAGTGCCGCACTGTCGTCCGGTTGGGAAGGCATGGGTGCGCGCTACTTTCGGCAGGTCGAAAATCTGCAGGTTATCTGATCCATCTTAGTCGGGCGGGAGGGGCCCTCAAATTTGCCGCCGCCCGCCGTCGGGCTCTCCTGTTTTTGCCCCCTAGGGCTGCGGCGCAAACTTCGCCTGACGTTCACTTCGCCCTAAACCTGCGGGCTGCCGGCGGCACGTACGTTGAGAGAGTCCTGAGCACCACCGGCTTTCTGCAGTAAGGATTTCCCATGACTTCCAGCGAATACCCCGTTGTCCTGACCGTCGAAGGCGCCGCAGGCGTCGCCGGCGCCAGTGACGAAGAGATCGTTGATTCAAACGTTGCCGTGGTGAACACCATGTACCAGGAGCTCCTCGGCTCGGGGGAGATCGCACCCAACGCCCTGCGCAGCTACTTCGCGGACTTCTACCTGACGCAGTCCCTGGGCGGCGGCTTTGCGCAGTACGTCTTCACCGCCCCGGACCGTGAGGAGCTTGACGCCTACATCCGCGAGGGCCTCGAAGGCATGGGCGCCGCCGGGCACGTTGACCTCTTCGACCGCACGGTGGAGGCATTCGAGTCCCTGTCCGAGGAGGAAACGGACATCTACCTGGACGGCGGGGCCGACGCCGGTGGATCTGAGGAGGACGGCGAGGTCCGGGAACGCGTTCAGGCCATGGAGGACCTCGACGCCGAATTCGAATCGCTCCTCGAAACGGAGGACATCGTGGCCCTCAACGCGGCGTGGCTGCGCAGCCAGGAAGACCTGCTGGTCCTGACCGACGACGAGCTCACCGCACACATCGCCAAGCGCGTGGCGGCGCTGCCGGACCTCGAGGAGCGGCGCGCCGAGGCCGAGGAAGAGGCACTGGAGAACGCCCCGGAATTCGAGGTCATCATCCGCGAGCTGTGCGACATCGCCGGGTACGAGCTGCAGAAAATCACCCTGGGCGATCCGAACTACGAGCACAACGGCGAGACGGTGCTCGCCTGGCGCTTCAGCACCGACCACGGCGACTTCCTCATGATCGAGGACGACGACGAGGCCTTCATGCTCAACCCGGACACCAAGGAAATCGTGGCCGCCGTGGAGTTCGAAGAGCTGGACGAGGACCTCGTAGAGGCATAGCGCTGCGGGGCGGGCCGGCGTTTCCGGCGCCGGCCGGCCCCCTGTGCGTCCGCCCTGTTGAGGGGGCGCACGGTTTTCCTTCAAGGTTTCCGCAGGGTGCCGTCCGGATACTGGCATCCTCTTCAGATCATGGACCTGAAGAGGATCACCTCGCTGGGTCTCAGCCGGGTGAAGTCTGGGGCCTTTGAGGGGAGCTTTCCATGAAACCTGCAAGAATTCGTCCACGCCTGGCAGCCGCCGTCACGGCCGGCGCACTGCTTGCGCTGGCCGTTCCAACCGCGGCTGTTCCGGCTTTCGCCGTCATCAGTGACCCGGGTACGCACGTCATCACTGTTTTCCCGGAACGGGACATGGTCTCGGCCGAAGGATACGCGGACAGTGACCGTCCCACCATCCAGGTGCTTCGCGGCGGAACGGTCATTGGCACGGCCTCGAACCTGGTGCCTGTCGGCGGCATCGTGGAAGTCAACCATCCGCCTGCAGGGTGCTGGGAAGGAACCACTCCGGACATCCGGTCCGGTGACGTGATCCGTGTCCTGACAGCGCCCGACGTCGGCGACCAGACGTTCGTGGGCAACGTCGTCGTCACGCAGCCGGCCACCAAGATCGACGCCGGCACCGTGGTGATGAAGGGTACCGCGATTGCGCCCGGCGGAGGGCAGCTCCCGGCGGACCAGCTGGAAGCCAGGGTCGTTGCGGCCAACCAGGAGTTTGCGCTCAACGGGCGGCGCACGCTGCGTGCCAGTGCCCCCGGGGCCGGGGACGACGGCGTCATTTCCTACGACGGGCCGGGCCTCACCACCTGGACCGCTACCTGGACGGGCCTCACCGGCGTTGGTGCCGACGGCGTGTCCGATGCAGACCGCGCGGTCTCGGCCACCAACGCGGAAAGCCGGGGCATGTGGCTGGGGCGCAACGCCGCCATCGGCAACGAAGTCACGATTTTCGAGTACGGGGCCATCGGCGGACCTGCCGGCCCGGAGTGCACAGCACCCCTGGCCAAGGGGCCGAGCACGCCTGACCTGACCGCGGCAAGTGACACCGGCCGCCTGAACACGGACAACATCACGCGCAGCACCACCCCCAGCTTCACGGGTGCCGTTGCGCTGGCGGACGCCGCCAGCGTCAACCTCTACATCGACGGCGTGGCGAGCGGCTCGGCAACGGTGGCTGCGAACGGCAGCTACTCGATCACGTCCAACCGGCCGCTGGCCAACGGCCGCCACACCGTGACGGCCGGCGAGGTCAGCCCGGGCGGAGTCGAAACACGCTCCGTCGGGTCTTTGGCCTTCACCGTCGACACGGTGGCACCTTCGGTGTCCGCCAAGGCTCCGGCCATCAACCAGCTGATGGTCAGCCAGACGGCCAACGTCACGGCAACCTTCAGCGAAGCGATCACCGGCCTGGGAACCGCATCCTTCACCCTGAAGAACTCCGCAGGGTCGGTCCTTGCCGCTCCGGTCACGTGGAACGCCACCACCCGGGTTGCCACAATGAACCCGAATGCAACACTGGCGGCTGACCGCAAACACACCGCA
The DNA here is from genome assembly GCF_059090205.1 of Arthrobacter sp. CMU6. Taxonomy (NCBI): domain Bacteria; kingdom Bacillati; phylum Actinomycetota; class Actinomycetes; order Micrococcales; family Micrococcaceae; genus Arthrobacter; species Arthrobacter sp. CMU6. Next base: position 112,395 of record NZ_JBNHFL010000006.1, read on the forward strand.
ACGCTGACGGCGGGCATCACGGACATCGCGGGCAACCCGATCGCTGCTAACTCCTGGGCGTTCACCACGGGACCGCAGCCGACGGTCGTTGGCCGGACACCGGCAATCAATGCAACCCGCGTGAGCCGGACCGCCAACGTCACGGCAACCACCAGTGAGAGGGTGACGGGCGTTACAACGGGCACCTTTGCCCTGCGGAAGGCGGGCACCACAGGCGTAATACCCGCTGTTGTCAGCTACAACTCCACCACGCGGGTAGCAACACTGAACCCTAGCGTGACCCTGGCTGCCAACACGAAGTACACCGCGGTGGTTTCCATCAGCATCCGCGACCTTGCCGGAAACCCGATGGTGAACACCTCATGGAGTTTCACAACCGGCCCCTAAGCAGTTACTGGCAAGAGCCGCGCGCTCCGGCCCGGTGCCGCCCGAAAGGGCAGCGCCGGGCCGGAGCCGTGTCCGGCGCGTGTGAAGAGTGATGCTTGACACATGCAAAACGTTTTGTGTACTCTCGTTCACACCGAACCAAAACGTTTTGCAAAGGAAGTCGATGACGACGCGAGTAGGGATACGCGAAGTGGCCAAGGCCGCCGGAGTCTCAGTGACCACTGTGTCCCACGCACTTAACGACGCCACCAGCTCACGGGTCAAAGCGGAAACCCAGCAGCACGTCCGGGACGTGGCCAGGAACCTTGGCTACGCTCCCAACCGGCTCGCCAGCGGGCTGCGCAACCAGCGCTCTCAGATCCTCGGCCTGGTCAGCGATGAGATCACCACCACGCCCTTCGCCGGGGCCATGATCCGCGGGGCGCAGGACGCAGCCTATGAGCGGGGCTACGTGGTCATGGTCGTGAACTCGGGCCTGGACAGCGAGCTCGAACACCGCGAAATCACCATGCTTCAGCAGCACCAGGTGGACGGCGTGGTGTACGCCCGGCTGTACCACCAGGGAGTCGAACTGCCGCCGGCACTCTCCGGGATCCCGACCGTGCTGCTGGATGCCGTCACAGGGGACCCCTCGGTCTCCTCCATAGTCCCGGACGAGGTCGACGCTGCCGAAACCGCCGTGGAAGCGCTCATCCGGGCCGGCCACACGCGGATCGGAATGATCAACAACGTGGACGACATTCCCGCTACGCACGGCCGGCTGGAAGGATTCCACAATGCCCTGCGCCGCCATGGCATAGAGCACGATCCGCGGCACCTCGTCATCGCCGAGCCGGAGACCTCGGGTGGCCGCAAGGCAGCTCTGGCTCTTCTCGGCCAGCCCGGCAGGCCAACGGCCCTGTTCTGTTTCAGTGACAGGGTGGCCATGGGCGCGTACCAGGCGGCCGCAGCGCTGGGACTGTCCGTCCCGGAGGATGTTTCGGTTGTCGGCATCGACAACCTGGAACTGATTGCAGACTCGCTGTGGCCGGGCCTGACCACGGTGGCCCTGCCGCACTACGACATGGGGCGATGGGCGGTCAACCGCGTTCTTGACGACGTTGACAACCCGGGCACGCCGCCGGAACAGGTGCGGCTGGCCTGTCCCCTGATCGAACGCGGCTCCGTGGGGCCGCCCAGGACCTGACAACACTCCAGAACATCAACCAGCACTCCCACCACCCGGGTGCCCAAACGAGAAAGGGACGCAGCCGTTGCAGCGGCCACGCCCCTTCAGGACCTCCGGGCCAATCATCCACGCGCAAAATCAGCAGAAAGACTGGACCTCCATGAACAAGCGATTCACACGGATCCTGGCCACCAGCATAGCCGCGGCGGCACTCCTGGGCAGCCTCGCTGCCTGCGGCAAGGGCAGCGCGTCCGCCACGACCGAAGACGGCAACGAGATCACGATGTGGACTCACAACGCGGGCAACCCTGACGAGCTCGCCGCCATCAAGGCCATCGTCGACAAGTACAACAAGAGCGGCGCCGCGAAGGCCCAAATCAAGGTGCAGGCATTCCCGCAGGACTCCTACAACGACTCCGTGGTCTCGGCCGCCGCTGCCGGGAAGCTGCCGTGCATCGTGGACATCGACGGGCCCAACGTGCCCAACTGGGCCTGGGCCAAGTACCTGACCCCGCTGAAGCTCTCGGCCGACCTGTCCAAGAACCTCCCCAGCACCGTCGCCAAGTGGGAGGGCGAAACGTACGCGGTGGGTTACTACGACGTCGCCCTCGCCATGCTGGCCCGCGCCTCCGACCTCAAGGCGGCCGGCGTCCGCGCGGCCACGGTGGAAAAGCCGTGGACCAAGGAGGAATTCCAGGACGCGCTGACCAAGCTCAAGGCCATGGGCAAGTGGCAGTACCCACTCGACATGGGGACTGCCGGCACCGGCGAGTGGCTGCCCTACGCTTACTCGCCGCTGCTTCAGTCCTTCGGCGGAGACCTCGTCAACCGCGACGGCTTCCAGTCGGCGGACGGGGCCCTCAATGGAGAGAAAGCTGTGGAATGGGCCGGGTGGTTCCGCGGACTCGCGGATCAGGGCTTCATGGCCAAGAAGAGCGGCAAGGATTCCACCCAGGACTTCCTGAACAACAAGAGCGGCATCGTCTACACCGGCTCCTGGGCCGCGGACAAGGCGCGCAAGGCGCTCGGCAAGGATCTGGCGGTCATGCCTACCGTTGACCTCGGCAACGGCCCGAAGATCGGTGGCGCCTCGTGGCAGTGGGGCGTGACCAGCGGCTGCAAGAACTCCGAGGCCGCGATGGACTACCTCTCCTACTCGCTGAAACCGGAAAACATCGCCGCCGTGGCCAAGGCAACAGGAACCATCCCGGCTACCGATGAAGCTGCAGCCCTGATCCCCGCCTTCGCCGAGGGAGGCGAAAACAGGGTGTTCATGGACATCTCCCGCCAGCAGGCCGTCATGCGGCCGGAAACGCCTGCGTACCCGTTCATCGCGACGGAGTACGGCAAAGCCGTCCAGGACATCCTGGCCGGGGCAGACCCCAAGACTGTCCTGGACAAGGCGGTCAAAGCGATTGACGCCAACATCAAGTCCAACGGCGGCTACAAGAACTAGCCGGCTGCCGAAAGGCGGGACGACGGCGGCACGCAACTGCCGCCGTCGTCCTCCCTCCGGCACTGACTGTCAACGGAGACTCCCATGACAACCACCCAGCTTCCCACCGGCCGCCGCCAGGCCGTTCCCCCGACGGCGGCGCCGGCTCCCGCTACTCCGCGCCGCCGTCCCGGCCGTCTGCGCGAACAGCTCAGCGGCTGGGGCATGATCGCCCCCGCTGCCATCCTGCTCCTTGCCTTCGTCTTCCTCCCCGCGATCCTCGGCTTCGGCCTTGCCTTCACGAACGCCCGCCTCATCTCCCCGCGGCCCGTGGAGTTCGTCGGGATGGACAACTTTGCCCGGCTCTTCACCGACCCCACATTCTGGCGGGCGCTCCTGAACGTCAGCTACTTCGCTGTGGTGGTGGTGCCGGTGCAGTCGGGCCTCGCACTGGCCATGGCGCTGCTGATCAACAAGAAGTTCCGCGGCGTGAACTTCTTCCGCACTGTCTACTTCCTCCCTGTGGTCACGTCCATGGTGGTGGTGTCGCTGCTCTGGCTCTTCATGTACCGCAAGGACGGGCTGATCAACGAGCTGCTGTCCACGTTCAGCTTCGGCCTGATCCCGGGCGCCGACTGGCTGAACGATCCCGCCACCGCCATGCCGGCCATCATCGCGCTCTCCATCTGGCAGGCCGCCGGTTTCCACATGATCATCTGGCTGGCCGGGCTGCAAAGCATCTCCGGCGAGCTGTACGAGGCAGCCCAGCTGGACGGGGCAAGCCGCTGGCACCAGTTCCGGTACGTGACCTGGCCGGGCCTGAAGCACACCCGCACCCTCGTCCTGGTGACCATCACCATCCAGGCCCTTGGCCTCTTCGACCAGGTGAGCGTCATGACGCAGGGCGGCCCGCTCGACTCGACGACCACCATCATTTACGAGGCGGTCCGCTCCGGCTTCAAGCAGCAGGAGACCTCCTACGCTTCCGCCATCTCGCTCGTATTCTTCGTCCTGGTACTGCTGATCTCGGCTGTCCAGCGCTACCTGACCCGAGAGAAGGACTGAAGTGAAAAACGTGCTCCGCCTCAATTCGATCGGCGCCATGGCCGTGCGCATCCTGTTTGCCGCCGTCGCCGCCTTCCCCATCGTGTTCATGCTCGTGTCCTCGCTCAAGCCGGACCAGCAGATCTTCGGTGACATGTCCTCCGTTGCGGCCTTCCTGCCCATCGGCAACATCTCGCTGGACAACTACACCGCCGTCTTCGACCGGGTTCCGGCCGCGCGCTTCCTCATCAACTCCGTCGGTGTTTCCGCGGTGACAGTGGTGCTGGGAATCTTTGTCAACAGCCTGTGCGCCTTCGCGCTGTCCCGCATGCAGGTCCGCGGCAAGCGCGTCGTGTTCACGGCGATCCTGGCAACCCTCATCGTGCCGTTCCAGACTCTCGCCCTGCCGCTGGTGTGGTGGGTGAACCAGCTGCCCTACTTCGAACTCAACGGCTTCAGCCTGGAGATCTCGAAGGGCTGGCTGGACACCTACCAGGTGCAGATCATTCCGTTCATCGCCAATGCGTTCTCCATCTACCTCTACCACCAGTACTTCGAGTCCATCCCCAAGGAACTGGACGAGGCCGCCAGGATCGACGGTGCCGGCTGGTTCAAGATCTACCGCCAGGTGGTCATGCCGCTCGCCGGGCCCGCCACGGCCACCGTGGCCATCCTGACATTCCTGCCCGCATGGAACTCCTACCTCTGGCCGCTCATGGTGGTCCAGTCCGAGGAGCTTCGCCCGGTGATGATCGGCATCCAGTACTTCTTCCAGCTCAACGTCTCATGGGGCGAGGTGATGGCCTACGCTTCCCTGATCACGGTGCCCGTGGTCATCCTGTTCATCGCGTTCCAACGTTCCTTCATCAACAGCATCGCCTCCAGCGGTGTCAAAGGCTGATCCCGTTTCTAGTTCGAAAGCGAACCATGACTTCCCTGAATGCAACGCCCGCGCTCGACTGCCGCTACCGGCCCAAATGGCACTACGCTGCCGAGCGCAACTGGCTGAACGACCCCAACGGGCTGGTGTACGCCAACGGCGTCTACCACCTCTTCTACCAGCACAATCCGCAGGGCAATATCTGGGGCAACATGTCCTGGGGCCATGCCACCTCGACGGACCTGCTCCACTGGGACGAGCAGCCTGTCGCCATAGCGTGTGATGAGCAGGAGGCCATCTTCTCCGGGTCAGCCGTGGTGGATGTCCACAACACCAGCGGGTTCGGTGCGCGGGGAGTGCCGCCGCTGGTGGCGGTCTACACCAGTGCCTACTCCCCGGCGTCACCACTTGCCGGGCGGCAGGCGCAGTCCCTGGCGTACAGCACGGACGGCGGCGCCACCTGGACGAAGTATGTGGGGAACCCGGTGCTGGACCGGGCGTCCGCGGACTTCCGGGACCCCAAGGTTTTTTGGTACGACGGCGCGGCCGGAGGCTACTGGGTGATGGTTGCCGTAGAGGCACTTGAGCATGAAGTGGTTCTCTACAAGTCCTCGGACCTGAAGTCCTGGGAGTACCTGAGCACCTTCGGTCCGGCGAACGCCACGGACGGCGTCTGGGAGTGCCCGGACCTGTTCGAACTGCCCGTGGACGGCGACGCCGGAAACACCCGGTGGGTGCTGGTGGTCAACCTGAGCCCCGGCGGAATCGCCGGCGGCTCCGGCGGCCAGTACTTCATTGGAACGTTCGACGGCGTGGCGTTCCGTTCCGAAACCACTGTCACCGAGGGCATGCAAACCGACGACAGCCGGATGCCGGATTACGGCTGGCTTGACTGGGGCCGGGACTACTACGCCGCCGTGTCCTTCAGCAACGCTCCCGGCGGGCGCCGCCTCATGATCGGCTGGATGAACAACTGGCAATACGCGGCCAGCACCCCCTCAGACGGCTGGCGCAGCGCGATGTCACTGGTCCGTGAGGTCCGGCTGGAGACCCGCGCCGGCCGCCCGGTGCTCGTCCAGGCGGCCTTGGACCCGTTCCAGGCTTCCGGTACGGAGCTGTTTACCGCCGGACCGGAACAGCTGGCAGACGGCGTGCGGTGGCTGCCCGCTGAGGCCTCCGGGGATGTGCTGCGCATCGAGGCCGAATTCCGGCCAGGTTCGGCGGGCAAAGTCGGGCTGGTGCTGCGCTCCGGTGAGGCCGGCAGCATGCAGGAACGGACCGTGCTGGCTTACTCCACCTTGACTGGCGAGCTCAGCCTGGACCGCACCGCGTCCGGAAACGTCGGGTTCCATGCCGATTTTCCGTCCGTAGAGCGGGTACCGGTTTACCTGGACGGCAGCGGCCTGCTGCGGCTGAGGATCTTCCTTGACCGCTGCTCGGTGGAGGTCTTTGCCCAGGACGGGCTGGTGACCCTTACGGACCAGATCTTCCCGGCCGAGTCCAGCACCGCCGTCGGGATCCTTGCCGAAGGCGACGGGGCCACCCTGGTAAGCCTCAGCGTCACCGGCTGACCCCATCGAAAACCGGCCGTTGGGTTGATCTCGTCGACACCCTCGCTGGTTGAGCTTGTCGACACCCTCGCTGGTTGAGCTTGACGAAACCGGGATGAGTGCCGCTGGTTGAGCTTGTCGAAACCTGGTGGGCAGCAATTGTCCACATACCGTCGGTGGGTGCTTGCTCTGGAATGAACCCCCGCGACCATGCTCGCGGCATGTCCCATGTATACATGCTTCGGTGCTCGGACGGCTCCTACTACGTCGGCAGCACTGTGAATCTCGAAGTTCGGATCTGCCAGCACCAAGCTGGAGACGGCGCAGCGTACACACGCCGACGACGACCAATAGAGCTGGTCTGGGCGGAGGAATATGACCGTGTCGACGAAGCCTATGCCCGCGAAAAACAAGTTCAAGGATGGAGCCGAGCCAAGCGAGAGGCGTTGATCCAGGGGAACTACCAAGCGTTGCCGCGTCTCTCGGCCAGCAGGCCGAGCCCCGCCGATCGACCGTCCGCTGGTTGAGCTTGTCGAACCTTCGCTGGTTGAGCTTGTCGAAACCTTGATCTCGACAGGCTCGATCAGCGGTGGATGGCTCGATCGGCGGTGCCTGGATCTCGACGGGCTCGATCAGCGGATCAGCGGCCGGCGGTGGCGGCGCTGGTCAGCTGTTTTGCTCGAGCGCCGTCTCCAGGAAGTCCAGGAATTCCTGGTCCACCTGGTCCTCCGAGGTGAGCCGGACCTTGCGATCGAAGAAATCGCCCTCGCGGACCTTGACCGCCTTGAGGCGCTCCCCAATCGGCGCCTCAAGGCGGAGCGTCACATCCACTGCTGTGTTGTTTGCCCGGGTCACCTGTGCGAACTTCCGGCGGCTGCTGTGCAGCGATACGTAGCCTTTGCGCATCTGGATTGCCACGCCCGGATGGGCTGCGGCCCATGCCAGGAGGGTGTTGGCGATGGGCCGCAGGTTCGGGTGGTCCATGTACTGGCCATCAAGGAGTTCATCGGCGTCCTGCAGCATGAACCCGGGATAGCCGAACATTTCCCAGGACACGGCGTATTGGGCGTAGCCCGTGATTCCGTGCTCGGCACGCATCCATTCGCGCAGCTCCGCGTCGCTCTTCACTCCGGCGGAGCGTCCCTGCTCCGCCCACCAATGAACGTCATGTCCTGACTTCCGCAGCAGCAGTGCCTGGTTGCTGTCCACCATGGACTGCCAGGTTCCGGCCGCTGCTTTCAGATCGTGTGGATTCGCCATGCTCCGATGGTAGTGCCGGCGCCCCCGACGAGGCGCCGGCCCATCCGTGCAGGCTTTACTTGATCATGGTCCCGTCGGGTGCCACGAGGTACCAGACGTTGCCGACACCCTGGCCGGTGATGTCCCCGGGGGCCTTGTCCTTCTCCCACAGGTAGACGGGCATGCCGTTGACCGTCACCTGCTTCTTGCCGTCGGGCGTATCAATGGTGCCGACCGTCCCCGTTACGCCCTCGACCTTGGGGGTGTCCGTGGCAGCAATCACCGGAGGCCACTTCACGAGGCAGTCGCCAGTGCAGTTGCTCTTGCCTGAATCCTTGACATCCTTCGTGAAGTAGTAGACGCTCATGCCTTTGCCGTCCACCACGATGTCACCCTTGCTGGACGACGCCGTCTTGAGGTCCACCGTGGCGCTGTCGCTGGCGGACGCGGTGGCGGACGCGCTGGCGGTGGTGGCCGGTGACTCGGTGGCCGGGGCCGGCGCCGTAGTGGTGGTGGTTGTGCCGGATCCGCCGCCGCAGGCGGTCAGCGAGGCGGCAAGGGCCATAACTGCGAGGCCAACGCTCAGTTGCTTCTTCATGTGCTGCTCCTTGGCTCGGGCCGGCAGACTGAGGGACCGGCGCTATCTGGAATGACGCACAAAGGTGAAGAATGGTTCAAAGAATCTGACGCTGACCGGAAGTGAACTTATCGCCGGCCGCCGACGTCGTATTTGCCAGGAAGGCCGGCCCTCGGATCCGGCTTCATAGGTCATTGCAGGGAGGCCGAAGGTGCCGCTGGATGAGGACTTGGTTGCAGCGATCTACCGCGAGCACGGAACTGCACTCCGCCGGTTTGTGCTCAGTGCTTCCCGCGACCCGCACCTTGCCGACGACATCGTGCAGGAAACAGTGCTCCGCGTCTGGCAGCAGGCGCCCAAGATCACGGGCAGCATGCGCAGCTACCTGTTCCGGACTGCCCGGAACATAATGATCGACAACTACCGGAAAGCCCAGCGCCGGCCGCTGGAAGCCGAGGACCGTGACATCGCGGACCCGGAGGAGGCCACCGGACGGGTTGACGATCTCCTGAACAAGGTACTGATGGAGGAAGCGCTGCTGCGACTGAGTTCGGAACACCGTGATGTGCTGGTGGCACTGCACTACCGGCGGTTCACGGTGGGTGAGGCGGCGGTACAGCTGAACATTCCGAGCGGAACGGTGAAATCCAGGGCGTTCTACGCGGTGAAGGCCCTGCGGACAATACTCGACGAAATGGGTGTGGAACGGTGAACGGCAAGGAAGTCCATGAGCTGCTGGGGGCGTACCTGCTGGGAGGGCTCGACGACGCGGACAGGCTGCGCTTCAAGGACCACCTCAAGCATTGTGGCACATGCCGCGATGAACTGTCGGACCTGGAATCCCTGCCGGGACTGCTGGATGCCGTGCCTGTCCCGGACGCCGTGGCGCTCGCCGTCCCGGCGGCCCGCAGGCCCGGATCGGACGCCGCGTCACCCGAACCTGCCCCCGTTCCCCGGCCGGTTCTGGACGAACTGGCTGCCCGCCGTCGTAATTCCCGACAGCGGCTCACGGCCCTTGTGGGGGTGGTGGCGGCGGCCTGCCTGGCTCTGGGATTTGCGGCGGCGCCGCTCTTTGATCCCGCCGACAAGCCCGACGCCAGCTACTCGGTCAAGGCCGATACCGGCATGCAGGTCACGGTGGGAATGGTCAAGAAAACCTGGGGTACCGAACTGGCGGTCGACGGCCGGAGCCTGCCCCAGAACGGACGGCTTTCACTGTGGGTGAAGGACCGTGCCGGGGTTGAGGACCGGGCCTGTGCGTGGATGGCGACGCCGAGCGGAAGGGTCCGGGTCACCAGCGCTACCCCGCTGCAGTACACGAGCATCGCCAGCGTCGAGGTGCGCAACGACCGGCAGCAGACCATTGCCGTCATTTCCGTGCCGGGCACGTGAACTGTCCCGGCGCCTGAACCGCTGCGGCAGATTTGCATCCTGGCGGAGTCACATCCTGGCGAGGCGCGCCCGCACCACCGTGAAGGCCCCGTAGCAGATGAGCCCGGCGCCCACCGCGGCAAGCACGTACACCCCGTAGGGCTGTTCCCGCAGTGCGTGGAGCCCGCCGTCGAGGCCTGTGGACTGCTCGGGATGGGCGGTCACTGCCGCGATAACCACCAGCAGGCCTGTCACGAACAGCGCAACGCCTTTGGCGACATACCCCGCTATGCCCAGGGTGGTGACGGCTTTGCGCCCGCCCGGGGTCGACGGGGGATTGATGTGCTTTTCAAAAGACTTTTTGAACCCGCGGACAACATAGACGATCCCGACGACGGCCACGGCGGCCCCGATCAGCACCAGGAGCAGCACGCCGCCCGGTGCCTTCATCAGGTTGACCGTGAAGTCGCTGGTTGATTCCCGGGTGTCCTTGCCGGCGCCCCGCGCGAAGGCGGCCAGCGTGATGGCCAGGCCGGCATAAACGGCCGCCTGCGCCCCGGCCTTCAGCTTCTTGCCGGCCTTGTCCTTGGCGGGTAGGTGTTCGAAATCGAAAATTGCGTCACTGGCCTGCCACAGGGCCAGGGCCACACATCCGGCGAAGCTGAACCACAGGAGCAGGGGGCCGGCGGGCTGGGTGGCAAGTTCGGCGACAGCGCCGCTGACGTCCGCTTGCCCGCCTCCGCCTCTGGCGAGCCCGAAGGCAATGAGACCGACCAGGATGTGGAGCACACCGCTGGCGGCAAAGCCGCCGCGCGCCAGCATTTCGAGGGGCTTCGAGTTCGTGGCTTCCTCGGCCTTGCCGGCTGCGCTTCTCAATTCTCGTTTGATGACCGTTCCTTCGCGCCGGCAGCTGCTGTGGCACTCCGCCACACGACTTATCGTGCCACGGCGGGCCGCCGGGGAACAGAGGCCCCGGATAGGCATCGATCGGGCGTCGCTGCGGCGCCGAATGCCGGGGACGGAGTTGCCGGATTCGCGGGCTGGCGCGGCCCGATCCGGCCATCCGGCGCTGCTAAATCCGGCGGTAGCAGAGGTCGAAAATCATGCGGCCGGCTTCGTGGGCCTTGTTCTCGAAGCTGGTGCGGATCCGTCCCTCGAAACGCGGGGCCCAGCCGCCTCGTTCGTCGATGCCCTCGTTGGGTCCCGTGTGTTCCGTGCTCACGGGTGCCCGCCCCTCTTTCACCGGCGCGCCGCCCACCAGCGACTCGACGCCGGTCTGCCACACGTGGGTAAGGGGACTCTCGGGGCCGCTGCGCTCGCCGTCGTGAAGGTTTTCGAATGCCTCGGATCCGGCGAGGACGTCGCGGACGTGCACGGCGTAGTTGGACCAGTCGGTGGCGATGCGCCAGAGGCCGCCCGGCTTCAGCGCCTTCGCGGCGAGCTCGGCGAATTCGGGCTGGATCAGGCGGCGCTTGTGGTGCCGGGACTTGTGCCAGGGGTCCGGGAAGAAGACCCAGAGTTCGCTGACCGAGCCGGCCGGCAGCATGGTGGCGAGGACCTCGGGGGCGTTCGCCTCCACCACGCGCACGTTGGTCAGGCCACGGCTGTTGATCTTGATCATGGTGTTGGCCAGGCCGGGAGTGTAGACCTCCACGGCGAGGAAGTCCTTGTCCGGGTTTTCCTCTGCGGCGTGGCAGACGGCCTCACCCAGGCCCGAGCCGATCTCGACGATCAGCGGCGCCCGGCGTCCGAACTCGGCTTCGGCGTCGAACGAGTAGTCGGGGTGGACCGACGTGTTGGCCACGTGGCGGGGCACGTCGATGGCCCAGCGGCCGGAGTGTTCCTCCCAGGCCGCCTGGCGTCGCCCTTGCAGCCGGGTTCCGCGGCGAACGAAGCTGACCGGCCGTCCGCCGTAGGTTCCGTAGGAGGCCTGGCTTCCCGGCGTGACCGGCCGGGGCTGGTTCGGATTTGCCGGCGGCTGCGGGGTTTCGGGAGTTTCGCTCATCCCATCCAGAATACCGGCGGTCCGCAGGGCCAACTGCCCGTTTCCGCCCGGTGCCGGCGGGCGTACAGTATTGCTATTCCACCGGCCGCCCAAGCGAAACGCTGATGAGCTGCCCGTGTCCCTCGGGACGTTTTCCCGCCGCGACGGCGGATGAATGCATGACAACGCAGCTTCAGGAAACGCTATGGAACCATTTGCCTTCCCCTCCGAACCCGTGAAGTCCTTCGGCACCATAGCCATTCTTGGGGCCGGACCGGCGGGGCTGCTACTCGCCATCGCCCTTGCCCGGCGGGGCCTTTTCGCCACAGTCATCGAGCGCGACGTCGCTCCGGACATTGCACCCCGGTTCAACCCGGACCGTTCCTACACCATCGACATTTCGGGACATGGGCTCAAGGCGCTCCGCCACATCGACGCCGTGGCCGAGTTCGACCGACGGATGTACCGGTTTAAGGGGCTCAAGATCCCCGGGCGCGGAACGGAGGAGTGGACGCTGCCCGGGTGGACCGGCTCGCGGGGCGACATCCTCCGGGCACTTATGTCGGTACTGGGCGGGTACGGGGACAGGGTGGCTATGGAGTTCGAAACCAACGTGGAAGCCGTCGACCCCGTCACAGGGTCACTGACATCCCGGCAGCGATCCGGGGAAGCGATTGTCAGGAGCTTCGACCTGCTCGTAGGCGCGGACGGAGCCGGGTCCACTGTCCGTTCGTCACTGCAATCCCACGTGCCCGGGTTCACGGTCACCTCCAAGTCCTTTCCCAATTACTGCACAATGATTGAGCTCGACAATGTGGGTGATCGGCTGGACAAGCACTATCTCCACGGCCTCTCCACCCGGCCGTTCTGCGTGGCCGGTGCGATCCGGGGGGACGATGACGGCCAGGACTCGGCCAGGTGGTTCTGCGCCATCGGAACCAAAGACCGGATCGGCTTTGCCGGGGCTGGGGAAGCCCGGAAGTTCCTGCAGCACCGGTGCCCCCGCGTTCTGGAATTCGCCGGCGACGAACAGGTCCGGGCCTTTGCGGGCCGGACGTGCTACCACATTGGACGCAGCCTGACCTGTTCCCAGTTCCATGGCGGGAAGGCCGTGTTGATCGGGGACGCCGCCGCGCCCTACCCGCCGATCGGGCAGGGAGTGAACGGCGCCATGGAGTCAGCAATGGTCCTTGACGAGTGCATTGGGGATGCCGGCAGTTCACCTGGCTCCTTGCCCCGGGCGGCCGCCCAATACACGGAGCGGTGGAAGCCGGAAGCTGATGCAGTGTCCTGGATCAGCGAACGAAGCCTCTTCGAAAACCGGTTCCACACGGTCCGCGCGCTGGCCACATCAATGTTGGGCGTGAGCATCTTCGAGCAGGCAAAAAGCGCGGAAGTGCCGTACTCCCAGGTGCGCCGCCGGGCCGAGCGGCTCTGGCCGCTGTGGGCCCGCTGATCCTGCGCCGGCAGGCTGGCGGGTCACGAGAAGGCATCAAATTCGCCTATGAACAAGGGGAGGACAATTAGGGCGGTTGCCGCGGCTGCCACGATCAGGCCGGCGACACCTGTGCGCCGTACACTGGCGCCTTGGGTTGACCGTCTGACGGCAAGGATCCCGAAGGTCAGGGACAGTATTGCAAGCAGCGCAGGCAGGCTGTAGAAGACGACGTTCGCCACCCACTCCATCCCATTGCTGCCTGTGTCAGGCCGGGTGAACAGCATGGCCAGAATAGCGAAATACGCGGTGACGAAGGCGCTGGGCAGGATCAGCACGCCACACACCAGGCTGGCCACCGCAAGGCCGTACCCGGAAGGGCTCTGGTAGCCACGGCCCGGCGTGCCCGGACCAGACCCCAAAGGACCCTGTGCCCAAGGACCCGGACCCGCTCGTTGCCCTCCCACCTCGGGGCCTGCGGGGCCGTGCGGTGGTGGCGGATCGCTGGACTCCGGGGCCTGCGGAAAGCTCATGGTTCTCCTCATGGATTCGGCCGGCCGGCTCCCTGGCCGGCTACGTGCCAGCCAGACTATTGGCCCGCGTGCGGCGGGGGATACCGTACTGCGCCTGTATGTGGATAAGTCCAGTAGGCAACGTGCCGCCGGTGGCCTAGGCCCCGGCACGCACTGTGGTCCTGCAACAATGGGCGGGTGATCGACGCCCAGAACTCACGCCAACACGACGGCACTCCGCCGCAACGCAAGGCCGCCGGCACCGCGGACACGCTCATCGACGCAGAGGCGGACGACGTTCCCGCCGCTGAACCCACCCGGGTGATCGGACGCCGGGCCCTGGCCTACCTGGGACTGTGCCTGGTGCTGATCGGGCTGAACCTGCGGACGGTGTTCTCGAGTTTTTCCGCGGTACTCCCCGAGGTGGCGTCCGACGCCGGCCTGCCCGGCTGGGCGGTGGTGGTGCTGACCACGGTGCCGGTGACCCTGCTCGGCGTGTTTGCGCCGCTGGCACCGGTGCTGGCCCGCAGGTTCGGTACGGAACGGGTCCTGCTCGGGGCGATGGCGGTGCTGACAGCCGGCCTGCTCCTGCGGCCCGCCGAGGTCCCGGGCGCCGGGCATCTTCCGGCGCTGTTCGCCGGAACGGCAGCCTGCGGGGCCGCCATTGCGCTGTGCAACGTGCTGTTGCCCGGGCTGGTGAAGCGGGACTTCCCGCACCGACTCGGCCTGATGGGCGGCCTGTACACCACCGCCATCTGCGCCTCGGCCGCCCTGGGTGCCGGATTCACCTACCCCGTTTTCAGCGCTACCGGACAGTGGACTTCGGCGCTGTGGTTCTGGGCGGCACCGGCCGCCGTCGTGCTTTTGCTCTTCCTGCCGGTGGCGGTACGGCAGCGGCACGGGCAGCACTCAGCCGTGCGGGAGGGCGTGAATGTGTGGCGCTCGGCGGTGGCCTGGCAGGTCACGATCTTCATGGTGCTGCAGGCGATGATGTCCTTCAGCGTCTTCGCCTGGCTCGCGCCGATCCTGCGCGAACGCGGCGTGGATGGCGGAACGGCCGGGCTGATCGTGTCGGCGTCCATTGTGCTGCAGATGCTCGGCTCGCTGTTCGCGCCAGCACTTGCCGCCCGGTTCCGCGACCAGAGGGCGATCAACACCGTGGTGGCCCTCATGACCGGCGGCGGCTTTGCCCTGAGCATCTTCGGCCCGCTCGAGCTGGTCTGGGTCTGGACGGGCCTGCTGGGGCTGGGCCAGGGAAGCCTCACCGCCGTCGCCCTGACAATGATCATGCTCCGCACCCGCGACGGGCACACCGCAGCCCACCTCTCCGGCATGATGCAGGGGGTGGGCTACGGGCTCGGCTCCACCGGCACGCTGCTGGTGGGTCAGCTGCACCAGGGCACCGGATCGTTTGCTGCGGCGGGGGTCCTGTTCCTGGTGGTGGGAACGCTGGCGGCGGTGTTCGGCTACCGGGCGGGACGCGACAGGTTTATCGGGGGCTAGTGCGCCAGGTCCTTGCCCTTGGTCTCGGGGATGGTGAAGATGAACGCCACGCTGACGGCCAGCAGCACCACCGCGTAGACGTTGAACAGATCCGGCATGTGGACGGTGGTGCCCAGCCACTGCTGCAGGTACGGGGCCGTCCCGCCGAACACTGCCACGCAGATGGAGTACGGCACGCCCACGCCCACGGTGCGGATGCTTGTGGGGAACAACTCGGCGTAGACGGCCGGAACGATGGCGGCGCTCGCGGCGATGAAGATGAGCATCACGGACATGCCCACGGCCAGCTGCCAGGCGGAATCCTTCAGCAGCCACGTCATCGGGAAGTGCATCACGGCGGAGCCGATCGCACCGGCCCACAGCACCTTCTTGCGTCCGATCCGGTCGGACAGCTTGCCCCAGACCGGAAGCGCGGCAATGAAGACGATGTTCCCGATGACGCCGGCCCAGAGGGCCTCACCGCGGTCGATCTTCAGGGCGGTGGTCGCGTAGCTGGGAGCGACGACGCCCCAGATGTAGTAGATGACGGTCAGGCCCACGGTCAGGCCGATCACCTGCAGGGCCTGCTTCCGGTACCGGACGATCTGCGGCCAGAGCGGGGCGCGTTTCTCCGTTGCGGTCTCGCCCTCGAAGACGTCCGTTTCGTGCAGCCGGGACCGCATGATCAGCGCGTACAGGCCCATCGCGGCTCCGATGAGGAACGGGATGCGCCAGCCCCAGGCGTTCATGACCTCGGTGGTGAGCGCCATGTTGAGCACCGCGCCCAGCAGGGTTCCAAACAGGATCCCGACCGTCCCGGAGGTGTAGATCAGCGTGGCCCAGAAGCCGCGGTGTTCCCGGGGCGCCATTTCAGAGAGATAAGTCTGCGACGACGGCAGTTCGCCGCCGTGTGCCAGGCCCTGGACCAGCCGGGCCACCAGCAGCATCAGGGAAGCGAAGGCTCCGACGCTGGCGAACGTGGGGGCGATGCCGATCATGAGGCTGCCCAGGGACGCCAGGCCGACGGCGAGCGTCATGGACGCCTTGCGGCCCACCCGGTCACCGATCCAGCCAAACAGGAAACCGCCGAAAGGACGGGCCACGAAGCCGACGGCGAAGATCGCCAGCGTGGACAGCACGGCTGAGGCGGGGTCGGACTTGCTGAACAGCTGGCTGGCGATGAACGGGGTGAAGGTGGCGTAGATGGCCCAGTCGTACCATTCAACGGCGTTTCCGATACCGGTGCCTACGATGGTTTTGCGGGTCGAGGTGCTGTTCTGGTGCTGGGCGTTGATGATGGCGGTCATGGTTGTCTCCCTGGAGTGGGCGGGCTAGAGAGCCGGGACGGAAGCGGGGACCCGGGTGCCGGCGGCGGCCAGGGCATCCAGGCGGCTGATGGCGAGTTCCGCGTAGAGCGCGGCACCGTCCGCCAGCACGCCGTCGTCGAACGTTGCGTACGGCGAGTGGTTGAACGGGGAGGTGGCGTGGTCCGCGTCCTGGGGGACGGCGCTCAGCCCGACAAAGGTGCCGGGCACCTCGGCCAGGACCCGGGAGAAGTCCTCGGAGCCGCTGAGCGGCGTGGCCCACCGGGAGAGCCGCGAGTCGCCGAACAGTTCGGTGATGACCTTTTCCGCTGTGTGCGTCTCGTCCTGGTCGGTGATGGTGAGCGGGTATTCCTGCTGGTAGTCCACATCGACGTCGAGGCCGTGCGCCGCTGCGATGCCCTTGAGCAGCCGCGGCACGGCATCCATCATCCGCTGCCGGTTCTGCTCGGAGAACGTGCGGATGGTGGCTTCGATGCGGGCCGTTTCCGGGATGACGTTGCGCTTGGTGCCTGCGTGGAGCACCCCGACGGAGAGGACCACGGGATCGAACATGTTGAACTGGCGGGTGACCATCACCTGCAGGGCCGTGACCATCTCGGCTGCAGCCGTCACGGGATCCTTGGCCGAATGCGGGGCGGAGCCGTGGCCGCCGGCGCCGAGCACGGTGACAACCAGGCCGTCGGAGGCGCTGAGCATCACGCCGGGCTTGGTGCAGAACGTTCCGTGCGGCTCGAGGGAGGAGAACACGTGCATGCCGTAGGCCGCGTCCACGCGCCTGCCGGGCGCGTCCAGGACGCCTTCGCGGATCATGTAGCTGGCGCCGTCGCAACCTTCCTCGCCGGGCTGGAACATCAGGACGACGTCGCCCGCCAGCCGGTGCCGGCGCTCGGCGAGGAGGGTGGCCGCGCCCGTGAGCATGGAGGTGTGGAGGTCATGGCCGCACGCGTGCATCGCGCCGTCGATGGTGGAGGTGTAGTCGACGCCGGTCTTCTCCTGGACGGGAAGCCCGTCCATGTCCGCCCGGAGCAGGACGGCGGGTGCGGTGCCTGCAGCGACGCCGGAACCGCCGCCCCGCAGGACCGCGGTGACCGACGTCGTCTCCTTGCCCAGGGTGATTTCGTACGGGAGGCCCTCCAGCGCCGTAAGTACCTTTTCCTGGGTCCGCGGCAGCTGCAGTCCGATTTCAGGTTCCCGGTGCAGGTCGTGGCGGAACCGGGCAAGGTC
The DNA here is from genome assembly GCF_059090205.1 of Arthrobacter sp. CMU6. NCBI lineage: Bacteria > Bacillati > Actinomycetota > Actinomycetes > Micrococcales > Micrococcaceae > Arthrobacter > Arthrobacter sp. CMU6. The sequence goes on from NZ_JBNHFL010000006.1 coordinate 130,008, forward strand.
TTCCTGCATCTGGCGGGCGTCTGCGGCAATCGGCACGTGTTCTCCTCGTTGGTGGTCCGGTGCTGTGGGTCTATTCTGGAGTGGCCTGCTTCACATCTGGCTGAAGTGCTGGAAAAATGCAAAACCAAGCGCCACTATGCAGGATTCATGCAGGACCGCTGGGAAAGGAAAGTCGCTGGACGTCACGGAGGAGGATCTCGCGCTGATCAACGCCCTGCAGATCGCGCCGCGGCTGAGCTGGGCCGACGCCGCAGAGGTCCTGGGCGTGCACGCCACCACACTGGCAGCGCGGTGGGAGCGCCTCACCGCCGCCGGCGCCGCATGGGTCACCGCGCACCCGATGGGGGATCCGCAGAAGATGTGCCTGGCGTTCGTCGACGTCGAATGCGAGCTGCACCGGCGGGCGGAGGTCACCCAGGCACTCGCTGCTGTGCCCGAGATCGTCACCGTGGAGGAGGCGGCGAGCAACCGGGACCTGATGCTGACGGTCATCACCGGTTCGCTGCAGCACTTCACCGCTGTGGCGTCGAAGCTGCACGCCATTGAAGGGCTGGTCAAGTACCAGACCTCCCTTGCCACGCGGCTGCACACCGGCGCCTACGCCTGGCGCATCAACGTCCTCAACCGCAGCCAGCTCCAGGCGCTCCGGGCCCTCGCCGGACCCGAGGCTGCGGGGTCGGCGCCCTCCGCGGCGGTGGGGGAGCCGCTGCCCGCCAGCCACCTCGCGATCCTGCCGTTCCTGTCGAAGGACGGCCGGGCCACCGCGGCGGAAATCGCCAGGGCGCTGGACCGGCATCCGGCCACCGTGCAGCGCCAGCTGAACCGGGTGCTCGCCAGCGGCGTCCTCTCCTTCCGCTGCGAGATTGCGCAGAGGTATTCGGGCTTCCCGGTGACCTGCCACTGGTTCGCCAACGTCCCGCCCGGCCAGCATGAAGCGGCGGCCGAGGAGCTCCGCGGCTTCCGGAATGTGCGGTTGAGCGCCTCCACCACCGGGCGCACCAACTTCGTCATCATCATGTGGCTGCAGTCGCTCGCCGACGTCATGACCGCCGAGCTGGCCCTTCAGCAGCGCATCCCGGGCATCGAGCTGGTGGAGAGCGTCGTCATGCTGCGGACCGTCAAGCGCGTGGGCTGGATGCTCAACCCCGATTCGACGGCCAGCGGTGACGTTGTGGCCGTGACCACCGGCGCCCCTGAGCTGGTGGGCTGACCGTGCGCGAATCAGCCGTGTCCGCTCCGCCCGGCGCCGGGATCCTCCAGCGGCCCTACCTGCTGGTGACGGTGGGCGCCTGCGCCCTGGTGTTCCTGGCCGCGTTCGAGTCCCTCGCGGTCACCACCGTCATGCCCGTGGTGAGCCGGGAACTCGGCGGGGCCGGCCTGTACGCGCTCGCCTTCGCGGGGCCGCTGGCCACCGGCGTGATCGGCATGGTGGGCGCCGGAAACTGGTCCGACAGGCGCGGGCCCGTCGGCCCGCTGCTCGCCTCGGTGGCGGTCTTCGCACTGGGCCTGCTGGTGGCGGGCACGGCCGGCACCATGTGGGCGGTGGTGGCCGGCCGGCTGGTGCAGGGGCTGGGCGGCGGGGCCATGACGGTGGCCCTGTACGTGGTGGTGGCGCGGGTCTATCCGGCCGTCCTGCACCCCAAGATCTTCGCCGCCTTCTCCGCCGCGTGGGTGATCCCGTCGCTCGTGGGGCCGTTCGCCGCCGGCCTCGTGGCCCAGTTGGCGAGCTGGCACTGGGTGTTCCTCGGCGTCGTCGTGCTGGTGCTGCCGGCCCTGGCGATGCTGTTGCCTGCCCTGCGCGGCGTCAGGTCCGGCAACGCCAACGGCAACACCAACGGGAACGGTTCAGGCGGCAACGGTTCCGGCGGCGGAAGCGCGTCAGAGCCGGCGGCTGCCCCGGTGCCCTGGGCGCCGGGACGGCTGGCCTGGGCGGCCCTGGCCGCGCTGGCGGTACTGGGCCTGAACCTGTCCGCCGGGATTCCGGTGGCCGGGCCGCTCCTGGCGGGGGCCGCCGTCGTAATTGCGCTGCTGGCCGTCAGGCCGCTGGTGCCGCGCGGAACCCTCACGGCCCGGCGGGGCCTGCCCAGCGTGATCCTCATCCGCGGACTGGTTGCGGCCGGTTTCTTCGGTGCAGAGGTCTACCTCCCGTACTTGCTCGTGGAGCGCTACGCCTTCTCGCCCACCTTCGCCGGCCTCACGCTGACCGGCGGAGCCCTTGCCTGGGCGGCGGCGTCGGGCGTCCAGAGCCGTCTGGGCGGGAGGCTGGGCAGCCCGGTCGCCGTGCGGATCGGCTCGGTGATGGTGCTGCTGGCGATCGCCCTGGCCCTGATGACCACCGCGCTTGGCTGGCCGGCCGCCGTCGCAATTGCCGGCTGGGTCCTTGCCGGCGGCGGCATGGGACTCATGTATCCGCGGCTGAGCGTGATGACGCTGGCACTTTCCACGCCGGACACGGAGGGTTTCAACAGCTCGGCGATGTCCATTTCCGACTCGCTCGGGGGTGCCCTCTCGCTCGCCGCCACGGGGATCGTGTTCACGGCGTTTACGACGACGGCGGCCTCCTTCGCCGGCGTCTTCGTGCTGACCGCGGTGATCGCCGCAGCCGCGGTCGCCATAGCGCCCCGCGTCGCCCGCTAGTGGAGTTTTTGTCCACGTATCGCGACTTAGCCCGCCTCGAAGTCGCGATACGTGGACAAAACTCCAACGGAAGTCAGATGCGGGGGAGGACCTTGTAGTAGAGGTGGGTCACGGCGTCGCCCTGGATCACGGCTGTCTGCTCCAGCTTCACCGGGGCCGCGGCAAGGTTGTCGAAGAACCGGATGCCGTGGCCGAGGATCCACGGCGCCAGGTTCACCCGGATCTCCTCCACCAGTCCGGCGTCGATCGCCTGCCGGATGATGTCCGGACCGGCCAGGGCCACGTCCTTGTCCCCGGCCAGCGCGGTGGCGGCCCTCACCGCGTCCGCGAAGCCGGTGGTGACAAACGTGTACGGGATGCCGTCGCGGGGCCAGCCGTCCGGGACCGAATGGCTGAGGACCACGATGGGGCAGTCGATGGGGTGCTGGCCGCCCCAGCCGTCCGTCAGGTCGAAGATGCGGCGGCCCACCAGCATTGCACCGGCCGTGGACATGGTGCGCCGCAGGTGCATGGCGCTGGCTTCGGTCACATGCCAGGTCATGTCCGGCCTGGCCGTGGAGACCTCCACGGGGCCGTTGTTGTACCAGTCGAACAGGCCGTTGACGGAGTCGTCGGGGAGGGCGATGAAGCCGTCCAGGGACATCGTCATCTCGGCGACCAACCTGGCCATCCATGCGCTCCTCTTGATGGGTGTGGAGTTTTTGTCCAGATGTCGCGGGTTGGGGGCCCCTGAAGTCGCGATATCTGGACAAGAACTCCTGTCTAGGTGGGTGGTGGCTGCAGACGCGTGGCCCGCAGGACGGCGTCGGCGAGCACGGCCGACTGCCCGTCCGGACCAGTGGCCTCCCGTTCCCGGCTGGCTGCAACATCCACACGCCACCCCGGCGGGGCGATGCCGAGCTCGGCCGCGGCCTGCTCCGCCGTGAAGAACATCTCCGATGCCGCATGGCCCTCGCCCCCGTGCGAATGGCTGCGCCCCCCGGCGTGGCCGTCCTCGTCTTGGCTCTCGTCCGGCTGGCTGTCCTCCGAGATGCTTCGCCAGGGCGGCAGGCCGTCGGGGTGGTGGCCGACAATCAGCAGCGTCCCGCCCGGGCGCACCGCATCCGCGGCCACCCGGTGCGGCCGCTGCCACGGGGCCTCGGTGGAGTGCAGGAACTGGGCGGACACGAGATCGAACTGCTCCTCCGGCGCCCACGCGTCAAGGTCGCGCTGCAGCCACGTGATGCGTTTCCCGGCTGCTGAGGCCGCGGTATGCTGTTTGGCCCGTTCCAGCGCGACGGCGGAGACGTCTACCGCTGTCACCTTCCAGCCCTGCTCGGCGAGCCACAGGGCATCGGCGCCCTCTCCGCAGCCCAGGTCCAGGGCAGTCCCGGGCTCCAGCCCGGCCGCTTCGGCCACCAGCTGCGGGTTGGGCCGGCCGCTCCACACCCGCGGCCGGCTCCGGTACATCTCGTCCCAGTGGCGCGCGGCGGCGTCGTTCCCCTCGTGGTCCATGGGACATACCCTGCCACAGAATCCGGGGTCCAACTAGGACACGTCAGGGAAAGCCAGGACCCGTCAGGGAAGCAGGACAACCACGTTTTGCGATTCGTCCGCGAACACCGGATAGCTGCGCAGGTGACCGGTGCCGGTGGTCGAGCAGCCGGTCTCCAGCTCAAACGCATGCTGGTGCAGCGGGCAGACCACCACGGAGCGGTCGATGGTGCCGTCGGCGATAGGGCCGCCCTTGTGCGGGCAGACGGCGGACACCGCGCGGAGGGACCCGTCCCGGAGGCGGAACACCGCGATCTGTTCACCGCCCACGCCGTACGCCCGCCCCTCGCCCACGGGGATCTGGTCCATGGGACCGAGGACGTGCTGCCCGCCGCCGGGCAATCCGGCGGACAGCCCCGCGCCGGGCACTCCGGCGCTCATCGGAGCGGCACCTGGGGTAGCACCTCGAGCGGGAGCGAAGTGCGGAACTGGCCGGGGGTGAAGGGGCTGCTGCCTTCATTCCACGGGTCCACGTAGGCGTCCACCGACTCCTGTATGGCGGCGTCCAGCTGCGCCGCCAGGCCATCGGTGTCGTCCACGATGACCGCACGGAGGTGTTCGATCCCCACGCGCGGCACGAAGGCATACGTGCGTTCAAGCCAGTTGGCGCGTTCGCGGTAGTACTGCATGAACCGCCCGGCCAGCAGCGTCACGGTCTCGGGATCGTCTACGGTGGCCAGCAGGTCGCCCTTGCGGATGTGGGCGCCCGCAGCGCCGCCGACGTAGATCTCCCAGCGTCCGCCGTCGACCGCTACCACGCCCACGTCCTTGACCAGCGATTCAGCGCAGTTCCGCGGACAGCCTGACACCGCGAGCTTCAGTTTGGCCGGCGACTCGATGCCCTGGAACCGCGACTCAATCTCGATGCCCAGCTTCGTCGAATCACCCGTGCCGAAGCGGCAGAACTCCTGCCCCACGCAGGTCTTGACGGTCCGGAAGCTCTTTCCGTACGCGTAGCCGGACGGCATGTCCAGGTCCGCCCAGACCTTCGGCAGGTCCTCCTTCGGAACGCCGAGCAGGTCGATCCGCTGCCCGCCCGTCAGCTTCACCATGGGGATGTTGTATTTGTCCGCAACGTCGGCGATCCGGCGGAGCTGGTCCGGGGAGGTCACCCCGCCCTTCATCTGCGGTACCACCGAGAAGGTGCCGTCGCGCTGGATGTTGGCGTGGACGCGGTCGTTGACGAACCGCGCGTCGCGCTCGTCGATGTACTTACCGGCCCACATCATCTTCAGCAGGGACGCCAGGCCCATCTTGGATTTCGCGTCCTCTGCGCCGCCCGGCGCCAGCGCCGCGAATACGGCAGACACGGACCGCAGGCCCTGCTCCCGGATCGCCGCCATCAGTGCGGCCTTCTCCAACGGCACACCGGGAACGTAGTACGCCGCCGCGGGGTCCTCCTCCACAGCACCGTCGGCGGCCCATTCCACCACCTGACGGACCAGCAGCTTGCAGGAGCCGCAGCCCTTGCCGGCCCGGGTGGCGTCCATGACGCCGGACAGTGTGGTGCAGCCGCCCTTGACTGTGTCAGTGATGGCCTGTTTGCTGACGCCGTTGCAGTTGCAGACCTGGGCATCGCCGTCGAGTTCGGCCACACCGGCTTCCTCGCCGGGTCCGCCGAGATCGAACAGCAGCGAGACCCGTTCCTCAGGCAGCGGCAGCCCGCGGTCGAACGCCTGCGTCAGGTAGGCCACCTTCCGGCTGTCCCCGAGCAGCGTTGCGCCCACGATCTTGCTGTCGCGGATCACGACGGACTTGAACACGCCCCTGCTGGGCTCGGAAAACACCACGTGCTCGTCAGTGTCCCGTTCCGGCGCCTGGAGCCCCATGGAAGCGACGTCGACGCCGGCCACCTTGAGTTTCGTGGCTGTGCGGGAGCCCAGGTAGGCGGCCTTCGGGTTGGCTCCGGTGACGTGGTCGGCCAGCACTGCGGCCTGCTCCCACAGCGGCGCCACCAGCCCATAGACCTCGCCGCGGTGCTGGACGCATTCACCGACGGCGTAGATCTCGTCCTCGTCCGGAACGCGCATGTGGTCGTCCACCACGATGGCCCGCTCCACCGGCAGGCCGCTGGTCACGGCCACCTCCACATTGGGGCGGATTCCGGCGGCTACCACCACCATGTCGCAAGCGATGTCCGGCGCGTCCCGCAGCTGGACGCCGCGCACCTTGTCGCCGCCCAGGATGGCAGTCGTCCGGCTGCTCGTATGGACCCGGATCCCGAGCGCCTCGACGCTCCGGCGCAGGACAGCGCCGCCGTCGGGCCCCATTTGTGCGTTCATCAGGTGCCCGCCGGAATGGACGACGTCGACGCCGATGCCGTGGCTTTGCAGGCCCCGGGCGGCTTCCAGCCCCAGCAGTCCGCCCCCGATTACGACGGCGCGCCGGTGGTGGTCCTGCTGGGCATAGGAGACCATGCCCCGGGTGTCGTCGATGGTGCGGAAGGCGAACACTCCTGGCAGCAGCCGCCCGCCTGGCGTATAGAGGCCTTCGACGGCGGGCATGAACGAGCGGCTGCCGGTGGCGATGATCAGGACGTCGTACGGGGTGGCCCGGCTGTCGTCGGAAAAGACCAGCTTGGCGAAGCGGTCGATTTTCTCGACCCGGACGCCCGCGTGCAGCGTGATGTCGTTCTCGCGGTACCAGTCCAGCGAATTCAGGAAAATGCCGCCGGCGTCCTCCTCGCCGGACAGGACATGGCTGAGCATGATGCGGTTGTAGTTGCCGTAGGGCTCGTCGCCGAACATGGTGATCCGGTGCTGTACAGCCCCGCCGCGGGCCAGGATTTCCTCGACGGCGCGGGCACCGGCCATCCCGTTGCCGATCACCACGAGCCGGCGCCGGGCATCACCCGGCGTGCTCCGCCCGGAGCGGCTGGCAAGGGCGGTCATCAGTGCTCCACCATGCCCATGTCGACCACGACCGATCCGCTGACCCCTGTGTCCGCCAGCAGCCTCAGCTCGATCAGCGAGCCGCCGTCGATGTCCTCCACGACGCGCAGCGGCACGTGGACGTCACCCCTGGCCGCAATCGGGAAGTACCGCATGGGCACGCCATCGCGCATCAGCACCACCGTGATCAGTTCCCCGGACGAGTTGCCGCCGCGGAAATACAGGGTCTGGTTGATGACGCCGTCCGGGACGAAGTGCGAGAGCTGGCTGTGGATGGGCACGGCTTTTTCGAGCCCGGCACCGTCGAACGGGAAGATGCCCTGAAGGAAGATGTTCTTCAAGATCACGGTTCAGATCCTTTCGGCGGAGGAACACTGCGGGCACTGGCATCAGCCCGGTATGACTCCATCCTTCGCCGCACGTGTTACAGCGCCCGGCGGCCCGTGTAATTTCCGCATAACACCTTCCTCACCGTCTTCCGGGCGGGCACCCTGCGGAGGAAAGCAGGAGAAGGAAAGCAAGAACCGCGCTGCGGACCACCGGGGTGGCCGCAGCGCGGTTCTTGAGGATGCTGCCCTGTTGGGGCGGAAGGATCTAGCCCTTGGCGGTGCCGGCGGCGGGGATGCTGGCGCCCTCCGCCTTCCATTCCGCGAGACGGGCCTGCTGCAGCGGCGTCTGGCGGTTGAAGTACCAGGCGGCGCCCAGCAGCAGGAACCACACGGGTGCCACTACCAGCGCGAGGCGGGTGTCCTCGGCCTGGGCAAGCGCCACCAGCATGAACACGAAGAACGCCAGGACTACGTAGGGCATGAAGGCAGAACCCGGCATCTTGAAGGCGGACGCCTCGTGGAGTTCCGGCCGGCGGCGGCGGAACACGATGTAGCTGATGAGGATCATCGACCAGACGAACATGGTCAGCACCGATGCCACGGAGGTGACGATGGTGAAGGCGCCGATCACGGAGTCGCCCGCGTACAGCAGGACCAGGCCGGCCAGCAGGAAGATGCAGGAAAACAGCAGTGCGTTCTGCGGAACCTTGCGGGAGCTCAGCTTGCCGAAAGCCTTGGGAGCATTGCCATCCTGGGCGAGGCCATAGACCATGCGCGAGGTGGAGTAGATGCCCGAGTTGGCGCTGGAGGCGGCCGAGGTCAGGACCACCAGGTTGATCACGACGGCGGCAATCCCCAGGCCGGCGAGGGTGAACATGCCGATGAACGGGCTGCTGGCGGAGTCGATGCTGCGCCACGGGTTGACGGCCATGATGACCACCAGGGCGCCCACGTAGAAGAGCAGGACGCGGATCGGGATCGAGTTGATGGCCCGGGGAAGGTTCTTTTCCGGATCCTTGGTTTCCGCGGCCGCAGTGCCCACGAGTTCGATGCCGGCGAAGGCGAAGATGGCGATCTGGAAACCGAGGATGAAGCCGAACATGCCGTGCGGGAACATGCCGCCGTCGTTCCACATGTTCGCCAGGTTGGCCACCGCGCCGCTCGGCGAGGTGAAGTTGGTGGCGATCATGACCACACCGGTGGCGATCAGGGCGAGGATAGCCACCACCTTGATGATGGCGAACCAGAATTCCGCTTCGCCGAAGGCCTTGACTGTGGGGAGGTTCAGCAGAATGAGTACCACGGGGGTGATCAGTGCAGGGATCCAGAGGGGCGTGCCCGGAGCGAGCTTGTCCACGTAGCCGGCGATGGCCACGATATCGGCCACGCCCGTCACCACCCAGAAGAACCAGTACGACCAGCCGGTGAAGAAGCCTGCCCAGGGGCCCAGGATGTCGCCGGCGAAGTCGCTGAAGGACTTGTAGTTCAGGTTGGAGAGCAGGATCTCGCCCATGGCCCGCATCACAAAGAACAGCATGAAGCCGATGATCATGTACACGAAGATGACGGACGGGCCGGCAAGGGAGATGGTCTTGCCGGAGCCCATGAACAGGCCGGTGCCGATGGCGCCGCCGATAGCCAAAAGCTGGATGTGGCGGTTGCCAAGTCCGCGGGCGAGGTGCGGTTCCCTGCTCTGGCCGGGTTCATCACGTTCTGTGGAGGGTTGAACGGAAATGCTGGTGGTGCGTTCAGACATCAAGTCTTCTTCCTTGTCACAGGTGCCGGCACGTGCGGGAGGTTGCCGTGCCGGCCGCGTCGGTCCGCCGGAGATGTGACGGAACTAACAATTGGGATGGTGTTAAGACTATGAGCGGCGGAGCGCGGCAAGTGCGCGCCTGCCGCCCGCACCGCATGGCGGCGGGCAGGCGGGAGGCCTGCGGCCCGGGCGGATCGGCGCGGCAGGAGAAGCGCATTCCCGCAGTCCAGCCGGGAATCGCGCCCGTCAGCGGGAAATTCGCAGTGGGCCCGAAACCCCGCAATAGTCTTCGACATATGTCCAGCATGACAGCCTCAAAAGTCGTCCATTGTTGTCCGTGAGCTGCGTCACGCAATACCGGGCGGCGGTGGGAAGGGGTGAACAGCGCGGTCGGCCCCCCGAACCGAAGCCGCCACGGAACCCGAAAGGGCCAGAGCCGAAGCCGGAAGGGGTCGGAAAGGGCCAGGAAGCGGCGCCGGAAAGGGCCCGCGGGGCGTGATGCTAGACTGGTGGAACTTGATGTGCAGTGATGCCCGCTTTTGGTGGGCTTTTTTCATGTGAGAGGCACATCCTGCGTCGATGAACGCTATTGGTCCCGGCGGCCGCTGTTTGAACATGGCAGCAGCCCGGTTGATCACCTGACTTTTCTTCGGCGACCCCCTGGGCCAACCGGCGTAGGGGGCCGATATCCGCTGGATACCGCCTGAAAGACCCTGATAAACGCATATGACTACTTTTGCTGCCCTCGGCACGCCCAAGGCACTCGCCGACACGCTGACCGCCCAGGGAATCACTGAGCCGTTCCCCATTCAGGTCAAAACCCTGCCGGACACCCTGGCCGGCCGCGACGTCCTGGGCCGTGGCCGCACCGGCTCCGGTAAGACCATCGCCTTCGCCGTCCCGCTGGTTGCCCGCCTCGCCGAGCGCGAAGCCGCCTACTTCCGCAAGCCGGGCCGCCCCCTGGGTCTGGTCCTGGCACCCACCCGTGAACTGGCCACCCAGATCAACGCGACGATCGAGCCGCTGGCCAAGGCCATGGGCCTGAACACCACCGTGATCTACGGCGGCATCTCCCAGGCGCGCCAGGAAAAGGCGCTGCGCGCCGGCGTCGACATCGTCATCGCCTGCCCGGGCCGGCTGGAGGACCTGATCCGCCAGCGCATCCTGACCCTCGAAGCCGTCGAGGTGACGGTGCTCGACGAGGCCGACCACATGGCCGACCTCGGCTTCCTGCCCGTGGTCAAGAAGCTCATGGACATGACCCCGAGCCAGGGCCAGCGCCTGCTGTTCTCCGCCACGCTGGACAACGGCGTGGACAAGATCGTCCAGCGCTACCTGTCCAACCCGCTGACCCACTCCGTGGACGATCCGCAGGCCGCGGTGACCACCATGGAGCACCACGTGCTGGTGGTCAACGACCAGACCGTCAAGAAGCAGCTGATCGTCGAGCTGGCCTCCGGCGCCGGCCGTCGCGTGCTGTTCATGCGGACCAAGCACCACGCCCGTAAGCTGGCCAAGACCCTGACCGACGCCGGGATCCCCGCCGTCGACCTGCACGGCAACCTGTCGCAGAACGCCCGTGACCGCAACCTCGCCGAGTTCTCCTCCGGGGACGTCCGCGTCCTGGTGGCTACCGACGTCGCCGCCCGCGGTGTCCACGTCGACGACGTCGAGCTGGTCATCCACGTGGACCCGCCCACCGAACACAAGGCTTACCTGCACCGCTCCGGCCGTACCGCCCGCGCCGGCTCCGACGGTACCGTGGTCACGCTGACCCTGCCCGAGCAGCAGACGGACGTCCGGAAGCTCATGAAGGCTGCCGGCGTCGAGGTCACCTTCGAGCGCGTCACGGCCGGCTCGCCGATCGTGGCCGGGCTGGTGGGCGAAATGGCCGACAAGATCGATCCCCGCACCCGTGCGGCACTGCTCGCAGCGAAGGCTGCGCAGCAGGGTGGCGGCAAGTCCACCGGTGCCAACGCCGAGCGCAAGCGCGCACGCCGCCAGGCATCACCCACGGCCGGTGGCCGGGGCGGCCGCGGAGGCCGCGGACGGGTTGCCGCCGAGGCTCCCCGCACGGACCTCCCCCGCGCCGAACGCCGTGCCGCAGCCTACGAGGGCCGCGCCGCTGCCCGCGACGCTGTAGAGCGCGTGGCTGAGCAGAACGAGGACCGCGCCACCGCGGCAGCTGCGGCCCGCCGCAACGCCCGCGGCCGCGGCACCGCCGCCAGCACGCACCGCAACGACGTCCCTGCCGCTGGTGGCCGCTCCTCGGCCGGCCGCGGTTCGGATGGGCGCGCGGCAGAGGGCCGGGGCGATTCCCGCTTTACGCGCAGCGAATCCCCCCGTGGCGGCACCGGCCGCCCGAGCAGCGGCGGCCAGCGGACCGGGCGTCCCGCCACGGGCCAGCGGGCAGCAGCCGGCAGCAAGGCCGGCGGCAGCGCCCCGGTCTGGTCCTCCACCAGCGGCGGCACGTCCGGCGGCTCGTACTCGGGCGGTTCCTCCGCGGGCGGCAGCGGCCGCTCCGGTGACGGCCGTCCGGCCCGGAAGTCCCCGCGCCGCGCGTCGGCCCCGGCGTCGAACGAGCGCCGCGGCCGCTAGAACCTGACCGGTGGTTGGGCTTGCCGAAACCCGGGTTTCGGCAAGCTCAACCACCGGCTTTTTAATACCCGGGTTCACCAGCCGCGGGCGCGCCACTCCTCAAGGTGCGGGCGTTCCGCGCCGAGCGTGGTGGGCTTGCCGTGGCCCGGGTGCACCACGGTGTCGTCCGGGTAGACGCCGAAGATCCGCTCGGTGACGTCCGCGAGCAGCTGGTTGAACCGTTCCGGGTCCTTCTGGGTGTTGCCCACGCCGCCGGGGAACAGCGAGTCACCGGAGAAGATGTGGGCGGGTCCCTCCGGATCCTGGTAGACCAGCGCCACCGAACCGGGGGTGTGGCCGCGCAGGTGGACGGCGGTGACGTCGAACCCGTCGAAGTTCCCGACGTCGCCGTGGTCCAGCAGCACGTCCACCGGCACGGGCAGTTCCGGGGCGTCGTCCGTGCCGGCTGCGGTCGTCGCACCGGTGGCTGCGACGAGGCCCGGCAGGGCCCGCACGTGGTCCCAGTGCTGGTGCGTTGTGGCGATGAGTGCCAGCTTCGCCTCGCTGGACGTGTCCGCCGCGGCGTCCGCGAGCAGGCCCTGGATGGCGGGCAGGTCATCCGCGGCGTCAATCAGCAGCTGCGCCCCGGACTCCCTGGCCGTCAACAGATACACGTTGTTGTCCATCTCGCTGACCGAGATCCGGCGGATGGTGATGTCCCGAAGTGAATGAATGAGCGTGTCCATCAGCCCAGTCTAGGGATGAGCCCCGTCATGGGATTCAGCCGGCTCGGGAGCGGCATCGGTACCGCGCCGACGGGAAGGGGCCGCCGGCAGCATCTTGAGCCCGGCCGCGCATCCCACAATGCCCGCGATGAACAGCACCTTGAGGAGACTGAAGGGCTCGACGCCGGTGGCCATGGCCCAGCCGACCGTCAGGGCCGCGCCGATCCCCACCCAAACCGCGTAGGCGGTGCCGAGAGGGATCTGTTTCACCGCCATGCCCAGGCCCTGCATGCTGAGGGCGGCCGTCGCAACGAAGACAACGGTGGGCAGCGGCCGGGTCAGGCCCTCGGACAGGCCCAGTGCCGTGGCCCAGACGGCTTCCAGGACGGCGGAGGCGAGCAGGATAATCCAGGCTGTGGCTGGCTTCGCGAGCATTACGCCACCGCCTTCAGGCCAACCACGCACGCGGCGATACCGGCGAGCAGCAGCAGCCGCGCCGCCGTCGGCCGTTCAACTTTGGCCACGATTGCGTAGGCGGACGTCAGCACCACGCCCACGCCCACCCACACCGCGTAGGCGGTGCCGGTGGGAATGGACTGCATCGCGATGCCGAGGCCTGCGGTGCTGGCCACGACCGCGACGAGGAAGAGGGCCCCGGCGGCAACCCGGCGCCGTCCCGAAGACTGGGACGCCCGGTGCAGCGCTGCCGCCCACACCGCCTCGAGGGCGCCGGAAAGAATGAGGATGAACCACGACATGACAGATCCTTTGGCCAGTCTTGTCGCGCACCGGGTACTGAACCGTCGTCCGGAGGTCCGGGAAGGGGACCTTGGCATTTACCCTAGCAACGCCCGACGGCGGCGGCCACCGTTGGTGGCAAATCTCACCACCCTAGGCGTGGTTAGGTTTCCCGGTCAGAGCCTGCCGCCGGCCGCTTCCGGTGCCGCGGCGTCACGGCCGCCGTCGCCGATGGTTTCACGGGCAACGAAGTTCTCGATGTCGAAGGAGTTGTCCGCCCGCTCGGCGATGTTCAGAAGCGTGGTCATCGAGGCGACCTCCTCCACCTGTTCCTTGAGGAACCAGAGCATGAACTGCTCGCCGAGCGCGTCATCCTCGGCCCGTGCCGCGCGGAACAGGCTTTCGATGCTGCGGGTGACTTCTTTCTCCTGCTGGAGTGCGAGCCTGAGCGGGTCCGTTACCGAAGCAAAGTCGTTGCGGACGGCGGGCACCCCAGGGATGGGGACGGCGACGCCGCGGTCCACCATGTACTGGACCATCATCATGGCGTGGTTGCGTTCCTCCACCGACTGCCGGTAGAAGTACCTGGCCAACTGCGGCAGGTCCTGGTTGGTGAACCAGACCGCCACGGCAATGTACTGCTGCGAGGCCGCGAATTCGTTGCCGATCTGGAGCAGCAGGAGATCACTGAATTTTGACTTGGTCATGGCACCGAGTCTAGGTTCCGGCACCGGCCGGGACCAGAGCTGTCTAGTCCGTCACCGGATCAAGGGACACCACGGCCAGGAAACCGCGGCCCAGGATTTCCGGCGTCTGGCTGTCCGAGCCCACCACCGCGTCGTAGCGGCCGAGTTCCACGGGCGCGCTGTCCTGGCCGCCGCTGCCGGACCCGGCGCCAGCCGAACTGCCGGCTTTCCCTGGGCTGACCGTGGCCTGGCCCTGCAGCAGGATGCCCAGCTGGCCCTCGAACACTGGATGGGCCCGCTTCTTGGACAGCTCCACGATGGAGGTGTACGCCTTGAAGGCGCCTTCCCGGGCGATGACGTTGAGGTTGCGGATATCCCCGGTGGGCAGGGCAGAGGAGGAGGCCGCGCCGCCAGGAAAGCGGAAAGGCCGGTACTTTTCGAGCGGGTGCTCGGCCCCGTCCACGGCCAGCAACAGCAGTTCGCCCTCGACGACGGTCAGCACCCGCTCCATACCCGGAAAGGCGGAGTGCTCCCCGGCACTGGTGACGTCGGCAATGCTGACCCGCCAGTCCCACGCCCCGTCGCCGGAAGTCCCGTCGCCGGAAGAAGCGGCCCCGGCGGAAGCGCCGCCACGATGGCTGGCCAGTTCACGGGTGACCCCGCCGCCGTTGCGCCAGGGCTGGGGTTTGAGGTCGGAGAACCGGATGATCTGCATCAGCCCAGCCTATCCGCGCGTTGCCCGGACACTCCCTCCCGCGTAAAGTCGGCGACGGATCGCTGCAGTGGTGGGCGACGCTTTCAACAACGAGGAGCCGGTGAATGTTCGTCAAAATCTGCGGCCTGAGCACGCCTGAATCAGTCCGGGAGGCCGTGGAAGCCGGAGCGGACGCCGTCGGCTTTGTCCTGACGGCCAGCCCCCGCGTGGTTTCACCCGCGCAGGTCACCCAGCTCGTGAAGGCCGTGCCTGACGGCGTGGCCGCCGTCGGCGTCTTCCGTGCCGAACCGGCCGCCGACGCGGTGGCGATTGCCCGCGCCGCCGGGCTGAGCTGGATCCAGCTCCACGGCGAGCGCACACCGGGCGACGTGAAAACAGCGCACGACGCCGGCATGAAGGTCATCCGCGCCGTCACCATGGGTGACAAGCCGGACGCATTCGCCGACTGGGGAGAGGAACTGCTGCTCATCGACGCCGCGGTTCCCGGTTCCGGCGAGGCCTGGGACTACGGTTCCGTGCGCGCCAAAGGCCTGGAGGGACGGCAATGGCTCCTGGCCGGCGGCCTCGACCCCGCCAACGTGTCCCAGGCCGCCCGCGACGCCGGAGCATGGGGCGTGGACGTCTCCTCCGGCGTCGAACAAAGCAGGGGCGTAAAGGACCTGGCCAAGATCAGGGCGTTCGTGGCAGCAGCCAAAGGCTGACCGCCCCCGTGACTCCGCCGGTAACAGTCGGCGGCGCCAGGACACCCGCGGCTCCCCTCTACGCTGCCGGCTTCGTGACCGCGTTCGGAGCCCACAGCATTGCCGCCGGCATGGGTGCGCAGAGCGGCAACATCGGCCTGACCCTGCTGAACCTGGGAATCCTGCTGGCCGTCTACGACATCTCCGAGGTGTTCCTCAAGCCCGTCTTCGGTGCGTTGAGTGACCGGATCGGCGCCAAACCGGTCATCGTCGGCGGACTCACCGGCTTCGCGGCCCTGTCCCTGATCGGCCTGTGGGCCGCCGACCCGCTGCTGCTGGGCCTTGCCCGCCTGGGCCAGGGGGCCGCCGCGTCGGCGTTCTCCCCGGCGTCCTCCGCGATGGTGGCCCGGCTGTCGGCGGGGAAGAACGCAGGCACCTTCTTCGGCAGGTACGGGTCCTGGAAGAGCCTTGGATATGTGATCGGCCCGCTGCTCGGCGCCGGGCTGATTGCCGCCGGCGGCTTTGCGCTGCTGTTCGGGGCGCTGTCCGCCCTTGCCGCGGCCACTGCCGTGTGGGTCCTTCTGGCCGTGCCGCACCTGCCGCCGCTCCCGCGCCAGCGGTACACCGTGCTGGACCTGGCGCGGCAGGTGGCTGAGCGCAGGTTCCTGGTGCCCACCCTGGTGCTGGCAGCATCGATGGGGGCCATGGGGGCGGCTATCGGTTTCCTCCCGGCCCTTGCCGTGCAGCACGGCCTGGACCCGCTGGCGGGCACCGCCGCCGTCAGCGTGCTGGCCGTGGCCTCACTGCTGGTCCAGCCGCGGGTTGGAGCGATGCGCGACATGCACCGGATCGGCGACGCCGGCGGCATGCGCACCGGCCTGCTGCTCACCGCCGCCGGGGTTGCCCTCGTGGCCGCAGCGCCGGGACCGGTCACTATTTTTATCGCCGCGGCGGTCATTGGCGCCGGTGTCGGCGCGGCCACCCCTCTGGGTTTTGCGCATTTGGCGGACAGCACGCCGAAGGACAGGATGGGTCGGACCATGGGCTCGGCCGAACTGGGACGCGAACTCGGCGACGCCGGCGGCCCGCTCCTGGTGGGAGCCGTCGCCACCGCGGCCTCGCTTCCGCTCGGGCTAGGGTTGCTCGCACTGCTGGTCGCGGCAGCCGGGATACCGCACCTCAGTCCAAAGGCGGTTGCTGCCACGGGTGAAGGTCGGCAGGCTGAAGGTTAAGGGTTAAATCAGGGCAGACCCCGGGGCACGGGAAGCTTCCCTACCGGCAGAATGGACGGATGAAGACACTCCTGAACATCATCTGGCTGGTTTTCGGCGGTTTCTGGCTGGCGCTCGGCTACTTCGCCGCCGGGATCATCTGCTGCCTGCTCATCGTGACCATCCCCTGGGGCATCGCCTCCTTCCGGATCGCGTCCTACACCCTGTGGCCCTTCGGGCGGATGGTGGTGGATAAGCCGGGCGGAAATGGCGTGTTTTCGCTGCTCGGCAACGTGATCTGGCTGCTGGTGGCCGGCATCTGGATCGCCATAGGGCATGTGGTCACTGCCGTCGCCATGGCCCTGACCATCATCGGGATCCCGCTGGCCATCGCCAACCTGAAGCTGATTCCGGTGTCCCTGATGCCGCTGGGCAAGCAGATCGTGCCCACGGACAGGCCATTCATCACCGCCTACCGCTGACCCCACGCCGGCCTGTCAGTCCGGGCGAAGCCCCGGTCAGGCCAGTTCGCCCTGCAGGTTCCGCCGGGCGGCGTCAAGCCACAGCTTTCGGGCCCGCTCGGTATGGAAGAGCGGGTCCAGTGCCAGCAGTTGGCGGACGACGGCGGCCCTTCCGGCCGCGAAATCGGCGTCGCCAATGTGCGCATAGTCTTCCCGGACGGCAGCAACGTACCGGGCGTAGGACTCCGGCTCCCCGCCCAGAACGGACAGGTCTGCGTCGCAGAGGAGGGCGCCGTCGTCGTCCCCCGCTGCCGGCCGGTGGTCCGACGTGAGCCGGACCAGCCGCGCGACTTCTGCCACGTCGGCCTCCGCCAGGCCAGCCTGGCCGAGCCTGAGCTCGGCGAGCCGGGCGGATTCCTCCTCGTCCTGGCCGGCAACGCCCCGGTAGACGGCGTCGTGGAACCAGGCCGCCAGCAGCACGGTGCGCGGCGGCCGGGCGGGTGCGGTGAGCAGGTCCAGGGCTTCCAGCACGGCGAGCAGGTGGGTGCAGCCGTGATACCTGCGGTGGCTCTCGCTCCAGCGGTCCAGCAGATCCAGGAACAGGGCATCATGGCCCGGCATCACCATGTTCCACCGCGTGAGCAGGGGCGTTTTGAGGGACTTCGTCCGGCTGCGCGCCGGGATCCGGAGCCCGCTGGCGATCAGTTTACGGACCAGGACCCGTGCCTCCACCGGAATGGCGCCGGCGGCCACCAGATCGTCATAGCGGCGCTGCGGGACGTCGTAGTGGTCGCCGTCGAATGCCCGCTCCGGGATGCCCGCGGCGGTGGCGAAGGCGTGCAGTTCCGCCAGGGAGGTGTCCGAAATCAGGTGCGAGAACAGTGTTTCGTGGGCAGGCCAGAGCGGCGGATCGAGATAGACGGCCATGGGGGAGAGTCTAGTCGGCGCCCGCCCGCACCACCGCCCCGCATTGGCCTACTTCTGTTCGATGCCGAAGCTGTCCGTGAAGGTGTAACCGGCCGCCGGTACGAACCGTGCTGAGAGTCGGTCCGCGGTGGCGGTCACGTCCAGGGTGCCGAGGGCGGCGTCGCGGTTCTTCCCGGACGAAGCAGCAAAGTAGGGGGATTCTGGATCCTGGATGTTGACGTCGTAGAGCCCCACGCCACCGGTTCCCACGGTGGCGAACACCGTTCCAGCGCCCTGAACCATGGCATTGTCAGCGTCCGCGAGGCAGCCTCCGGCGAACGTGTCCGGCACCAGCGCCGGGCAATCCTGGCCGCGGCCCAGCTGATGGCTCCGCTGGTAGTTATGGTCGTGGCCCGTCAGCACCAGGTCCGCCTTCTTGTCGATGAGCAGGTTGGTGAAATCGCGGCCGGCCTGGCAGTCGTACTTGCCCACGCTGAGGCACGGCGTGTGCATGCCGACGACGGTCCACGGGATCTTCTTGGACCTCGCACCGGCAAGCGCGGCAGCTGTCCACTGCCAGCGCTCACTGCCCCTGGAGTAGTCCAGGGTGTTTCCGTCGTGGAACTTGATGCCGGGGGACACCATGATGAAGCGCACCAGCGGGTCCCGTTCCGGGTAGTCGGCGTACCACTGGATTCCGTACTCGCCCTGGAGCCCCGGAAGTTTGTTGGGCAGGCATTTGACGATGTTGGCAATGTCACCGTCGTGGCCGTCGCTCTCGTGGTTTCCCGTGACCACCTGGTAGGGAAAGTCCCCGCCCAGCTTGCCGGCGACCATGTCGCAGAACTCCTGCTCGCGGCCGGCCTCGTAGGAGAAATCCCCGAGGGCCAGGTTCAGCTCGGGACGCAGGCCGGACACGGTATCGAGAACCTCACGTGCTCCCGTACTCAGCCCAATATCGCCCTGGGCCGTGAAATGGACGGCGGCCGGCGATGTGGCCGGGGCTGACTGTGTTGCCGAGGAAGGGGCAGCCGGCGAGGGGGTCTCCACGGGGCCGGGCGGCTCTGAAGTCGCCGGCGGTCCGTTCCCGGTCGCAGGCGGCGGACCCGACGGCGCCGGAGGCGTGCCGGGCTGGCATGCGCTGAGCAGCAGCATCAGCGAAAGAACGGCGGCCGGGACCACGCCGGAGCATCTCCGCTGTTGTGACGGTCCAGTCATAATCCCTCGCATCACGGAACTGAGCCTGATGCCGCTGCAGGCCGGGAGAACAGTAAGTACTGCTAGGCCCTCAGGGTAATGCCGGCAGCCCTGCCAGGCCAGATGTGGCCCTGCATCCCCCGCTATGACAATTTCGGTCATAAACATGACACGGCACCTTTGGCAGGGACATCGCGGGCGGCAGCACCACCACCGTTTCAGCCGCCCCCTTCGTGGCGCAAATTTCCTTCGACTCCGCAGGCGCCAACGTGGAGTGCACCGGCAGCCAAGTCGCAGTGAGCTGGGTCATCACGGCCAAGCACTGCAACTCCACGAGCCTGGGGTCGGTCCGGCTGGGCAGCAGCTACCTCGGAACCGGAAGTGCGGTCCGTTCAGTGGCCGCACGCTACGCGGCGCCGGCCGGCGACGTCCTGCTGCTGAAGCTGGCCACGTCGTACTACGGTTCCTTCGTTGGCCTGTCCGGTTCCTTTCCTGCCACCGGAACGCCCTCGACGGTGTATGGCTGGGGCGACCAGTCCGAGGGATCCGGCGCCATGTCCTACTACCTCAAGGCGGCGGGCGTCTCGGTGGTCTGGCAGGGCGTGGACAACCATGGCGGCCCCTCCGTCCGGACGCGGTCGGACAGTGGCCACCCGCTCAGTGGCGACGCCGCGGGCCGCTGATCATGAACGGCAAACTGGCGGGGGTCCGGTCCACATGGACATCCTGCCAACCCGGAACCCTCGAATTACACCGGCTACTGCAACGACCACGCCTCCGTGGTCCGCAGCCTCGCCTGGATCACCAGCGTCTCGGGGGTTCGGGGCTCGTAGGGGTTACATCCCGGGCAGGTCCAAGGTCTCGTACACCTGGATGCTGGCACCGGGCATCATGAGGTGGGGATGCCCTTCGAGCAGGGCCAGAGCGCCGTCCATGTCCTCGGCCTGCAAGATGCCGTATCCACCGACGCTTGTGTTCGTGTCCGAGGTGCCCGACTGGCTGACCTCCTTGCCGGCACCCAGGGGCTGGCCCATGTCCACGATGCCGTTGCCGGCCCGGGACGCCCACTCCATCCATGCCTTCATGCCCTCCTGTGCGGCCTCGGGGGAGCTCTCCGCCATCTGGGATTGTGCCGACTGCGGTGCGTTGTAAAGAACTACAAACTTCTTCATTGCCGGTCCTGTCTGTGGAGCAGTGGTCTTCGGGTTGTGGACTGCTGGGGCAGGCGCTGTCGGTTGCGGTCTGTCTATCCGTGGACCGGCGCCCCCAGGGCATGACCCTCGCAGCCACAGATCGATCCTAGGGGGATTCGGCCTGCGGGGATACAGTTCAAGGACCACCGTTCACGGAAAATTCGCCCGGCCACCGGTGGGAGTTTCGCTGTGGGAAAACTTGGCTTGAAGACCCAAAAAAGCAAAGTTGAGCGTAGTAGACTCAAGTTAGCTAACCGTCTTCGAAAGGAGCTCTCTTTGGACGTCAAATTCACCACCAAGAGCCAGGAGGCTCTTTCGGCTGCCGCCATGAACGCCTCCACGGCCGGGAATCCGCAGGTGGAACCCGCCCACCTGCTCAAGGCACTGATGGATCAGCGGGAGGGTGTCGCCGTCGCACTCCTCCGCGCCACTGGAGCGGACCCGGACGCTGTCAGCGTCCAGGCCAGTACCGCCATCAAGGCACTGCCCGCCACATCCGGAAGCTCGGTCCAGCAGGCCCAGCTGTCGCGGCCTTCCCTGCAGGCGATCCAGAACGCCCAAAGCGAGGCAGACAAGCTGGGTGATTCCTTCGTCTCCACCGAGCACCTGCTGCTGGGGCTCTCGGCCGGGAGTGACGGCGTAGGCAGGCTGCTGCGCGACGCCGGCGCGTCCCACGAGGCGCTGGCCGCTGCACTTCCGGGTGTCCGCGGCGACCGCAAGGTCAACTCTCCCGATCCCGAAAACACTTTCCAAGCCCTCGAGAAGTTCGGCACCGACCTCACCGCGGTGGCGCGTTCCGGGAAGCTCGATCCGGTCATTGGCCGTGACAGTGAAATCCGGCGCGTCGTGCAGGTGCTCAGCCGCCGGACCAAGAACAACCCCGTGCTGATTGGCGAACCGGGCGTCGGCAAGACCGCCGTTGTGGAGGGCCTGGCCCAGCGGATGGTTGCCGGCGACGTGCCGGAGAGCCTTCGGGGCAAAACCCTGATCGCCCTGGACCTGGCCTCCATGGTGGCCGGTGCCAAGTACCGCGGCGAGTTTGAGGAGCGGCTCAAGGCCGTCCTTGAGGAGATTAAGAACTCCGAAGGCCGGATCGTCACGTTCATCGATGAGCTGCATACCGTGGTGGGGGCCGGTGCCAGCGGCGAAAGTGCCATGGACGCCGGTAACATGCTCAAGCCGATGCTGGCCCGGGGCGAGCTCCGGCTGATCGGCGCCACCACCCTCGACGAGTACCGCGAGAACATCGAGAAGGACCCCGCCCTGGAGCGGCGCTTCCAGCAGGTGTACGTCGGTGAGCCCAGCGTGGACGACACCATCGGCATCCTCCGCGGACTGAAGGAGCGGTACGAGGCCCACCACAAGGTCGCCATTGCCGACTCTGCGCTGGTCGCTGCCGCGACACTGTCCAACCGCTACATTTCCGGCCGGCAGCTGCCGGACAAGGCGATCGACCTCGTGGACGAGGCCGCCTCCCGGCTGCGGATGGAGATCGACTCCGCCCCCGAAGAAATCGACCAGCTGCGGCGCTCCGTCGACCGGCTCACCATGGAGGAG
Organism: Arthrobacter sp. CMU6; assembly: GCF_059090205.1. Taxonomy (NCBI): domain Bacteria; kingdom Bacillati; phylum Actinomycetota; class Actinomycetes; order Micrococcales; family Micrococcaceae; genus Arthrobacter; species Arthrobacter sp. CMU6. The sequence continues at coordinate 151,800 of NZ_JBNHFL010000006.1, forward strand.
CTCGCCCTGCAGGGCGAGACGGACGCCGCGTCCGTTGAGCGGCTCGCTGCCTTGCGGGCGGACATGGCGGACAAGAAGGAGCAGCTGGCCGGCCTGAACGCCCGCTGGGAGGCGGAGAAGGCGGGCCTGAACCGCGTGGGCGACCTGAAGGCAAAGCTGGATGAGCTGCGGTCCACGGCGGACAAGGCGCAGCGCGAGGGGGACCTGGAGACGGCGTCGCGGATCCTTTATGGAGAAATCCCGGCGCTGGAGCGCGAACTGAACGCCGCCGCCGAGGCGGAGGCCGCCGTCGCCGACAAGTCCGCGCTGATGGTGGCCGAGGAAGTCACCGCCACTGACATCGCCGAGGTCATCGCGGCGTGGACCGGCATTCCGGCCGGCCGCATGCTGCAGGGCGAAAGCCAGAAGCTGCTGCACATGGAGGAGGAACTGGGCAAGCGGCTGATCGGCCAGTCCAAGGCCGTCACGGCCGTGTCCGACGCCGTGCGCCGTGCCCGGGCCGGCATCAGCGACCCGAACCGGCCCACCGGCTCCTTCCTGTTCCTCGGCCCCACCGGCGTCGGCAAGACCGAGCTCGCCAAGGCGCTCGCGGACTTCCTGTTCGACGACGAACGCGCCATGGTGCGGATCGACATGTCCGAGTACAGCGAGAAACACTCCGTGGCGCGCCTCGTCGGCGCCCCTCCCGGCTACGTCGGTTACGAGGAGGGCGGCCAGCTGACCGAGGCCGTCCGCCGCCGGCCGTACTCCGTGGTGCTGCTGGACGAGGTGGAGAAGGCCCACCCCGAGGTGTTCGACATCCTGCTGCAGGTGCTCGACGACGGCCGCCTCACCGACGGCCAGGGCCGCACCGTGGACTTCCGCAACGTGATCCTGGTGCTCACCTCCAACCTGGGCAGCCAGTTCCTTGTTGACCCGACGCTGGATGCGAACGCCAAGCGCAACGCGGTCATGGCCACGGTGAACGCCTCCTTCAAGCCGGAGTTCCTGAACCGGCTGGACGAGGTGGTGCTGTTCGATCCGCTGTCCGTCGAGGAGCTCGCCCGCATTGTGGAGCTGCAGGTGGCGGAGCTGGCCAAGCGCCTGCACGAGCGGCGCCTCTCGCTCGAGGTCACAGAAGGCGCCCGCGCCTGGCTGGCAATGTCCGGCTTCGACGCGGCATACGGCGCCCGGCCGCTGCGCCGCCTCGTGCAGCGCGAGATCGGCGACCGGCTGGCCAAGGCCATCCTCGCCGGTGAAATCTCAGACGGCGACACGGTCCTGGTGGATACCGCCGCGGACCTTGGGGAGCTCACCGTCGAGGGCCTGGAAGCACTCTCCCGGCCCGACGGCGGCGCACTCCTGGGCAGCGGCCTCACGGTCCGCCGCCGGGACTAAGCCAGGAGACCCGGCTGAGGGAGCAGGGCCAGGGGACCAGGGCTACGGGAGCAGGCTTGCCTTGATGATGTTGCCTGACGCAGTGACGTAGCAGTCCACGCGGCGGTCGCCCTTGGCCCAGCTCGCCGTGCTGGGGTAGGCGAGGCGGTAGTTCAGGTTGTAGGCATTGGACTTCTCCGTCAGGGCCGCCGTCTGGCATGTCTCCCTGGCCCTGGTCTTCAGGGCTTCCCGGCCCGGGTACGCGTCGCCGTCGGCGTAATGCGTGACCGCCACCAGCTGGGCGGAATGGTCGGCGGTGCACGCAACCACTGTGGATTTGGAAGCCTCAGGGTCGAAGTCCTTGAAGCAGTCGCCAACCCGGAAGTCCAACGGGCTCACGTTGGTCAGGGGCAGGCTGGGCCGGGGCGACGCCGCCGGCGCGGCGGGGGAGGGCTCCGCCGCGGCTGCCTCGGGCCGGTTGGCCGCCTGCATGGTGGCGTTGGCGAGGAGTGACGTCAGCAGCCACACGAGCAGGCCGCCCACAACAAGCAGCGCGGCGACAAAGCCGGCCTTGAGCAGGGTTTGCCGGACCTCCGTCTGCACGAGCCGGGAACGGATCGAGCCGGGCAGGCTTTTGAACTGGGCAGCCACGGGCTGGGCTTGTTTCCGCCCGGCTGGTTCCGGCCTTGCCGGCCTGGGCTCAAGCGGTTCCGGCCGTGCCGTTTCCGCCGGCTCGAGGCCGGCTGGTCTGGGCTCAGCGGGCTCGGGCTGCACGGCGACGGAGCGGACCGGCCCGCGTTCCCCGTCGCGGCTGGGATCGTTGCTGTTCATATGGGGGCGGCACCCCTTCCTGGCGTTCCCTCGGCGGAGGGGATCCGGCATAAATGCGTTTCGGCGGTGTGGCCATGGCGGCCCCGTTGCCGGATTCCCATGCCCGCTTAATTCAGTCGTTCAGGAGACTCTATCGAACAAAAAATCTCTGCGAGCCCCGGATTGCCGCGGAGAAGCGGGCTGCGGCGGCCTCCGGAGGCCCGCGTGGCAAGCAGATGCCGCCGAAAGCATGTAATCTAGGGGTACGACAAATTGACCAAACATTCCGGGGCCTCACCGATCGCCAAAGGTGACCACCTCCGGTCCAAGTACAAAAGGGGGTCACGCCATGGGGCGCGGCCGTCAAAAGGCAAAAGCTACCAAGCAGGCTCGGGACATCAAGTACTACTCCCCGAACACCGATTATTCGGCCCTACAGCGCGAGCTCACGGGTCCGGGAAGTCGTGCCACGAGCCATTTCGCGAATGAACCGGTCGAGCCGGACTATTCAGCCTACGTGGATAAGTACGCGGACGATTTGGATGAAGACGACGACGAGGTAGACAGCCGTCGTATCGGTTAGTCGTTCCCGCTGAACTGCCGAAAGGCAATTGGCTGAACGCCGCCGTCGTGCACCTCCTGGGTATATCCCGCATTCGGGTTGCCTGTTTCCCTGCCTGACCCGGAAAACCGGTCATAGCCAGAGTCTTGGCCGCAAGGGAAGTCCGGTGCCGCCACAGTCATCAGACCCGTTTGGGCACGCCAGTCTTTGGCGTGCCCAAACGGGCCTTTTTGTATCCAAGGGGAACTAGGCTGGAGGCAACTCAGCCAACGAAAGGTTCGCACGCATGGTTCAGCGCAGCGGGTACAGCCTCGGAGAGCTCTGCTGGGCGGACGTCCAGGCGCCGGACGTGGCTGCCGCCAAGGCCTTCTACGCCGCCGTGTTCGGGTGGCGCTACGAGGACCTGCCGACTCCGGACGGCCGCAGCTACGCGAAGGCCTTCCTGGATGATGACCTCGTCGCCGCGGTGGCACCGCAGCCGCAGCAGGGTCATCCAGAACGGCCCGCGCAGTGGAACGTCTACTTCGCCACGGATGACGCCCGGTCCACCGCGGAGGAAGCCGAGCACGCCGGCGGTACGGTGCAGTTCGGGCCGGAGGACATCGGGGACACCGGAACCATGGTGTTCGTGGAGCCGCCGGGCGGCGGGGCCACCGGCGTCTGGCAGGCCGGTACCCACCCGGGCAGCAGGCGGTACAACGAGCCCGGTGCGTTCGCCTGGGCCGAACTGATCACGTCGGAGCCGCAGGCCGCCGTCGGATTCTTCCAGCAGCTGTTCGGGCACGGGGTGACCGAATACCCCCAGGACGACGGCGGAACCTATACCACGCTGACGGTGAACGGCGCGGAGGTGGCGGGCATCGCCGCCGCTCCGGACGAGGGCGGGGACGGCGACGACGGCACCAGCGGGTGGCAGGTCTACTTCGGCGTCTCCAGCGTTAAGGAAGCGGTGCTGTCGGCCGTCTCTGCCGGAGCCGAGGTGCTGGTGGAGCCGGAGTTCGACGAGGACGGCGGCACCATCGCCACCCTAAAGGATCCCCAGGGCGGCGTGTTCAGCGTCCTGCAGGTTTAAATAGCCGAGTGCTCCCCACCAGCCCGGGGGGAGCACTCGGCTGACTTGTTTAAGCGTAGGCGTTGACCAGCTGGACTGCGCCGCCGTCCACGCCCTTGGCACCCTGCACGTAGTCCGGACCGGCCTTGACCACGGCGTCGGAATCGGCACTGACGGCACCCATGATCCAGGACGGCAGGCCGCGCTCGTTCAGGCGGGCCACGGCGGCGTCCGCAGCGTCGGCAGACACCACGGCCACCATGCCGACGCCCAGGTTCAGCGTGCGCTCCAGGTCGGGCAGCGGGACACGGCCCAGCTCCGAGACGAGCTTGAAGATGGCGGGCAGCTCCCAGGTGGAGCGGTCGACGGTGGCCACGAGGCCCTGCGGCAGCACGCGGGCCAGGTTGGCTGCCAGGCCGCCGCCGGTGACGTGGCTGAAGCCGTGCACCGCCTTGTCCGCGGTGACGGGGAAGGCCCGTGCGAGGTCCAGGCAGTCGGCGGCGTAGACGCGAGTGGGTTCCAGCAGTTCCTCGCCCAACGTGCGGCCGAGCTCGGAGACCTGGCGGTCCAGGGCCCAGCCGGCGTGGTTGATGACGCGCCGAACCAGTGAGTAGCCGTTGGAGTGCAGGCCGGAGGACGCCATGCCGATCACCACGTCGCCGGCCCGGACGCGGTCCGGTCCGAGCAGTGCGTCGGCTTCCACAACGCCGGTGGCGGCGCCCGCGACGTCGTACTCGTGTTCGCCCAGCAGGCCGGGGTGTTCGGCGGTTTCGCCGCCCACCAGCGCGGTGCCGGCCACGGAGCAGGCGGCAGCGATGCCGCGCACGATGTCCGCGATGCGCTCCGGAACCACCTTGCCGCAGGCGATGTAGTCGGTCATGTACAGCGGTTCGGCCCCCACCACCACGATGTCGTCGACCACCATGCCCACGAGGTCGTAGCCGATGGTGTCGTGGATGTCCATGGCCTGGGCGATGGCCACCTTGGTGCCCACGCCGTCCGTGGACGTGGCGAGCAGTGGCTTCTTGTAGGTGAGGAGCCTGGAGACGTCGTACAGGCCTGCGAAACCGCCGACGCCGCCAATCACCGATGCGTTGTGGGTCGCCTTGACGGCGTCCTTCATGAGCTCGACGGCGCGGTCGCCGGCCTCGACGTCCACACCGGCGGCCGCGTAGGTGATGCCGGTGTTGTTCTGGGCAGCATTCATGTCAGCAGTGGAGGAGGCGGAAGTCATAGGGACTCTTTCTTGTCAGCGCCGACGGTCGCAGCGTCGTGGTGGAGATCGGGCACGCGGTCGGCGTCGGTGAGCAGGTTCTCGAATTCGGAGTCCGGTCCCGGGTCACAGCCCGTGGCACCCGGCTTTTCCGCGGGGTCCTCGGTCACCGGGATGCTGTCAGGGTTGCCGGGGCTGGCGGTAGCCGGTTCGATGGCGGCCTCGGCGGCGGCGTCCGCTGCGGAACCGGCGGCGGGGGCAGCGCCGGAGGAGGCAGGCAGGCCGCCAAGGTCCGTGCGCTCCAGCAGGTTCTTGCCGAGCTTGTCGGCGCCGGGCAGCTCAATCGGGTACTTGCCCGTGAAGCATGCCGTGCAGAGCCGTTCGCGGGGCTGCTGGGTGGCGCCAATCATGCCGTCTTCGGAAATGTACGCCAGCGAATCGGCACCGATGGCCTGGGAGATCTCCTCGATGGTGGCGCCGTTGGCGATGAGCTCTGCCCGGGAGGCGAAGTCGATGCCGTAGAAGCAGGGCCACTGGACCGGCGGGGAGGAAATCTTGACGTGGACGGCGGCGGCGCCGGCTTCGCGAAGCATCCGGACGATGGCGCGCTGGGTGTTGCCGCGGACGATCGAGTCATCCACCACCACCACACGCTTGCCGCGGATCACGGACTCCAGGGCGTTGAGCTTCAGCCGGATGCCCAGCTGGCGCAGCGTCTGCGACGGCTGGATAAACGTGCGGCCCACGTAGGAGTTCTTGACGAAGCCGTGCGCGAACGGGATGCCTGATTCCTCGGCGTAGCCCACGGCCGCGGGGGTGCCGGATTCGGGGACCGGGATGACGATGTCAGCGGTCTGGGTGTTCTCGCGGGCCAGCTGGCGGCCCATCTCCACGCGGGATTCGTAGACGGAGCGTCCGGCGATGGCGGCGTCGGGACGCGCGAGGTAGACGTATTCGAAAACGCAGCCGGCCGGCGTCGCGTCCGCGAAGCGGCTGGACCGCACGCCCTGTTCATCGATGGCGATGAACTCGCCGGGCTCGATCTCCCGGATGAAGCTGGCGCCAACGGTGGCGAGGGCGGACTGCTCGGAAGCGACCACCCAGCCGCGCTCCAGCCGGCCCAGGCAGAGCGGCCGGATGCCGAAGGTGTCGCGGGCTGCGTAAAGCGTGCCCTCGTCCATGAAGACGAAGCAGAAGCCGCCGCGGATCTTGGGAAGCAGTTCGAGGGCGGTCTGCTCAAGGGACTTGCCCTCTTCGCCTTCCAGCAGCGCCGTCACCAGGGCGGTGTCGGAGGTGTTGCCCTGCTTCATTTCACCGCTGAGCTGGCCGCCGTTGCGCTCATGGATCATGGCGTTGAGTTCGGCCGTGTTGGTGAGGTTGCCGTTGTGCGCCAGGGCCACCGTGCCGGTGGCGGTAGCGCCCAGCGTGGGCTGCGCGTTGGCCCAGTGGCTGGCTCCGGTGGTGGAGTAGCGGCAGTGGCCGACGGCCAGGTGCCCGGTCAGGGTGTTCAGCGTGGTCTCGTCGAAGACCTGGGACACGAGGCCCATGTCCTTGTAGACGTTGATCCGCTTGCCGTCGCTGGTGGCTATACCAGCCGACTCCTGACCGCGGTGCTGCAGCGCGTACAGCCCGTAGTAGGTAAGTTTTGCTACTTCTTCACCTGGTGCCCAGACCCCGAAGACGCCGCAAGCGTCCATCGGGCCTTTTTCGCCAGGGAGAAGATCATGAGAAAGTTTTCCATCGCCGCGTGCCACTGGTCGATTATCTCACGTCATGGGGTAGGGAAATTCCGGCCGCCGGATTATGACCGCTGGCCGGGCCCGCCGTCGTCCGTGGCCCGCTCCGGGGCAGTCCCGGGTTCGGTGCCCGCTGCCGTGCCCGCTTCTGTGGCCGGATCCGTGGCTGGCGCCGCGCCTGCCTGCGTCTCTGGGTGCGTTCCTGGCTGAGTGCCGCCGGTGGAGAGTTCCTCTTCAGGCACGGCTTCGACGACGCCGCGGCGGGCACGGCGCACGCTGGCCCGGTCCAGCACCAGGGCGGCGATTGCGCCGAGAATCACACCGGCCGCGGCGCACGGCACCATGAAGAAGCCGTACACGGCGCCGCGGTCGTAGCTGGCATCGCCCGGCAGGGCGTACGCAATGACCGCCGCCGCGGCGAACCCCGCCAGCCCGCCCAGGACCAGGAAGGGGACATACTTGGGGGCGCGCCGGACGGTGATCTCGCGCCGTTCGGGAATTTGGCGCTCGGGGGTGGGCTGGTCGGAAGACATGCCATCTAGCCTACTGTCATCCACGCCGCCAGCCCGCCCCGCGGGTTCAGTCCTGCGGCCCGGCCGGCACCAGGCGCTGGCGTTGTTCGCCCAGGAGGTCCCCGCCGGACATCCGCATGACGTCCCCGGCTTTCAGGTACGGGAAGCGGCCGGACAGTGCCACGCCCTCCGGGGTGCCGGTGGTGATGAGATCGCCGGGTTCGAGCACCATGTACTGCGAGAGACGGCGGACCAGTTCGGCCGGTCCGAAGACCATGTCCGCCGTCGAGCTGTCCTGCCGAACCTCGTCGTTGACCCAGGAGGCGAGGCGGATATCGTCTGCCTGTACTGCAGCGGCGGCCACCAGCCAGGGCCCCACCGGGTTGAAGGTAGGACACGACTTGCCGAGGGACCACTGCGGCCCTGAGTGCTCCAGCTGGTACTCGCGCTCGGAGACGTCGTTGGACAGGACGTAGCCGGCGATGCAGTCCGCTGCCTCGGCGTCGGATGCCAGGTAGCTGGCGCGCCGGCCGATGACCACGCCCAGCTCCACCTCCCAGTCCACCCGCTGCGCCCCGGGCGGGATGGCGACGTCGTCGTCGGGGCCCACCACGGTGTTGGGGTGCTTGAAGAAGATGATGGGACGCTCGGGCACCGGCAGGCCGGATTCTGCGGCGTGCGCGGCGTAGTTCAGCCCCACGCCGATCACAGCGCCGGGCCTGGCGACCGGCGCGCCGATCCGTTTGCCGTCGAGGGCCACCCGGGGGAGTCCGGTCAGGTCCAGGTCCGCCAGCCGGCCGGTCCAGGTCTGCAGGAAGTCCCCGTCAATGTCCTGGGTGACAGGCCGCAGGTCATAGGCCTGGCCGTCACCGTCGACGATCACCGGAACCTCCTGGCCCGCCGGGCCAATGCGCATCAGCCGCATGCTGTCTCCTTTCAGCTGCCGCGGTAGGTGGAGTAGGCGAACGGGCTCAGCAGCAGCGGCACGTGGTAGTGCTCGGTGCCGGTGACCTCGAAGACCAGGTCCACCTCCGGGAAGAACGTAGCGCCGCCCTGCTGGGCGTAGTAGTCGCCGGTGGCGAAGTTGAGCCGGTAGTTCCCGGGGGCCAGGACCTCCGGTCCCAGGTCCTTCGCGCGGCCGTCCGCATCGGTGGTGCCGCTGCCCAGCTCTGTCCAACTGCCGCCGTCGTTCGCGTAAAGCACGACGGCGATACCCGCGGCCGGGCGCCCGGCGCCCGTGTCCAGGACGTGGGTTGTCACGTGGGAAACGCTCATTCGCTGATCACTCCTTCCAGGCGCAGCAGGGCGATTTCCCGCAGCTGCTGCGCAACAATGACGTCTTCCTGCTCCGGTGTATTGGCCAGGCGCTCGTTCAGCGCTGCCAAAATTTCGGGGGCGGTGCGCCCGGCGGCGCGGATCAGGAAGACCCGGCCGAACTTTTCCTCGTACACGCGGTTGCCGCGCGCCAGGGCGTCGGCCACCTCCGTGTCCGCCGGGTCCACGCCGGCCTGTTCGGAGCGGGACATGGCGGCCTCTGTGGTCTGCGCGGCGGGGCGTTCGCCGATCCGCGGGTGATGTGCCATGGCACCTTCCACCTCCTCCCGGGTAAACGGGGCGGCGGCGGCCCGGGCTCCATCGAGGAGATCCCGGACAGAGGCGAACGGGCGCGCCTCGGCGATCTGGTCCACCCAGCGCGGGACGTCGATGCAGGGGCGCAGGACTGCGCTGGCGGCGTCCCTGTCCGCGGCATTGAATTCGGCAAGCTTCACGTTGTGATCCTCAAACAGTTGCTGGCATCCATGGTGACGGCTATGCGGAGGTCCGGGTCCTCTCCCGGTGATCGCCTTCCCCGCGATCGGGACAGGCGAGTTCCGCATCATGGAACTGTTATTTCAGCATACGTAATAGTGAAGCCGAGCACGTCCGCCGGTGTCAAGAGACTACAGCAGGGGCCGGGCTGGGCCGGATAGTATCGGCGGCGGGGGGACTTGACGCTGGGTCGGAGTCCCGCGTGGTGATAGGGGACGGATGAAAGGCACCAGCGCTCGGACGCTCCCGGAGCAGGACATTGACCGGCAGGCCGCGCTGCAGGCATACGGGTTGCTTTCCGGCCAGGAGGGCACGACGGCCCCGCCCCCAGGCGGAAGTTCCCGCGGCAGCACGGCCAACGCCGCCGCTGCGCGGACGGCCTTGGACAACCTCGTGGACCTGGCCGCCAAGCTGTGCCACGTGCCCTTTGGCGTGGTGAACGTGATCACCCCGGACCAGCAGCGCCAGATCGCGGCGTCGGGGGTCGAGCCGGGCATCTGCTCCCGTGAGGACTCGATGTGCGCCCGGGTCTTCCTGACCCGGGAGACCACCGTGGTCCACGATGCGTCAGAGGACCCGCGTTTTGCCACCAATCCGTTTGTGACCGGCGAGATCGCCAACGTCCGGTTTTACGCCACGGTGCCGCTGGAGACCGCTTCCGGCTTCGTGCTGGGCTCGCTGTGCGTTTTCTCCGATGCGCCGGCAAACCCCGAGCCGGAGCAGATCGCCATGCTGGAGCTCCTCGCCCAGCAGGCCGTGGAGCTGCTGGAACTCCAGCACCGGACGCTGCAGCTGAATGTGGCGCTGGACGAGGTGCGGCGGAGCAATGCCAAGCTGGGCGAATTCGCCGGCCGGGTGAGCCACGACCTGCGCATCCCGCTGACCACGATTCTTGGGTACGTGGAACTGAGCGAGGACGATCCGGACATGCCGCCGGAGCATCCGGCCGCCGAGTACCTGAACCTCATCGGCGCCAGCGGCCACCGCATGCTGGCCATGCTCGAGGACGTCCTTGACTACTCGAAGGTGGGCGGTGCCCTGCATCCCCGGCCCCTCTCGCTCCGCACCGCCGTCCTGGACGCGGCCCGGGACCTGGGCATCCCGTTTGGCAGCGGGGGGACGCTGGACTCGGACGACGCGCAGCTGCATGCCGATCCGCTCCAGCTGCGCACCCTGTTGCAGAATCTGCTCTCCAACGCCCTGAACTACCGCAGCCCGGAACGTCCGCTGCAGATCCGGGTCAGCGCAGTCTCGAACTACCACGGGACCGCGGTCCTGGTCGCGGACAACGGCAAGGGAATCGGTCCGGAGGACCGGCAGCGGGTGCTTGAGCCGCTGGTCCGCCTGCACAGGGAAGGGGATGGCCCGGGATCCGGGCTGGGCCTGGCCACCTGCAGGCGGATCGCGCAGGCCCACGGGGGTGACCTGACCTTGACGGAGACGCCTGGCGGCGGAACCACCGTGGTGCTGACCTTCCCTGCCGCACCGTGAAAAGCGCTTTGAGCAGCGTCGAAAGCCGGCGTCCCCGTGCACGCCTCAGTTTCGGGTTCGCCGCGGCTGCCGCCGCCGTGCTGGTGCTCCTGGCCATGCTGTTGCCGGCGGGCCTGGCGGCAGCGGCCGCGGCGGCGCCCCCGCTGGCGGCCCCTGCCTCTTTGCGTACATCCGTGGCGCATGCGGGCACTGTGAATGCGTCGGGCACCGTGGAAACGGCGGGCACAGGCGAGGGGCCGCTCCTGGGCGCCGCACTGGAATGGGGCGAGGACAGCGCCGCCGGTTTCGCGGAGCGCCTGGGGGCGGTGCCGGCCCTCTTCGGTCACGACATCGCCTTCCCGCTGCAGGAATCTGAAGAGGTCCATATCCGTGAATTCTTCAGGCAAAGCGACTCGCAGGGAGCCCACGCCCTGCTGACGGTCAAGCCCTCGCGGGCCCTTGACCAGGTGCCCGCCGATGACGCAGCCGCCTTTGCGCGGACAGTGGAGCAGCTCAGCACCGGGTTCCAGGGCATCGTGTACGTCAGGTTCGCGCCCGACATGAACACCAGCTGGGTGTCCTGGGGCCAGCAGCCGGAGGCTTACACGAAGGCGTTCCGGGCGGTGGCGGCAGCGTTCAAATCCCTTGACGACGCCGGCACGGTCATGGTCTGGCAGCCCTTCCTGGGCCGCGACTACCCGTTCCAGCGGAACCGGAATGCGCCGGGCCCGGGCTCGGACGGCTTTAAGCTGCTCGACACCAACGGCGACGGACGCTGGGACGGAACGGACGACGCCTACTCTCCGTACTACCCCGGCGGCGACGCCGTGGAGTGGTCCGGCCTGGGCGCCTACCACGACGATTCGGGCGGTGGATCCGCCGTCAACACCCTGCCGGCCGACGGCGAGCTGACCGGGATGCTGACCGGCAGTGACGGCCGCGGCGGCTACGAAAACTTCTACGCGGACTACGTGCAGGGCCGCGGCAAGCCGCTGATGCTGCAGACGGCCGCGTTCTTCAGCTCCACCACCGGCGGCCCGGCGGAGGGTGAGATCAAGCTGGCCTGGTGGGACCAGATGCTCGCCGCCGCGTCATCCCCGCGGTTCGGTGACATTGGAGCCGTCGTCTGGGACGAGCGGACCAGCACCCGGGACACTGGGGTGGCGGCCATCGACTGGCGGCTGACGGGCCAGCCCGGAATTGCAGAGGCCGCCGGCGCGCGGCTGAAGGAGTCAGCGCTGGTCACCGGTCCGGTGACCGCCCACGGCGGTCTGGCCGGCACCGATTCCGGCGGCGTGGGGAAAGTCCTCGGCGGAATCGGCGCGTGGACGACGGCGGGCGCCCTGGCCGCCGTCGTCTGCTTGCTTTGGCTGCTCCCGCGATTCCTGCCCCGGGCCGCCGGTTGGGCATACGGCGATCCCTCCACCCGTGATTCCCGCGTGGACTTCCTGCGCGGCCTCGCCATCGTGTTCGTGGTGGTCAACCACGTGGGCATGACCTCGCTGTTCCAGCTGTTTACCCACGAAGCGGTGGGCTTCGTCTCGGGCGCGGAGCTGTTTGTCCTCTTTTCGGGGCTCGTGCTGGGCATGGTGTTCGGCCCCCGCGTGAAGGACAGTTTCGGTGACGTGGTTGACCACACCACCAAGCGCGCCGGCAAGCTCTATGTCACTGCGCTCACGGTGCTGATCGGGGTGTTCCTGATCTCCCTAGTTCCCGGCATCAACGCGGACACCCTGACGTCCTTCGTGGACCAGGGCACGGGGGCGGCCGGACGCGGCGGGGCGGGCCGCTCCTACGACCTGTACGCCGGAATGGATTCGCTGCTGCACTTCCCGGTGGCGCCGGAGGTCATTCCCGGCATCCTGCTGCTGCAGTTCGGCCCCTGGCAGTTCAATGTCATGGGCCTGTACGTGATCCTGCTCCTGGCCAGCCCGCTGGTCCTCTGGGCCCTGTCGCACGGAAAGGCCGTCTGGGTGCTGGCCGCCACCACCGCGCTGTACACGGCCGGGTCCATCTTCCGGATCCGGCTCCTGCCGTCCGAGTTCGAGGATTCCTTCCCGCTGCTGGTGTGGCAGGTGCTGTTCGTTGCCGGCATGGTGGCGGGCTACCACCGGCGCCGGATCATCGGCTGGCTCGCCGCCTATTCGTGGGTGGTGATGTTGTGCACCGTGCTGGCCGCTGCCCTTGCCTTCCTGGCCTGGGGCAATCCGTACCTGGCCAACAACTTCGACGTCCGCGTGGCCATCCTGCCGGACACGTCGTACCGTGCGCTGTACGATGCCTACTTCGGCAGGACCTACCTCGGAGTGGGACGGCTGCTGAACGTCCTGGTGCTCGTGGTTGCCGCCTATGCGCTGCTGACGGCGTACTGGAAGCCCGTCCACGGGGTCCTGGGCTGGTTCCTGATCCCGCTGGGCCGGGCCACGCTGTACGTCTTCATCATCCACGTCGCCCTGATCGCCGTCATCGCGAACATCCCGGCCCTGCAGGAAGGCCGGGTCCTGCTCAACACGGCCGCCTACGCCGTGGTCCTGGCGCTGCTCTGGGTCATGGTCCGGACCCGGTTCCTCTTCCGCATCATCCCCACCTGACGGCGCTCACCGGTGCTGCCGGGCTAGCCCCGGCGGGCGGCCAGGGCGTTGCGCAGGGCGTCCGTCGCGGCGGTGCTGCTGTTGATCCGCCAGTCGGTTTCCTTGTTGAAGTGGAACCAGGTCAGGGCACTGACATCTCCCTGGGCGGCCAGGTAGCCCACCAGGGACGACGTCCATTCGGCCTTCGAGCCACCCTGCTCTGCCGAGGACGTCTCGCCGATGAGGATCTGCTTGCCGGGAGCCAGGTTCCGGAGCTGGGCAAGGCCGTCCCCGAACAGCCCGGAGGGCGAGACCCACGTGCTCCATAACGCCGACGTGCCCCAGTTGTAGCCGTCGAGCGCCGTCGCGTCCACATAGGAAGGGCCTGGGTAGAGGGCGTCCAACGGAGTGGAGCCCCAGTACGGAACGTTCGGGTTCCACACCCAGGTTATGTTGGATGCGCCGGTGGAGGAAACGACGTCGTGGACGTGCCGCCAGGCGGCAACGTAGTCACCCGGGCCGTTCCCGTTGAGCTGCTCGGACCACGGGTACCAGTTGCCGTTCATCTCGTGGCCGAAGCGCAGCATCACCGGATGGCCCCAGCTTGCCAGTGCCTGCCCCCACTGCCTCAGGTAGGGATCGAAGTCGCCTGCCGTGATGCGGTCCAGCGCGTAGGCGGGCTGGGAGGTGCCTGCGCCCCAGGCCCACGGCTCCCACGTCAGCAGGACAACAGCACCACGGCTCCGGGCGGCCTCGAGCTCGGCCAGCGGCGGCATTTGGTTGAAATCCTTGTAGGACAGGATGATCGACGGTGCTTCCCCGGCCAGCGCGGCCACCTCGTCGAGCTCCGCCGAGGCCAGCGGGCCGCCGGGCGTACCCACCCCAAACCGCAGGAGGGCTGTGCTGGGCTGCGGCGCTGACGGCGCCGGTGACGTTGCGGTGCTTCCTCCCGCTGGGGCGGAGGCCGGCGTCAGCTCCGGAGCCGGATCGGCTGCGGAAGGGGAGCTGTACGTCAGGGTGAACGGGGCCGATGCAATCACCTTGCCGGACACTGCCGTTACCGGAACCACGGGATCGGCGCTGTCCGGAATGACAACGGCAGCCGTGAAGTAGCCGGATGCGCTGGCCGCGAACTGAACGCTGTTTGCCCCGGCGCTGAGCGTTCCGGAGGTCTTCCTGGGAAAGCCGGTCCCGGTCACGGTGACGGTGGTACCCGCGGGGCCGGAGCCGGTGTCGAGTTTGATGGCGGCTGTTGCGGCCTGTGCCGTTGCGGTGCCGGCCGCCGTTACGCCTGGCAAGGCTACGCACAGGGCAGCGATGACGGTGGCAAGTAACCGGGGCAGTCTGATCATCCGCTCAAATTACCGTCAACTTCTGGGCGCACGCGCTGCAAGAGCGCAGTTTCAGCCAAAGATTTGCGCAGCTCAGCGGGTCGCGATGCCGAAAGCTGCGTGCCGTTTCGACTGGCACGCAGGAGCGGTCAGGAACCGATGGGGTCCCGCGACAGGATCCAGGTGTTCGTATCGTCCTCCCGCGTAAACGTCACGGTGGTGACCAGTGCGCGGATCAGGGCCAGGCCGCGTCCCGACTCGGCGTCCTCGCCGGGCATGGCGGGGTCGGCGTAGTCGATCCCCGGGCTGGCCGCGCCGAAGGCGCTGACCTCGGCCCGCAGACTGGACTGCCGGATGCAGATCTCCACGCCCAGTTCCACCGGGTCCGCCGATTCCGGCTCCGCGTGCTGGACCACGTTGGCGGCGGCCTCGATCACGGCGGTGGCGAACGTCATCCGGTCCATGTCGGGAACGAACGGGGCATCCTCCCAGAGGTCGTCCAGCTGGCCGTGCACGGCATCGACGGCCTCAGGCGTCGCCACGTTCCGGAAGCTGCGGCGGGCCAGGATGTCAGTCATCGCCGAACGCCTCA
The DNA here is from genome assembly GCF_059090205.1 of Arthrobacter sp. CMU6. NCBI lineage: Bacteria > Bacillati > Actinomycetota > Actinomycetes > Micrococcales > Micrococcaceae > Arthrobacter > Arthrobacter sp. CMU6. Next base: position 166,812 of record NZ_JBNHFL010000006.1, read on the forward strand.
TCGGCGGTGGCGTAGGACGTGAGCACGCGGTCCATGCTGGTCAGTTCCAGGACCATTTTCACCTGCGGCTGGACGGCGGCGATGCGGAGGTCGCCGCCTGCCTGCCGGGCCGCCTTCAGGCAACCGATGAGGGCTCCGAGTCCCGAGGAATCCATGAACGCGGTGTCCTCCAGGTTCACCACGATCCGGCTGGATCCAGAGGCTACAACGTCCGCCACGAACTCCCGCAGCTTGGGCGCTGACACCATGTTCAGGCGGCCGGCGGCCTTGATTTCGGCGTACGAGTCCTTGACCTCGTAACTAAGATCCATCCGTCTTCCTCTCTTCGATCAAACCCTCTGCCGGAATGTTCTCTGGACCCGAACCCACTTCGGCGCCGTCTACCTCAAAACCCTTGTACAGCACGGCCCGGACCAGGATGCTCATCACCACGAGGTCGAACACCACCCAGGCCACGTTGACCAGCGTACCGATCGGTTCCGACATCCCGGCGGCAAGCCGCGCGATGCCCACCACCGACGAAATGGCCAGCAGCACCGAGACCACAATCTGCGGTCTGATCAGGCTCCAGCTGGGCCCGCCCGTCTGGCGGTCCTTGGGGGTGACGGCAAACCCAAGGGGACGTCCGAACCAGACGTTCCGGGCCGCCGTCGTGCATGCCTTGATCCAGGTGGGGAACAGCGCAAGGCTGTACTGCTGCCCGCGCCAGGTGGGAATGCCGCGGCCGGCGATGGCAAACAGCAGCTGGTTCACCACCATGAACGGAATAAACCGGATGAAGAAGTCGGCGCTGAGGCTGGTGACCGGCAGGATCCCGAGCAGCAGGTAGACGATGGGGGCGGCAAAGTAGATCACCGCGGCGAAGCCGCTCAGGTAGGTCCACATGGTGGCGAAGTACATGAGCCGCTGGCCCAGTTTCAGGCCGCGCTGAACCAGCGGGTTTTCACGGAGCATCACCTGGATGGTGCCCTGGGCCCAGCGCAGGCGCTGCGTCAGCATGGTGGCAAGGTCTTCCGGGGCAAGGCCGTAGGCCAGGACCTCGTGGTGGTAGACGCTCTCCCATCCCATGCCATGGATGCGCATGGCGGTGGCCATGTCCTCGGTTACGGAGATGGTGGCCAGCGGCATGACGGGCTGGGCTTCGCCGGTGCGTTCCACGGAAAGGGCGTCCAGCACGGCCTGCACTGATTCGATGGCACCGAGCGGGGACCAGTCCCGGGCGGACATGCGCTGCACGGCGTCGTCGGCAACCACGGGCACGCCGGAGTCGCCCACGTGCGCCAGTTCCATGGCCGCGATTTCCTCAAGGTCTGCCTGCAGCGCGGACACGTCGGCCTGGACGAGCGCCTGGACAGCCTGGTCCACCTTCCGGCGGACACGGTACGTGATCTCGCTCAGGGACTCGCCGTCATCGAGCCGGCGCCGGGCCTCCGCGGTGGCGGCCTCCACCTCGTCCAGCATCTGCGCCACGAGCAGGTTGTCCGAATCGGCAGATTTCCGTGCCTGGCGGATGGCTGACTGGGATGCGGCGAGGGCGCGGCGGATGCTCTTTTCCGTCTCCTTGACGTACCCCACCAGGCCCAGCTGCATGAGGGCCTCGCGGCGGAGGATGGCGTTGGAGCCGCAGAAGAAGGCCGCGTTCCAGCCGTCCTTGCCCTGCTGGATGGGGCCGTAGAACAGCGGCGCCTGGCTGCCCAGGGGATCGGAGGCGGGGACGTTGCTGAAGTACTGCGGCGTCTGCACCAGCGCAACCTTGGGGTTGGTGAAGTAGCCCAGCGTCTTGTCGAGGATGTCCGGCTCGGGGATCTGGTCGGCGTCGAGGATCAGCAGGAACTCGCCCTCGGTGACCATCAGGGCGTTGTTGAGGTTACCCGCCTTCGCATGGCGGGGCATGTTCTTCCAGTCCGCGCTGCGGGTGACGTATCCCAGTCCGTGCTCCTCGGCGAGGCGTTGCATCTCGGGGCGGGCGCCGTCGTCGAGGATCCAGGTGCTGTGCGGATGCCGGATGCGTCTCGCGGCGAGGGCCGTGGTCATCACGAGGTCCAGCGGCTCGTTGTACGTGGTGATGAAGACGTCCACCGTGGCGCCGGCCGGAGGCGGCGGCGCGGCCTTGCGGATTTTCAGGCGCCAAACGGTCATGCCGAACAGCATGACGTCGATGAGGCTGTAGGTCTCCGCGGCCACGAGCGGCACGGCGATCCACCAGGCCTCCCAGTTCAGCGAGGCCAGCCACCGCCACGCGATGTAGTTGATCCCCAGGAGCACCGTCAGGAGCACCACCACCCGGGTCCAGAAACGCGTCACACCAAAGCCGTTCCGGCCGTCCCTGCCAGGCGCCGCACCATGACCGCGGTGACGTCGTCCTCCGCGGTCTCGGCCGGAGCCAGCCGGAGCAGGGCGGCGCAGGCCGCCTCGGCGGTGGGCTGCCCGTGCGTCGACTGGCGGACGGCGTCGGTGAATTCCTCGACGGAGCCAAACACATCAAGGACGCCGTCGCTGACGACGACGAGCGAGTCACCGGGGGACAGCTCCAGGTCAGCTTCGCTCCAGTTGGCATCACCCCAGGCCCCGACGGGAGGGCCGGCAGACGGCAGCCGCTGTGCGCCCCCGTCTGCCTGGAGGTGAATCGCCAGGCCGTGGCCGGCGTCGACATAGCTGACTTTTCCGGAACCGGCGTCCAGCCGGGCGTGGAACAGCGTGACGAAGGACCCGGAGATGTCCAGGTCCGACGCGATCGAGCGGCTGGCGAGGTTAAAGGCATTTCCGAGGTCCGGATCGTGGCGGACTGAGCGCATGACTGCCCGTGCGGTGGCCGCGATGAGGGCGGCGCCCATGCCCTTGCCCATGGCGTCGGCGAATGTCAGGTGGAGGCCGCCGGGGGTCTGGTACCAGTCATAGAAGTCGCCGCCTACGCTGCGCGAGGGGCGGAACACGCCCGCCACCTCGTAGCCGTCCAGCCGGACCTCCTCGCGGGGGAGCAGGCTTTGCTGCACCTCGGCGGCGCGGCGGAGGTCGTTCTGGGCCGCTTCGTCCGCGGCAGGCGTGCGGGAGCGGCGGAACAGCGCGTTGATCCGCGACTGGAACTCACGGGGACTGAAGGGCTTGTTGATGTAGTCGTCCGCCCCGTTGTCCAGGCCGGTGAGCTTGTCCAGCTCATCCACCCTGGCCGTGAGCATGATGATGAACGCGTCCGAGAACTCACGCAGCCGCTTGCAGACCTCCAGCCCGTCCAGATCGGGAAGGTTGAGGTCCAGCGTGACAAGGTCGGCCCTGGTGTTGCGCACCGCCTCGATGCCAGGGAAACCGGCACCGGCTTCGGTGACCTCGAAGCCCTGCTTGGTCAGGACCCGGACCAGCAGCCCCCGAATGTCCGGGTCATCCTCGATCACGACGGCGCGGCGCGGCTCAGGGGTTGAAGACATGCCTCTATTAACTACTGTCTTTACAGACTTGTCACGCCGGAGGCGCAGCGTGTCCAGCCCGTTCGGCCCGCGTGAACTCCGTGTCAACGCTCCTTCACTTTCCGTCGGCGTTCTTCCGGTCCTCTCTCACCATTCGCGCTCTTTTGGCCGTCCCTTCCGCACCCGGTGCAGGAGGGTTGGGGTTTTTCCTGCAGGAGGTGAGGCAGGGTTGGTGTTTTTCTTGCGGGATGTGAGAGAGGGGTGGTGGTGTCGGAGGGGGTGGCCGGGGCCCTCGGTGGCCCAAGAATTGTCAAAGCTCGGAGAACTAGGCTGTTCAAGCCGTGGCTATCCGCCGCGGCACCGTTCCGGCCGGAAGATAATCGGATATGCAGATCCTGGTGGTTGAAGACGACGAATCGGTGGCCGCAGGCGTGCTGGAAGGGCTCACCCGGGCCGGGTTCCAGGCCCGGCACGTCGCCGACGGGGCAGGGGCGCTCGCCGAGGTCCGCTCCTCCAGCCCTGACTTCGTGCTCCTTGATCTGGGGCTGCCGGACATGGACGGCACGGACGTGTGCCGCTCCATCCGGTCTCTGACCAGTACGCCAATCATCGTTGTCAGTGCCCGCGACGAGGAGATCGACCGCGTGCTGGCCCTGGAGCTCGGGGCGGACGACTATCTGGTGAAGCCGTTCGGAATGCGGGAACTCATCGCACGGATCCGCGCCGTGGCGCGCCGCACGGCCGACCCGCAGTCCGGGGCTGCTCCGCCGGCCGACGGCATGCGGGTCATCGGCACGCTCAGCATCGACCAGCGTTCGCGCAGGGTGATGGTGGACGGCGCCGAAATCCACCTCACCGCCAAGGAGTTCGAGCTCCTCTACTACCTGGCGGAGGACCCCGGTGCCGTCTGCCAGCGCACCGACATTCTCCGCGCGGTGTGGGACGGCACCTGGTACGGAACCACCAAGACCCTGGACGCGCACGTGGCCGCGATCCGGAAGAAACTCGGCGATCCCCGCTGGATCGAGGCGGTGCGCGGCGTGGGATTCAGGCTGGATGTACCCGGATGAGATGGCGGCTGATCGGCGCGTTCATGGCCATCACGCTCCTGGTGGTGCTGGTGCAGGACATCCCGCTGGGCAGCTACCTCGTGCGGGTGGAACGCGACCGGCTGGCGACCTCCCTTGAACGCGACGCCTTCCTGCTCAGCGGGCGGGCGCGGCAGCTGCTCGAAACCGGCGGTCCGGAACCCGGGACCGTTGCCGCCGCCGTCCGCGATTACGGCCGCGCCAGCGGTGCCCGTGTGGTGGTGGTGAACCGCGCAGGTACCGCGGTGGCAACGTCCGACGACGACCAGTCGTCCACCGGATCCTCTTACCTTTCGCGCCCCGAAATTTCCGCCGCCCTCGCCGGCCGGATCACCTCCGGCCAGCGGCATTCGGACACCCTGGGCTTCGATCTCGTGTACGTCACGGTTCCCGTCCTCAGCGGCGAGAACATCACAGGTGCGGTGCGCCTGACCTACCCGGCCTCCGTGGTGGAGGACCGCGTGTCCGGCCAGCTGAGGGTGATGTGGGCGGTAGCAGGCACCACCGTGCTGCTTGCCGGGCTGCTGGCCTACCTGATGGCCGGCGCCGTGACCGGGCGGATCAAGCGGCTGCAGAAGGCCACCGAACTGCTGGCGGAGGGCAACCTCGCCACCCGCACCGAGGAGGAGCAGGGCCCGCCGGAGCTGCGCACCCTGGCCCGGTCCTTCAACCAGATGGCGGACCGGCTGGAGCGCCTGCTGCAGCAGCAGCGGGGATTTGCCAGCGATGCATCCCACCAGCTGCGCACCCCGCTGACGGGACTGCGGCTGCGGCTGGAGAACGCGGTGGACGCCGTCGGCAGCGATCCCGACGGCGCGCGCATCATGGTGGCCGATTCGCTGGAGGAAACGTACCGGCTGCAGCGCATCATTGACGGCCTGCTCCTCCTGAGCCGGGCCGACAGCCGGCACGTTGACCGGGAGGAAGTGGACCTCAGCGAGATCGCCCGGAACCGCGTTGAGCAGTGGGAGGCGCTGGCCGAGGAAAACGGAGTCCGGACAGTGCTGGATGCGGTTCCTGAGGCGAGGGTGGTGGCCATGCCGGGCGCGGCGGAACAGATCATCGACAATCTCATCGACAACGCCCTGGCCGTGGCGCCGCCGGACTCGGAGATCCGCCTTGTGGTCTGCCCGGACGGTGCCGCCGGCGGCTTTGAGCTCCACGTGCTCGACGACGGTCCCGGGCTTTCCGAGGAGGACCGGCACCGGGCCTTCAACCGCTTTTGGCGCGGCCAGTCGACGTCCGAGGGCAGCGGCCTGGGCCTGGCCATCGTCCAGCAGCTCGCCGAGGCCAGCGGCGCGGCGGCGTCCCTCGACGCCAGGCCCGGCACTCCGGGCCTGGACGCCCGCGTCACATTCAGGGCCGCCTCGCACCCCTGACCGGTAAACGACCAGCGCCCGGACGGCAGATGCACCATAAAGGGTTTCGCCATATTCTGGCCAAGTGGATACAAGCACCGTGAACTCCGGCGAACAGGTTGACCGGCAGGAGCGCATTCTCGAAGCGGCGCTGGACCTGCTGTCGCGCCACGGCATCTCCGGTGTGAACATGCGCGCTGTTGCCCGCGAAGCCGGGGTGGCCCTGGGGCTCGTGAACTACTACTACGAGGACAAGTCGAGCCTGATCCGGGCTGCCCTGCACCGGATTGACGAGCGCGACCTTAAGCTCGTTGCGCCGGACCCCGCGTCGGCCCCGGACGAACAGCTGCAGAAAGCCCTTCGGCGCGTGGCGGACCCGGAGTTGCTGACCACACAACACCTGTCCCTGCGCCTCCACCTTTGGGCGCTGGCGCAAGCCCACGAAGACTTTGCGCTGATAAATGCGGCGGCGTTTGACCGGTATCTCGACGGGCTTGCGGCGCTGATCGGGAATGCCAGGCCCGAGCTTTCCGGCGAGGAATGCAGGGAGCGGGCGGCTGACATCGTCGTCGTGCAAAACGGCATGTGGCTCACGGCGCTCCTTGGCGTGGACGAGGCCTCCATCCGGCGGAGCATCGCCCGCACGGAGCAGATCGCCTTTTCCGGCTAGCGGCTAAAGCCCCACCGAAGACAAACACCACTGGAACAAGCTCAGCCAACATAAGCACAACCCCACCTCAGCTGACCACGCAAGAAAAATCTTGAACATCGGTTCAGTTTTAACCTTGAACACTTGTTCAAGGTGCACTAGTCTGCATGTGTATGACCTACACCACACAAACGGGGTTCCGGGGAAATAAAGGCGTTTCGCCGGCCGCTTGCGCGTTCCACCCCAGGGGAGACTCCACTCACCCCACCTCCCTGCCCGCCTCGGCAACCCCCACGCCGGGCTAAGGGCCACCCACTTACAGACCCACCCCCAGGCACGTGCTGCACCAGGCGACCCGGGGGAACCACAACGTTTCCGGGGCAGGGCGTATCGCGCAGCTTCCGGATCAAGGACACCCGCCTTTGGCGGTTGATCTGCACCAGGTAGAAGGAGATCTTGCATGACACAGACCACTTATGACTACGTCATCGTCGGCGGCGGCAGCGCGGGTTCCGTGCTCGCCAACCGCCTGAGCGACGGAGGCCAGAGCAGCGTCCTGGTACTCGAGGCCGGACGGAGCGACTACCCCTGGGACCTTTTCATCCAGATGCCCGCCGCACTGACCTTCCCCAGCGGCAACCCGTTCTATGACTGGCGCTACGAGTCCGATCCCGAGCCCCACATGGGCGGCCGGCGCGTGGCGCACGCCCGCGGCAAGGTCCTGGGCGGCTCGAGCTCCATCAACGGCATGATCTTCCAGCGCGGAAACCCGCTCGACTATGAGCGCTGGGGCGCCGACGCCGGGATGGAAACGTGGGACTTCGCGCACTGCCTCCCGTACTTCAACCGGATGGAAAACGCGCTGGCCGCCGACCCCGACGATGAACTGCGCGGACACTCCGGTCCGCTGGTGCTGGAGCGAGGTCCCGCCACCAACCCGCTGTTCCAGGCCTTCTTCGCCGCCGCCCAGGAAGCCGGCTACCCCCTGACCGACGACGTCAACGGCTACCGCCAGGAGGGCTTCGCGGCGTTCGACCGCAACGTCCACAAGGGCCAGCGGCTCTCCGCCTCCCGCGCCTACCTGCGGCCTGAATTCGGCCGGAAGAACCTGACCGTCCTGACCCGTGCGCTCGTCACCAAGGTCAACTTCAAGGGCAACGTGGCCACCGGTGTCACCTACCGCCGCAACGGCAAAACCCACCAGGTGACCGCGGGTGAAGTGATCCTGGCCGGCGGCGCCATCAACACCCCGCAGCTGCTGCAGCTCTCCGGCGTGGGCAACGCGGCCCACCTGAACTCGCTGGGCATCAACTCAGTGGTCAACCTGCCCGGCGTCGGCGAAAACCTCCAGGACCACCTCGAGGTCTACATCCAGCACGCCTGCACCCAGCCGGTCTCCATGCAGCCGAACCTGGACCTGTGGCGCTACCCGCTCATCGGGCTGCAGTGGATGCTGGGCCGGAAGGGCCCGGCCGCCACCAACCACTTCGAAGGCGGCGGCTTCGTCCGCTCCAACGAGGACGTGGCGTACCCCAACCTGATGTTCCACTTCCTCCCGGTCGCCGTCCGCTACGACGGCCAGAAGGCCGACGCCAAGCACGGATACCAGGTGCACATCGGCCCCATGTACTCCGACGCCCGCGGCAGCCTGAAGATCAAGTCCACTGATCCCACGGTCCACCCGTCCATGCTGTTCAACTACCTCTCCACGGAGCAGGACCGCCGCGAATGGGTCGAGGCGATCCATGTTGCCCGTGACATCCTTGGCCAGTCCGCCATGAGTCCCTTCAACGGCGGCGAGCTTTCCCCCGGCCGGAGCGTGCAGACGGACGCGGAAATCCTTGACTGGGTTGCCCGCGACGCCGAGACGGCGCTGCACCCGTCCTGCACCGCGAAGATGGGCCCGGACTCCGATCCCATGGCGGTGGTGAACCCGCTGGACATGACCGTGCACGGCACACGCGGCCTCCGCGTGGTGGACGCCTCGGCCATGCCGTACGTCACCAACGGCAACATCTACGCCCCGGTGATGATGCTCGCCGAAAAGGCTGCCGACCTGATCGCCGGCAAGGCGCCGCTCGCGCCCCAGCACGCCGAGTTTTACCGGCACGGCGTGAGCCCGCTGGAACGCGGCGGCTCCGGGCCCGTGGCAGCCGCCGGCGCCGTGGCAGCGAAGGGCTAAGGGCATGAGCGTGACGATCGATACTCAACTGGAGCTCGCCCGCGGCCTGTACATCGACGGCGCCTGGCAGGAGGCGTCCGACGGCGGGACCACCACCGTGCGCTGCCCGGCGGACGGCCGCGAAGTGGCTGTCGTGGCCTCCTCGACGGTGCAGGACGCGGAACGGGCGATCGCCAGTGCACGGGCCGCGTTCGACGAGGGCCCGTGGCGCCAGCTCACGGACATCGAGCGCGGCGCGGTCATGCTCCGCGTCGCGGACCTCCTCGAACGGGACAAGGCCGCCTATGCGCGGGCCGAAGCGCTCGACACGGGCAAGCGGCTCGTGGAGGCCGAGTACGACATGGACGATATCGCCGCGTGCTTCCGGTACTACGGCAAGGTCGCCGGGCTCGACGCCGGCCGCGTCATCGACACCGGCCGGCCGGACGCGATCAGCCGCGTCGTGTACGAGCCGCTCGGGGTCTGCGCGCTCATTGCGCCGTGGAACTACCCGCTCCTCCAGGCGGCGTGGAAGGTCGCACCGGCACTCGTTGCCGGGAACTCCTTCGTGCTCAAGCCCAGCGAGCTCACGCCGTCGACCTCCATCCTGCTCATGGAGACCCTCGCGGAGGCAGGCGTCCCCGCCGGTGTCGCGAACCTGGTCACCGGGAAAGGGTCGAAGGTGGGCGGCCCACTCAGCTCCGACCCGCGCGTGGACCTTGTCTCGCTCACCGGCGGGCTCTCCACCGGGCAAACGATCATGGCTGCTGCCGCCGAAACCGTAAAGCGCGTGGCCTTCGAGCTCGGCGGGAAAAACCCGAACGTGGTCTTTGCGGACGCTGATTGGGACGCCGCCGTGGACAACGCCCTTACGGCGGTCTTCCTGCACTCCGGACAGGTCTGCTCGGCAGGGGCACGGCTCGTCGTCGAGGAGACGATTGCCGGGCGTTTCGTGACCGAGGTGGTGGAACGGGCGAAGAAGATCCGGATGGGCGGACCGTTCGATCCCGACGCCGAGACCGGGCCGCTCATCTCCGCCAGGCACCGCGAACAGGTCCACGCCTACGTCCAGGCCGGGATCGCGGAGGGCGCAGAGCTGTTGTGCGGCGGCTACATCCCCGACGACGGGCCGCTCGCGGACGGATTCTTCTACCCGCCCACCGTGCTCGGCAACTGCCGCCCGGGCATGAGCGTGCTGCGGGAGGAATCGTTCGGCCCGGTGCTGACCGTCGAAACGTTCAGGACCGAAGCCGAGGCCGTCGCAATCGCGAATGACACCGAGTACGGCCTGGCCGGCGCGGTATGGACATCGGACGCTTCGAAGGCGCAGCGCGTCGCGGGCGCCCTCCGCCATGGAACGGTGTGGATCAACGACTACCACCCGTACGTCCCGCAGGCGGAGTGGGGCGGTTTCGGGAAGTCGGGAATCGGCCGTGAGCTCGGCCAGGCCGGGCTGGCCGAGTACCGGGAAGCCAAGCACATCTGGCAGAACATCGCCCCCGCCCCGAGCGGATGGTTCGGCTCGGCTCCCGGGGACAACGCCGGGGCAACGGTGGCGGGCCCGGCCAGCTAGGCATCAGCTTGGGGGGAGACGGCCGGGCGCTGCAGCGCGGTGCCCGGCCCTCGATTTTCACCTGCGCGCAGTATCACCTGCGTGTAGTGTTATCCGCGTCCAAAGGCGGCCGCGGGTCATCACCATCGTGCTTTTCTGAATAGGAGTTCAGATGTTGGAACCCAGCAAGAGTACTGATTCAAGCGGCATGGACGAGTTCGGCTATGCCCAGACCCTGGACCGGAGCATCGGCAAGTTCGCCAGCTTCGCCGCAGGCGTCAGCTACATTTCCATCCTCACCGGCGTTTTTCAACTGTTCTACTTTGGTTTCTCCATGGCCGGCCCGGCGTACGCGTGGTCCTGGCCCATCGTTTTCGTCGGCCAGCTGATGGTGGCGCTGTGCTTTGCCGAACTGGCAGGCCGCTACCCCGTCGCCGGCTCGGTCTACAACTGGGCCAAGCGCCTCGCCTCCGGGACCTCGGCCTGGCTCGCCGGCTGGCTGCTGCTGCTGTCCTCGATCATGGCTCTGGGCTCCGTTGCGCTGGCACTGCAGATCACCCTGCCGCAGCTGTGGTCCGGATTCCAGATCATTGGCGACGGCACCGGCACTTACGACTTCGCCCTTAACGGAGTTTTGCTCGCCACCATCATGATCACCATCTCCACCCTCATCAACGCGTTCGGTGTGAAGCTCATGACCAGGATCAACAGCATCGGCGTTTTCGTCGAGCTGATCGCGGCCGTGCTGCTCATCGTTGCGCTGGCCTGGCACGTGGCGCGGGGACCCGAGGTCTTCTTCGACACTGCCGGCTTCGGCGAGGGCCACGACCTTGGCTTCTTCGGAGTCTTCCTCATCGGCGCCATGGCCTCCGGCTACGTCATGTACGGCTTCGACACCGCCAGCTCCCTCGGCGAGGAAACCAAGGACCCGAAGCGCACCGCCCCCAAAGCCATCCTGCGCGCCGTCACCGCGTCCTTCCTGCTGGGCGGGCTGATCCTGCTCTTCGGCATCCTGGCCGCGCCGGACCTCGCCGACCCCAAGATCGGAGCTGCCGACGGCGGCCTGCAGCACATCGTGCTCTCCGTCCTCGGCGGCCCCTTCGGCAAGGCCTTCCTGGTGTGCATCGTGGTTGCCGTGGTGGTCTGCACGCTGGCCGTCCACGCCGCCGCCATCCGGATGATGTTCGCCATGGCCAGGGACAACAACCTGCCCTTCAGCCGCCAGCTCAGCAAGGTGGACCCGGTCCGCAAGACCCCCACCGTGGCGGCCATCGTGATCGGCGTCCTGGCCGTCATTCCGCTGCTCGTCAACATCACGCAGCCCGCGATCTTCACCATTCTGTCCAGCATCAGCATCGTCCTGATCTACCTGTCCTACCTGCTGGTGACCGTCCCCATGCTGCGCAAGCGCCTGGTGAAGAAGTGGCCGGGCGCCGGAGACCACTCCGAGGCCGGCTTCAGCATGGGCAAGTGGGGACTGCCCGTGAACATCCTGGCGGTCCTGTGGGGCGGCGCCATGACGCTGAACCTGATCTGGCCGCGCCCCGAAATCTACAACTCGGTGCCGCCTTTCGAGTGGTACCTGCAGTGGGGCGGGGTCCTCTTCGTCGCCGCCGTCACCGGCGGCGGGGCGCTGCTCTACCGGCTGAAGATCAGGCACCAGACAGGCATCCTCGCTGAGCACGCCACAGTGCACGCCGCCCCGCTGCAGATTCCTGCGCAGGAGCCGCCTGCCGGCGCCGGCACCAGCAGCACGGCCAGCGGAATGTCCGGTCCTCGGGACGGGGATTTCGAACCGCAGCAAGTCGGTTAGATTTGGCTGAGGTGCCGTAGCCAAAGTGCCCCCGGGCTCAGGAAAGGAACGCGATTTTATGGTTCATAAAGTGAAGGCTGTTGTTGTCAGGGCGAAGGATGCTCCGGTGTCGGTGGAGACGATTCTGGTGCCGGATCC
>NZ_JBNHFL010000007.1:0-178770 GCF_059090205.1 Arthrobacter sp. CMU6
AAAAAAAAACAACCCCCCCCAAACACCAATTTATAATAACAAATCCATCCCGGTCGCCCCCCCCACAACGGCGGGCCCCCACTCCGCGTATAAGCATTCCCGCGTTACTCCTGGAGTTTTTGTCCACTTATTGGGACTTCGGGGCCCAGGAGGAGCCAATATCTGGACAAAAACTCGTGTGAAGATGGCTAGGTTAGGCGCTCCAGCACCACGGCCATGCCCTGGCCGCCGCCCACACAGAGGGTGGCGAGGCCCATCGTCCCGTCCGTCTCGCGCAGGCCGTTGAGCAGCGTGGTGGTCATCCGGGCTCCTGTCATGCCGAACGGATGGCCCAGTGCGATGGCGCCGCCGTGGACGTTGAGCCTCGTGGGATCGATTTTCAGCTCCCGCGCACTGGCCACCACCTGCACGGCGAAGGCCTCGTTCAGCTCCACGAGGTCGATGTCCCGCATCTCCAGGCGGGCGCGGGCCAGCGCCTGCCGGGAGGCTTCCACCGGCCCCATCCCCATAAGCTCGGGGGACAGGGCGGTGGCCGCGGTGGAGACGATCCTGGCCAGCGGCTCCAGCCCCAGGTCCCGGGCGAGGTCGTAGCTCATGATCACCAGGGCGGCGGCCCCGTCATTGAGCGGGCAAGCATTGCCTGCCGTGACAGTGCCCTCCCGGCGGAAGACCGGCTGCAGGGCACTCACGGCGTCGAGGGTCACGTCCGGGCGCGGCGAATCGTCCCGGTCCACCACCGTGCCGTCGCGCCGCTGGTACGGCGTGATTTCGCGGGCGTAGAAGCCCGAGGCGATCGCGGCCTCAGCCCGGTTCTGGCTCAGCACGGCCCATTCGTCCTGGTCCGCGCGGCTGACCCCGTAGGACGTGGCCACGTTCTCGGCCGTCTGTCCCATGGCGATATAGATGTCCGGCATGCGGCCGCCCAGCCGCGGATCCGTCCAGGGCGTGTTCGACTCGGCGCGCGCAGCCGTACGCTGGCGGGCCGGTTCGAACCGGGGGTTGTGGTTCTGTGCCCCGGTTTCCCCCGCCCCGGCCCAGTCCTGGTAGCGCGACACGGCTTCGACGCCGGCCGCCACAAACGCCTGGCCTTCGCCCGCGCGGATGGCGTGGAAGGCCATCCGGAGGGTCTGCAGGCTGGAGGCACAGAACCTGTTAATCGTTGCCGCGGGCACGTTGTCCAGTCCAGTGAGGATGGTGACGACGCGGGCCATGTTGGAACCCGCTTCGCCGCTCGGTTCGGCGCAGCCGAGGTAGAGGTCGTCCAGGCCCGGCCCGGTGTCTCCGGTGGGGTCGAACGCCGGCAGTTTGGCCAGCGCCGCGCTGACCATGGCCGCCGCCAGATCGTCCGGCCGCTCGTCCTTCAGCGACCCCTTGAAGGCGCGGCCGATCGGGCTCCTGGCGGTTGAAACAATGACTGCTTCAGGCATGCGACCAGCCTACGCCCGTGCCCACGGAGTGGCAGCTATGCCAGCCGCATCGCCCCGGCCGCCGGCGTGACCGTGAAGATGTCCGGCGCGGTGTACCCCGCCTCCGCGAAGGCCCGTACGACGGCGGTACGCACCTGCTGCTCCTCGCTCACCGGAGTCAGGGCGATGGCGGCACCGCCGAAACCGCCGCCGGTCATCCGGGCGCCGATGGCGCCGTTGCCCCGTGAGGTCTCGACGGCGAGATCCAGTTCCGGGCACGAGATCTCAAAGTCGTCGCGCATGGACGCATGGCTGGCGTCGAGCAGGCCGCCGATCGACGACGGGCCCTGTTGCCCCAGGAGTTCCACGGTCTGCAGCACGCGGTCGTTCTCGGTGACCACGTGCCGGACGCGGCGGAAGGTGACCTCGTCCAGCAGCTCGCTGGCCTCCTCCAGGTCGCCCGGCGTAACGTCCCGGAGCGCCTTGACGGACAGCACTTCGGCACCCAGTTCGCAGGACGCCCGGCGGGAGGCGTAGCCACCGTCGGCATGGGAATGGGACACCTTGGTGTCGATGACCAGCAGGACCAGGCCGGCCGCCTCGGCCTCGAAGGGGACCAGCTGGACACTCTGGTCCCGGCAGTCCAGGAACACCGCGTGGCCCTTCGAGCCGCGCAGCGAGGCGGACTGGTCCATGATGCCCGTGGGTGCGCCGACAAAGTCGTTCTCCGCACGCTGGGTGGCCAGCACCATGTCCTCCGGGCCCATGCCGGCTCCGGTGAGGTCGTTCAGTGCCGAGATCACCGCGCATTCAATCGCGTGCGACGAGGACAGGCCGGCGCCGAGCGGCACGTTGGAGTCCAGCAGCAGGTCCATGCCCGGGACATCGATGCCGCGCTGCTGCAGGGACCAGATGACACCCAGTGGGTACTTGGTCCAGCCCTTTGCCGTCCCTGCCTCCAGCGAAGCCGTGTCCGCCGTCGTGACCCCCTGGTCGCCGTAGGTCGAGAGCAAGCGGATGGCGGAATCGGGTCGGACCCCCACCGCCACCCTGGCAGTCCGGTCGATGGCGAACGGCAGCACGAAGCCCTCGTTGTAGTCGGTGTGCTCGCCGATCAGGTTGACCCGGCCGGGAGCCTGCCACACGCCGTCGGGCTGGCGGCCGAATGCGGCGGAGAACCGGGTCTCGAGGTCGGTGATGGCGGGGGCGGTCATGCGTGGGCTCCTTCGATGAGGTCTGGTTCAATAAGGCCGGGCGCGGCCGGAGCGAGCGCCTCGGCCGGGGACGCCGGAACGGTGACCGAGCGGAGCCGCTCCGCCACCTGTTCGGGGGTGGTGTCGTTGATGAAGGCGCCCATGGCCGCCTCGGAGCCGGCCAGGAACTTGAGCTTGTCCGCCGCGCGGCGCGGGGAGGTCAGCTGCAGGTGGAGGTAGCTTGCGGGACGCAGCAGGTCATCCACCGGGGCCTGGTGCCAGGCCGAAATGTAGGGCGTCGGGGTGGGGTAGAGGGCATCGAGGCGCTTGAGCAGGTCGAGGTAGACGTGGGCCAGTTCGTCCTTCTCCGCCCCGGTCAGCCCGGCCAGGTCCGGGACCTGGCGGTGCGGAACCAGGTGGATCTCCAGGGGCCACCGGGCCGCAAACGGAACATACGCACTGAAGCTGACGCTTTCGAGCACCATCCGGCTGCCGTCCTCCCGTTCGGAGCGCAGCAGCGAGCCGGTCAGCGTTTGCCGACCGCCCGCGTCGTCGTAAAACCTGCGCGCGGCGGCTCCCATGACGGCGGCGCGCGGCGTGACGTAGGGGTAGGCGTAGATCTGGCCGTGCGGGTGGTGCAGGGTGACGCCGATGTCCGCGCCGCGGTTCTCGAACGGGAATACCTGCTTGATGCCGGGCAGTGCGCTGAGCGTTGCCGTCCGGTGTGCCCAGGCTTCCACCACCGTGCGGGCACGCGTTTCGCTCAGGCCACTGAACGATCCCGTGTGCTCCGGGGTGAAGGTGACCACCTCGCAGCGTCCGAAGGCGGGGCCCGTGGTGCCCCAGCCCGGGTTGGCGGGGACCGGGCCCAGGGCCGGGCCCAGGGAAGGGAAGCGGTTCTCGAACACCACGACGTCGTAGTCCGGCGCGGGGATCTCCGACGGGTTGGCGTCGGTGGTGGGGCAGATGGGGCACTGGTCCGCCGGCGGCAGGTGAGTGCGCGTCTGCCGGTGCGCGGCCACGGCCACCCATTCGCCGGTCAGCGCGTCATACCGGACTTCGCCGGGCTCCCCGCGAGGTGGAAGGTCGCGGTGGTCCTGCGCCTCTTCGATGGTCCGTTCGCGGCTTGAGCCGGCGTCGTCGAAGTAGAGCAGTTCGCGGCCATCGGCGAGGTGGGTGCTGGTGATGTGGGTCATGCGTCATTTCCTTTGAACGCGGTAGCCGGCGTCGGGCCGTCCGGGAGGCTGGTGGGGCGGGGAAAGATGAGGTCTGGAGTCACGGCGTCTTGTATTGTGCGAACGGGGATCCCGGGGGCAGCGGTCAGGCGTGCCAGCCGGAGTTCGCCGACGGACTGCCGGAGCAGCTCCTCGGCGGCAGGTCCGGCGAAACTGGTGCTGATCCGGTCGTCGGTGATGAGGGTGCCGACGGCGGACAGCGGGGCGATCCCGGCGAGCCCCACGGTCCCGTACTTGGTGGCGTCCGCGAGGACCACCAGCCGGTCCGATGCCGCGACCATGGCGGTGTTGACCTCGGACTCGAGCAGGTTCGGTGAGGTGATGCCGGTCTTCGGGTCGAAGCCGTGCACGCCCATGAAGCACACGTCCGCGTGAAGGCCGTCCAGGGCGTGCACCGCCACCGGGCCAACGAGAGCCTCGGACGGTGTGCGCTGACCGCCCAGGACCACGGTGCGGATGCCGCCGTCACCGGCCGCCGCCAGCGCGTTGGCCACCATGAGCGAGTTGGTGACCACCGTGAGCCCGAGATTCCGGGGGAGCAGCCGCGCGAGCTCATGGGTGGTGGTGCCGCCGGAAACCAGCAGCGTCATGCCGGGCCGGAGCAGTGTAAGCGCCTCCGCGGCGATGGCCCGTTTCGCCTCAGTTTCCTGGGCCGACTTTGCACCGAAGTCCGGTTCGAGGGCGCTGGACTCCGGAGCGCGGGTGGCGCCGCCGTGAACCCGCAGCAGCAGGCCTTCGGCGTCGAGCGCGTCGATGTCGCGCCGGACGGTCATCTCGGAGACGCGGAGCAGGTCCGCGAGTGCTGCGACGCGGACGGTGCCCTCGGCATCGAGTTCCTGGAGGATCAGGTGCTGCCGCTGTGGTGCCAGCACGTTGCTCCTCCTTCCCTTGCATTTTCCGTGCGGACGCAGTGGCTCCGCGGGCGGCTGTGCGCCCCGTCACTATTTGTTCTGTTCCCATTGTGACACAAAGCGATCAAAAACAAATAGTTTCTAACAAAAGACAACAGTAGGTGGGTTCTCGTTTGCGGTGCGTTCGCGATGCTGCGTGCGTTGTACGGTAGGTCCATGACTTCCGGCGCGACTCCCGAAACCAGCCAGTCCTCTACGGCCAGCCATGCCCCGGCAGCCAGTGATTCCTACCCGACGTCGAGGCGCTACGCCACGGGCAGGCAGTATGAGCTCAGGCGCGGCGATGCGCTCGCCGTGGTCACCGAGCTCGCGGCCGGGCTGCGGTGGTACAGCCGCGGTGACGTCCAGCTGACGGAGTCCTACGGGGATTCGGAGATTCCGCCCGGCGCCACGGGTATCACCCTGGCGCCCTGGGCGAACAGGGTGGAGGACGGCGTCTGGCATCTGAACGGCAAGAAGCAACAGCTGGACATCACCGAGGTTTCCAAAAACAACGCAAGCCACGGTCTGCTGCGCAATGCGTCGTACTCCCTCGTGGCCGAATCCGAGTTTGCCGTGACGCTCGAGGCGCCGGTGTTCCCCCAGCACGGCTATCCATTCCTGGTGCGGCACCGCGTGGAGTACTCCCTGGCCGAGGACCTGGGCCTGGAGGTGCGGCAAACGCTGGTCAATGATTCCGAGACCGAGGCGCCGTTCGTGCTGGGGGCTCACCCCTACCTCCGGATCGGCGACATCCCCTCCGAGCAGCTCACGCTGACGGTAAATGCCGCAACCCGGCTCGTGGCGGACGAGCGGCTCATCCCGCGTAGCTCCGAACCCGTGTCGGCAGACAGCGACCTGCGGCAGGGGAAGACGGTGGGGGACCTGGATCTCGACGCCGCCCTGACGGAGCTGGCGTTCGACGGCGGGATTGCCCGCCACACGCTGACCGCGCCGGACGGCCGCAGCGTCAGCCTGTGGCAGGACCGGACCTGCCCGTTCGTGCACGTGTTTGTCAGCCGCATCTACCCCGGCCGGACCGCGGCTGTTGCACTGGAACCGATGACCGGGCCTGCGAATGCCTTCAACTCGGGGGACAGCCTCCGCTGGCTGGCGCCCGGGGACTCGTTCACCATCACCTGGGGCATCCGCGCTGACCTGGGCGGTGCCTGACTGGGCAGTGTATGACTTGGGCGGTGCCTGACTTGAGCGGGGCCTGACCGGGAAGGCCCGGCCCGGCAGTGCACAGTCGGGGCCGTGGCGCGTTTCCCATAGCAGGGCGGCTAGGGAAGTATTGGGCTATGACGCCAGAAAAGGACGCCACACCAGAGGACGCAGCCAACACGAGCGCGGGCAGCGCGGGCAGCGCCGCAGGATTTGCCCGGCCCCAAGGGCGCGGTTCATTTGGGCATTCCGAGCCGCGGCGCGTCCGGACCGACCGGGACCTTGAGCAGGACATTCCCTACGGCATCCGCATTGCTGCGGCATGGGCCTGGCGGCTGGGCCTGATCCTGCTGGTCATCGGTGCCCTGGTCTGGCTGCTGGCGAAGGTCAGCTTCCTCATCATTCCCGTCATGGTGGCGGCACTGCTGGCCGGCCTGCTGAACCCCGTGGTGCGCTGGCTGCGGGAGTCGCGCGTCCCCAACGGGGCCGCCGTCGCGGTCACCGTCCTTGGCTTCATCGGACTCATCGCCGGCGCCCTTGCGCTCGTCGGCCGGCAGCTGGCCCTTGGTTTCCAGGAGCTGTGGAGTGAGGCGCTGACCGGAGTCCAGCAGGTCCAGGACTGGCTGGCCGAGGGGCCCCTTCATCTGACGGCCGCGCAGATCGACCAGTACATCCAGGAGGCCACGGCAGCGCTGCAGAACAACAGCAGCAGCATCCTCAGTGGCGCCCTGTCCTTCGGGAGCACGGCGGGACATTTCGCGGCGGGACTGGTCCTGGCGCTGTTCATCCTGATCTTCTTCCTCCTCGAAGGCGGCCGCATCTGGTCCTTCCTGGTCCGACTCCTGCCGCGGCAGGCACGGATCCCCGCCGACGGCGCCGGCCGGCGCGGGTGGGCGTCCATGGTCAGCTACGCGCGGATCCAGATGTTCGTGGCTTTCGTGGACGCCGTCGGCATCGGCGCCGGCGCGGCGATCATCGGTGTTCCGCTGGCCCTGCCGCTGGCCGTGCTGGTGTTCATCGGTTCCTTCATCCCCGTGGTCGGTGCGCTCGTGACCGGCGCTATCGCGGTGCTGCTGGCCCTGGTGGCCAACGGCCCGGTCAACGCCCTGATCATGCTGGGCATCGTGCTGCTGGTCCAGCAGCTCGAAAGCCACATCCTGCAGCCGCTGGTCATGGGCAAGGCCGTTGCCCTGCATCCGGTTGCCGTGATCCTCTCCGTTGCGGCCGGGTCCTACCTCGCCGGCATCCCCGGGGCGCTGTTCTCGGTCCCCATCCTGGCCGTAGCAAACTCGGCGATTCGGTATATTGCTGCCAGAACGTGGGAACATGAAATTGTGCCGGCTGCCGCGGGTACTGCAGGCCTGCCCCCAGCCGATGAGGACACCACCTTCAAGGAAGTCCGGCTGCCGGGCCCGCAGGCCGGCCGCGGCAACGCTGCCGGCACTGCACACGGCGCCGACGTCGAAACACCCAAAGGAGAATAGTTCGTGAACACCCCTGAAAGCCTTCCCGTCACGCTGGACGATGTCCTTGAGGCGCAGAAGCTGCTGGACGGGATTATTACGCGGACCCCGGTGGAGTCGTCCCGGGCCCTCGGCAGCATGGTGGGCGGCGAGGTCTACTTCAAGTGCGAGAACCTGCAGCGTGCCGGCTCCTTCAAGGTGCGCGGCGCGTACGTGCGGATGGCGCGACTCTCGGAAGCGGAAAAGAAGCGCGGCGTGGTGGCTGCCTCCGCGGGCAACCACGCCCAGGGTGTGGCCGTCGCCGCCAAGAGCCTGGGCATCAAGGCCCGGATCTACATGCCGCTCGGCGTCGCGCTGCCCAAACTGGCCGCCACGCGCAGCCACGGGGCCGAAGTGGTCCTGCACGGGCACAACGTGGATGAGGCCTTGGCCGAGGCCCAGCGCTACGCCGACGACACCGGAGCCGTGTTCGTCCACCCCTTCGACAACGTGGACGTGGTGGCCGGCCAGGGCACCCTGGGCCTGGAGATCCTGGAACAGGTGCCCAACGTCGACACCATCCTGATGGGGGTCGGCGGCGGCGGCCTGCTCGCCGGAGTCGCGGTGGCCGTCAAGGCCCGCGCGAAGGAACTCGGCCGCGAAATCCGCATCATTGGCGTGCAGGCAGAAAACGCGGCCGCGTACCCGCCGTCGCTGGCAGCGGACGCCCTGGTGCCGCTCAAGAAGGTGTCCACCATGGCGGACGGCATCGCCGTGGGCCGGCCCGGGCAGCTGCCGTTCAGCATCATCCGCGAACTGGTGGACGATGTGGTGACCGTCAGCGAAGACTCGCTCGCCCGGGCCCTGATCTTCCTGCTGGAACGCGCCAAGATGGTGGTGGAGCCCGCCGGTGCCGTGGGCGTGGCTGCCCTCATGGACGGCAAGATCGAGAACCCGGGAACCACCGCCGTCGTCCTGTCCGGCGGCAACATTGACCCCATGCTGATGCTCAAGGTGATCCAGCGCGGCCTTTCCGCTGCCGGCCGCTACATGACCGTGCGGATGATGCTCGATGACCGGCCGGGCTCGCTGGCCACCATCGCCCGCATCATCGCCGAGAACGACGCCAACGTGACCGGCCTCGACCACACCCGCGTGGGCGGCTCCATCAGCATGGGCGACGTCTCCATCACGGTGAACCTGGAGACCAAGGGCCACGAGCACGGCGAACAGGTCCTCGGCGCGCTGCGCGCTGAAGGCTTCCAGCCGATCGTGGTGCACTAGGAACGGCCATGCTGGACCGTCCGGGAGAGGCGCCCGCCGCCAGGGAAACGGCTGCCGGACGTGCCAGGGGCGGGCTGCTGGTGGTGGGATCCTTCGTGGCGCTCCTGTTCGCCATTGAGCTGCTCAACGCGGTGCTGCTGCACTCGCTGAACGGCGTCTTCGGGCTCAGGCCCAGGAGCGCCGACGGCATCCTTGACGTGTTCACATTCCCGCTTCTGCACGCCAACCTCAACCACGTGCTGTCCAATGCACTGCCGCTGATCATCTTCGGGTTCCTGGTGTTCCTGTCCGGGATCCGCGTGTTCCTCACCGCGGTGGCCTGCAGCTGGCTGGGCTCCGGGCTGGCCGTCTGGCTGTTTGGCGCCGGCGGGGTCACCGTGGGTTCGTCCGGCCTGGTCTTCGGTCTCTTCGCGTTTCTCCTGGTCCGCGGGTTTTTCAACCGCAGTTGGTGGCAGATCCTGCTCTCGGTGGTGCTGTTCCTGGCCTACGGCAGCATCCTGTTCGGGATCATTCCGAACGTGGCGGGGTACGTGTCCTGGCAGGCCCACCTCGGCGGCGCCGCAGGCGGCGTCCTGGCCGCCGTCGTGCTGCGGGCCCGGGCGTCCCGCCGCTGACCGGCGTCAGCGGCACAAGGCGATTTAAAGCACGACGCCGGCCGTCCCCCGAGTGGGGGAGGGCCGGCGTCGTGCGTTTGCTGGGACCGCGGACGGATGCGGTGTTAGCCCGAGTAGGGCTTGGCGGAAATGATCTCCACCGGGATGTCCTTGCCGTTGGGGGCGGTGTAGCTGAGCTTGTCGCCCTCCTTGTGGCCCATGATCGCGGCACCGAGCGGGGACTTCTCGCTGAAGACGTCCAGATCGGAGTCGCCGGCGATTTCGCGGGAGCCGAGCAGGAAGGTCTCCTCGTCGCCGGCGATGCGGGCGACGACGATCATGCCGGGCTCAACGATTCCGTCGTCGGCCGGTGACTCGCCGACATGCGCGTCGCGGAGCAGGACGGTCAGCTGGCGGATGCGGGCCTCGATCTTGCCCTGCTCTTCCTTCGCAGCGTGGTATCCGCCGTTCTCCTTGAGGTCTCCCTCCTGACGGGCAGCGTCGATCTTCTGGACGATTTCCGCGCGGCCGGGGCCGGAAAGGTGGTCCAGCTCTGCCTTCAGGCGGTCAAAAGCTTCCTGGGTAAGCCAAGCTGCAGGCGCGCTGTTAGTGGTAGACACGGACTTCTCCTCTAGTGGGTGTACAAGCGGTCTTACAAACAAAGACCCCGCCACGGTGGCCACCTGTGGAACTCAGTAACCATCTCAGCGGGGTAAAGGTATTGATTCATTGTAGTCAATCCTGTGGAGTAAACCCAACAACCAAGCGGCCTGGGTCACATACCTTTATCAAGTGCCCGTTTGCCTGTGGGCCCTAGGAAGCCGCGGGCTTGGAAATCCAGCAGTTGTCCACGACGCCCGAGACGGCCTGCGATTCGGTGCGAAGGACAACACGCTGGGCGAGGGTGCGCCCAGCGTCGGCACCTTGGCCCTGCGCCTCCCGGTCCACCGGCGGGATGTCGACCACCTTCCAGCCGACAATCGCGAACTTGGAATCGAGCGCCTTGATGGCGCACTTGACCGCAGTGCCTGGTTCCCGCGTCACCTGGAAGTCCACCTCGGCCTGCGTGGCATCCGTGGTCCGGTAGCCGATGTCCTTGAACGTTACCGACGACGTGGCGTTGGACGTGGAGATCCAGGCGAGAAAGCCCATCCCGACTGCCAGGGCGACGATAACCGCCCACCGCCTGGCCTTTCGGGACAGCCTGCGCTTTGGACGGCCATAGCGATTGGCTAGGCTAATGTCTGCAGGCTGGGCAGTGCCCGACTTGTCCTCGGTAGTCACCCCTCCAGTTTAGTGGCGATCACGCGGGGAAATATCCGGCGTCAGCCTTGCAGTTCGTCCCAGGAGAAAGAGGAGCAGTCCCCGATGACAGCGTCCACCAGCCAGCCGTCCGCACTTCGCCTGCTGACAGTCCACGCGCACCCGGACGACGAGTCCAGCAAGGGTGCAGCCACCATGGCCATGTATGCCGCGGCGGGAGTGGACGTTATGGTGGCGACCTGCACGGACGGCTCGCGCGGTGACATCCAGAACCCGGCCATGGAGGCCGCGCCCCATCCAAAGCGGGACATGGCAGGCGCCCGCCGGCTCGAAATGAACGAGGCCGCCCGGGTGCTGGGCATCCGGCAGCGCTGGCTGGGCTTCGTGGACTCCGGGCTGCCCGAGGGTGATCCGCTCCCGCCGCTGCCGGCCGGGTGCTTCGCGCTGCAGCCGCTGGAGCGGGCAGCGGCCCCGCTCGTTCGGTTGGTCCGGGACTTCAAGCCGCACGTCATCGTCAGCTATGACGAAAACGGCGGCTACCCCCATCCGGACCACATCATGGCGCACCGGGTTGCCGTGGAGGCCTTCGAGGCCGCAGGCGACCCTGCGCGTTATCCGGGCACCGGCGAGGCCTGGGAGCCGAGCAAGCTCTACTACGACCGCGCGTTCAGCCCGGAACGCTTCCGCGCCCTGCACTTTGCGCTGGAGGAGGCCGGGCTCCAGTCGCCCTACGCCCAGCGCCTTGCCGCCTGGCTTGAGGCCGACGCCGAAGGGCACACCCCGCCGCCGCCCACGCACGAAACCACCACCCAGGTGGACTGCGGCGACTTCTTCGAAGCCCGCGACGACGCCCTCCGGGCCCACCGGACGCAGGTGGACCCGCTGGGTTTCTTCTTCGCTGTGTCCTCGGAGATGCAGGCGCGCGTCTGGCCCTGGGAGGACTACACGCTGATTCAATCCAAGGTGCCCTCTGAGCTACCGGAAAAGGACCTGTTCGCGGGGCTAAGATAGAGACAAGAGACATTTTCTATCACATGTAGAAAACCCAGTAGAAGACCCGCGCTGAAGACCGTGCGGCGGCCCCAGCCTTGAGAAGGTTTGAACAGTGCACCATTTGCTCATCGCCCTGGCAGCGTCCCCGGCACCCTCGCCGTCGCTGCGCCCCGGCCTCACCCAGGACCAGGTCACCCCCGGCCTGCTGGGATTCCTGCTGACCGCCTTCATCGTGGTGCTTACCGCGCTGCTGATCGTGGACATGGTGCGCCGCATCCGCCGCGTGCGGTACCGTGCCCAGGTGGAGGAAGAACGCCAGGCAGCCGCCGAGGCGGCCGGCATTGCCCGTGACGACGCCGCCAACGGCAATGCAGGCCGCGCCGACACCTGATCCCGGATCAGGGCAGCCAGAACCCGGGCAGCCCGGGCCGGGGGAGTTCAATGCCCTCGGCTCGGAACCCTCTGCCTACCTGCGCCAGCACGCCGGCAACCCGGTGCACTGGCAACCGTTCGGGGAGGCCGCCTTCGCGCGGGCCGCGTCCCGGGACGTCCCCGTTTTCCTCTCCATCGGCTACGCCGCCTGCCACTGGTGCCACGTCATGGCCCGCGAATCCTTCGAGGACGACGCCACCGCTGACTACCTGAACAGCCATTTCGTCGCGGTCAAGGTGGACCGTGAGGAGCGCCCCGACGTCGATTCCGTCTACATGGCCGCCACGCAGGCCATCAGCGGCGAGGGCGGCTGGCCCATGTCCGTCTTCCTGACCTCCGGCGGCCTGGCCTTCCATGCCGGCACTTACTTCCCGCCCCGGCCCATGCCCGGGCGTCCGTCCTTCCGCCAGGTCCTCGTGGCCGTGCATGAGGCCTGGACGGAACGCCGGGACGCCGTGGAGGAAAATGCCCGCTCCCTCGCGCAGAACATGGGCGAGGTGCAGCTCGCGGCGGCGGTGGACGTGTCCCGCCCGCCGGAACTTCTCGACGCCGGACTGCTGCCCGCCGCCGTGCGCTCCCTGGCCGGGTCCGAAGATCGCGACGACGGCGGGTTCGGCACCGCCCCTAAGTTCCCGCCGTCCGCTGTCCTGGAGTTCCTGGTCCGGCACGCCGCGGTGCCCTCGGAAACTGCCGGGGAGGCAAGGGACATGGCCGGGCGCACGCTGGCGGCCATGGCCCGCTCTGCCCTCTTCGACCAGCTCGACGGCGGCTTCGCCCGGTATTCGGTGACGCGCGACTGGTCCGTTCCGCACTTCGAGAAGATGCTGTACGACAATGCCCAGCTGCTGCGCGTCTACGTGCACTGGCTCCGGCTGGGCGGAACGGCGGGGTTCCCGGCAGCCGAGGCCGCGGACATCGCCTCGCGGACCGCCGACTGGCTGCTCTCCGCGCTCGGGCTGCCAGACGGGGGACTGGCGTCCTCGCTGGATGCCGACTCCGTGGTGGACGGGGAGCACCACGAAGGGGCCAGCTATCTCTGGACGCCCGAGGAGCTGGAGCGGGTGCTCGGTGCGGAGGACGCCGCGGTCGTCGCCTGGATGATGAACGTCGGCACCCGGGGCACCGTCTCGGAGCTCGGCTCGCCACTGCACCCGGGGCGGGCGCTGGACGGTGACGAGGCGCAGCTCTGGTACCAGGTGAGGGACCGCCTCCGGGAAGCCAGGGCACGCCGGCCGCAGCCCGAGCGGGACGAGAAGGTGGTGGCGGGCTGGAACGGACTCGCCGTGGCTGCACTCGCGGAGGCCGGGGCAGTTCTGGCCCGGCCGGACCTCGTTGCTGCAGCCGCCCGGACCGCCGGCTACCTGGAACGCGTCCACTGGCGCGGGGACACTGCGCGGCCGGATGCAGGGGAGCTGGTCCGCGTCTCGCATGGCGGCGCGGCCAGGGGAATCGGGGGCCTGCTTGAGGACTATGCGTTCTGCGCGGACGGCTTCCTGGCGCTGTACTCAGCCACCGGCGATCCACACTGGTACGCGCTGGCCGAGGCGCTGATCCGGGCGGCATGCACCCGGTTCGTCGACGACGGGAGGCTCGCCGACTCCGCAGGGGAATCGGAGCAGGTGGTCAGCGCTCAGGGCGGAAAACCGGGGCTGGACCCCTTTGACAACGCCACTCCCAGCGGCGCGGCCGCCTTTGCCGGCGTCCTGCTGAGCTATGCCGCCCTGTCCGGCTCGGCTGAACACCGGATCATGGCCGGGAATATCCTGTCTTCACTGGTGCCCCCGTTCGCAACGCGTGCACCGCGCGTTGCCGGCTGGCTGCTGGCCACAGCGCAGGCCGCGCTGGCGGGGCCGCTGGAGGCCGCCGTCGTCGGACCAGCCGGTCCCGAACGGGACGAACTGCACCGCGCGCTGCTGCTGTCCCCGAGCCCGGGGCTGGTAGTGGCGGCAGGGGAAGCCGGGACGGACGACGCCGGGACGCCGGCCAGCGTGCCGCTGCTGCGGCAGAGGCCCGCCGGACCCGGCGGCGCGCCGCTCGTCTACATCTGCCGCGGCATGGTCTGCGAGCGGCCCGTGGCGACCGTTGCGGAGGCGCTGGAACGCCTCAACTCAGCACTGCGATGAGGATGGCCGCGAAGTGCGCGGCAAACGCCAGCACCGTGAAGGCGTGGAAAAGCTCGTGGAAGCCGAAGTGCCGGTAGCTGATGTTGGGCTTTTTGAGGGCGTAGAACACGGCACCGGCGATGTACAGCGCGCCGCCCACGCAGATGAGCAGGGCTGCCGGGACGCTCGCCGCGAAGAAGGCCGGCAGGTAGAACAGGGACCCGCAGCCCAGGCCGATGTAGATGGGCACGTACAGCCAGCGGGGCGCATCGGTCCAGAGCAGTCGGAACAGGACACCCAGGATCGCGGCGGACCAGATCAGCCAGAGCAGGAACACCGCCGTCGGCCTGTCCAGCAAACTCCACGCGAGCGGCGTGTAGCTGCCGGCAATGACCAGCATGATGTTGGTGTGGTCCAGCCGTTTGAGGACGCGTTTGACACCGGGCGACCAGTTGCCGCGGTGGTACACCGCGCTCACGCCGAACAGCAGCACGCCGGTCAGCGCGTAGATGGAGGACGTGATCCTGCGGTCCGCGGTGGGAGCCACCGCAACCAGGGCAATCCCTGCAGCCAAGGCGAACGGCGCCGTGACCGTGTGGATCCATCCCCGCCACTTGGGCTTGATCGTCAGCAGTTCCGCGATGCGTTCCGCGGCGTCGTCGACGGCGGTGGGTTCGGCCCTCGACGGCTCCGGTCCGCCGTCCGGGGCGTTGTTTTTCATGTCCTCCAGAATAATCTACGGTTCGGTAAGTTACTCCCCGGTAACGATTTGGCTGCCGGGTGGGGTTGCCCGTTCAAGGCCGCTCACAGCCGCCGCCTGCACGCGGCCGCCGCCTCCGGACGGTAGCCTAGGACTTGCAGAAAAGTCTTACAGCAGGAAGTCAGGTGAATCTCCGGATGGAATGGCCCGGGTTCCTCTATGGCTTCTATGAGCGCAAGCTCCTGCGCTCGCTGGAGCCGGAACGGATCCCCCGGCACATCGGCGTCATGGTGGACGGCAACCGGCGCTGGGCCCGGCAGTTCAATGCCCCGACCAGCCAGGGCCACCAGGCCGGCGCGGACAAGATCCATGAATTCCTCGGCTGGTGCCAAGAACTGGGCGTCCGGGTGGTCACCCTGTACATGCTCTCCACGGACAACATGAGCCGCTCCGGCGAGGAACTTGACCTGCTCATGGGCATCATCGCCAACACGCTGGACCGGCTCGACGAGGACGCCGACATCTCGGTCCATGCCATGGGTGCCCCGGAGCTTCTCCCGGACTACCTGGCGGAGCGGCTGACCAAGCTCACGGCCAGGACGCCGGTGCGCGAGAAGCTCCACGTGAACGTGGCCGTCGGCTATGGCGGCCGGCGCGAGATTGTGGACGCGGTGCGCGAGCTGCTGCACGACGCCGTGGCGCACAAGGCGGACATCAGCGAACTCGCCGACTCCCTGAGCGTGGAGGACATCTCCCGCTTTCTCTACACCCGCGGCCAGCCTGATCCGGACCTGGTGATCAGGACCTCCGGCGAGCAGCGGCTCTCAGGCTTCCTGATGTGGCAAAGCGCCTACAGCGAGTTCTACTTCTGCGAGGCCCTGTGGCCGGCCTTCCGGAAGGTCGACTTCCTCCGCGCCCTGCGGGACTACGCCGGCAGGCAGCGCCGCTTCGGTTCCTAGCCTTCCGCCGTCTGCTGGCAGTCCTCCGGGCGGCCCCGTTCACTCCGAATTCACACAGTGGCAACAGGAATCGCCGGAACAAGACGTTGGAAATTAGTTCGGGGCGATTTACGTTAAACCCATCAGCAGGCAAACCGCCGGCTGATCGGGGAGGCCAGTACATGGAGCGATTCTTCGCACCGGTTGTATGGGAGGCCGGATCCGGCCTCGTGGCCGAGCCGCCTCACCAATAACAATTCCGGGCATGTGCCCCGGGGCTGGAGTCGATGTGGCTATTTCTGAACAACTGCCCGACGTCATCACGGACAAGGGTGAGAAGGCTACCTCTCGCGCCAAGCGAGCCAATTCAAAGACCGGTGCGGACACGAAAGACGCCGCAGCCGGTCTTGCTGTTTCCGGCCCACAGACTGAAACCCAGCCATCAGTCTCCACTTTCGTCATCGATACCTCGGTGTTGCTCTCCGACCCCCGCGCCCTGCTGCGGTTTGCGGAGCACGAAGTCATTGTGCCGATCGTGGTGATCACCGAACTTGAAGGGAAGCGGCATGACCCCGAACTCGGCTACTTCGCACGGAAGGCGCTCCGGCTCCTTGATGACCTTCGCATCCAGCACGGTGGGCTGAACCGGCCCATCCCGCTGGGCGACGCGGGCGGTACGCTCATGATCGAGCTGAACCACATCTCGGCCGAAGTCCTGCCCGCCGGGTTCCGTGCCGGGGACAACGACAGCCGCATCCTCGCCGTCGCCAAGAACCTCGCCAACGAGGGGCGCCATGTCACCGTGGTGTCCAAGGATCTGCCCATGCGGGTCAAGGCCTCGGCCATGGGCCTGCTGGCCGACGAATACCGCAACGAGCTCGTCAAGGATTCCGGGTGGACCGGCGTCGCCGAGATCGATGCCAGCGACGAGGAGATCTCCACCTTGTACGGCCACGAGCCGGTGTTCATCCCGGCGGCCGCCGAGATGCCGGTCAACACCGGCCTGGTGGTGCTCAGCAGCCGGGGCTCGGCCCTGGGCCGCGTCGGTGCCGACAAGCAGGTCCGCCTGGTCAGGGGGGACCGCGACGTTTTCGGCCTCCACGGGCGCTCCGCGGAGCAGCGGCTCGCCATCGACCTGCTGATGGATCCCGCGGTGGGCATCGTGTCCATGGGCGGCCGTGCAGGCACCGGCAAGTCGGCGCTTGCCCTGTGTGCCGGCCTGGAAGCGGTGTTGGAACGCCGCGAGCACCGCAAGGTGATCGTGTTCCGTCCGCTCTTCGCCGTCGGCGGCCAGGAGCTCGGCTACCTGCCGGGTTCGGAAGCGGAAAAGATGAACCCCTGGGCGCAGGCGGTTTTCGACACCCTGGGCGCGCTGGTGAGCCAGGAAGTCGTGGAGGAAGTCATGGACCGCGGCATGCTGGAGGTCATGCCGCTGACCCACATCCGCGGACGCTCCCTGCATGACGCCTTCGTGATCGTGGACGAGGCACAGTCCCTCGAAAAGAACGTCCTGCTCACCGTCATGAGCCGGATCGGGCAGAACTCGAAGATCGTCCTCACCCACGACGTTGCCCAGCGCGACAACCTCCGGGTGGGACGGCACGACGGCATCGCAGCCGTCGTCGAAACCCTGAAGGGCCACCCGCTCTTCGGCCACATCACCCTCACCCGGTCCGAACGCTCGCCCATCGCGGCGCTCGTCACGGACCTGCTCGAAGGGGCTTAGCTCTTCAGGGAAACCGCCGGTTGAGCTTGTCGAAACCGAGTCCTGGTTTTGACAAGCTCAATCGGCGAGACTCAACCCGGAACGCCCAGGAGGAACCTGGCTGCGGGTTCGTGGCCTTCCACCCTCAGCTGCCAGTCGGGGCGGCGGAATCCTTCGGGCGTGAGGCGGACCCGTTGGACTGTTTCCTGCCTGCCGCCCCAGGACATCCTGGTAAGGCCGTTCAGTTCATAGCCGAGCGACCGGGAGACGCCCAGGGAGGCGGCGTTCCAGGTGGCCGCGTCGGATTCGCAGACTTCGGCGCCAAGCCAGTCAAAGGCGTAAAGCGCGACGGCGGCCCGCATCTCCCTGCCGAAGCCGCGTCCCTGGGCGCTTTTCCGCAGCCATGATCCGGTGGTGACCATGCGGAGAACCGAAAAGTCCCGCGCTGCGATGTCCTGGCAGCCGAGAAAGGTGCCGTCGTGCCAGATCCCCAGCGTCAATGTCCAGGAATCGGGTGTGCAGGCGGCGCGGCACTGCCAGTACCAGCGGGCCATGTTCGGTCCCAGCTCGTCTGCGGGCACCGCGGTCCACGGTGTGCTGAACGGATTACGGCCCTGGTCGTGGATGCCGCTGGCAGCCGCCGCAACGGCCGCGGGGATGTGGTCGTCGCGCAGTGGGCGCAGCGTGAGCCGGGGAGTGGCCAGCGTGAGCGCGAACGGCGGCCACACGGAGATCAGCTCGGTCATGCCGGAAGCCTAGCCGATCGACGCGGCCACATGGCTCCTGGGCGTCCGCCCGAGCCGGGACCGCCGCTGTCAGCGGGTGTGGTGCGACAGGCCCAGGGACAGCCGGGTGTTGCCGGGCCCCTCCAGCACCAGGGCGACCGCCTGGTTGGGAAGCTCAAAGACCATGGTGGCGTCGACCGAATCGCCTTGCCCGAGTTGCGACTGGGCAGGTGAAGTCCAAAGCGGATGGATGCTGCCGGCGCCCAGCCCGGTTACCGAGAACTGCGATGTGTCCAGCGTGATGCCCTCGCCCTCCAGGGCCGTGAACTGCACCAGTATCCGCACCCGGTGGGTCCCAGCGGACGGTCCCTCGTCCAGCACCTGGACGCGCTCCGGCGGAAGCCAGCCGTCCTTTTCCAGGGGGATGATGCCGTTGATCCGGGCCGTTCCGCCGGGGACCACCGCGCTGGCGCCCAGGGGAGTGCTGGCCTCCGGCTTGGCCGTGAGGAAGAGATATCCCAGCACGAGCCCCAGGACGCAAAGCAGGGAGAGCGGGATCAGCAGCAGTTTCCTGCGGCGCCGGGTACCGGTCCTGCCGGTGACGGACGTGTCAGGTGGCGTCGATACGTCTGGAGCCGTGGTTGACATGGCACGAGTCTGCGGCCGGCAGGTTGGGAAAAGCCTGCGCAGGCCCCCGCATTCCGGGTGGCCTGTCAGGCCGGGTTGGGCCGCAGCGGCCACTGGATGTGCTCGCGCACATCGGTGAGGTTCATCGGCTCGGCCACGAACAGGTCGTCCAGCATGTACTCATCCACGGCCAGGATCCGGATGCGGTGCCCGGGAAACTGCCCCCCGCCGTCGGCCGGTTCGGCGGCCACGCACACGCCGGTTCCGGCATCGATGCGGATCCTGGTCCGGCCCGGGCCGCAGAGCGGCGCGGCCGGATCCAGCGGCCGGTATCCGGGGTTCGGCGAGACCACAGTCTCCAGCG
The DNA here is from genome assembly GCF_059090205.1 of Arthrobacter sp. CMU6. Classification (NCBI taxonomy): domain Bacteria; kingdom Bacillati; phylum Actinomycetota; class Actinomycetes; order Micrococcales; family Micrococcaceae; genus Arthrobacter; species Arthrobacter sp. CMU6. The sequence goes on from NZ_JBNHFL010000007.1 coordinate 19,057, forward strand.
CGGGACGGCCTTCGTGCGTCACCTGCTGAACCGGCTCCAGCACCTCGACGGCGTTCGCGTTGGGGAACTCCAGCGGCACCGGGGCGTTGCCCGCCAGCTCCACCGGATCCAGTGCAGCAGCGAACCGGCCGTTTCCGAACGAGGGTTCGCCGTACGCGGCTTCCGGACGGCGCCGCACCAGACCGCCGTCGTCGTAGACCGGCGTCACCAGATGCGCGGGCAGAAGCCACGACTTCCGGGTGGCGCTGATGTACAGGCCGTCGCGGGAGTCATTGATGCCGGTGGTGCTGCCGAGCAGGGTGCCGTCACCGGACTCCAGACGGAGCGCACCGGGACGGCGCAGCCAGGCGCGGACGGTGCTGCTGCCAGGGGTTTCGATGTATTCAAAACGCAGGGACTGCCATTTCCACGGGGACGAGCGGCACAGGTTGCGGAAGGAGGCGGCCGACGTGGGCGTCGCACCGCCGCCGTGTTCCTGCCGGTGTTTGGCGTCCCAGGTCCCCATATCCACAGTTTACGCGCGGCCCCCAGCGGCAGGCCGGGCGAATCCAGTAGCATCCGAGAGTGATCCAACGACTTGGCGAACTGTGGGAAGCGGCACCGCCGGCATTCTGGCTGCTGCTGGCGGCGTGCGCCTACTTCGCTGTGATGGCGGTGCGGCTCACCGTCATCGACGTCCGCCACCACCTCCTGCCGAACCGGATTGTGTTCCCCTCCTACGGCATTGCCGGCGTGCTGCTGCTGGGGGCGGTGCTCACCCTCGCGGCAGTGGAACCGTCCGGACTGCCCGACGGCGCGGCCCGCCTTTTCGGCGTACCCGCGCTGAGGATTGCGGCCGGGGGAGCTGTGCTGTGGCTCTTCTACTTCCTGCTGCGGCTGGTGTATCCGCCCGGCATGGGGTTCGGGGACGTGAAACTCGCCGGCGTCCTGGGGCTGTACCTGGGCTACCTCGGCTGGCCGCACGTTTTCGCGGGAACGTTCGCGGCGTTCCTGCTCGGCGGCCTCTGGAGCATCGGCCTGCTCGCACTGCGCCGCGGGACCCTCAAGTCGGCCATTCCGTTCGGGCCGTTCATGCTGGCCGGGGCGGCCGCGGCGATGGTCCTGCTGCCGGCCTGAGTTCCACCCACGCTCAGCGCGAACGGACGCTTGGGGCCCAACCCTCAGCGCGAACGGACACTTGGGGCGACGAGGCACACGCCCGGGGCCCCTCAGCCGCGCCAAGCGGCAGGTCAGCGGCGCTGGCCGGCCAGCTCGCCGTCGTCGTCCTTCACACCGTCAGCTTCACGCAATGCCGGTTCACGCAGGAGTTTTTGTCCACGTATCGCGCTTTGGAGGGTCCTAAAGCCGCGATATCTGGACAAAAAACCCCAAAAGGACGACGACGGCCGGCCGCCTTCGCCGGGAAGGTGGGCGGCCGCCGTCGTCCTTATGCGGGGGATCAGGCCTTGTGTGCCGGAGCCGTCATGGTGGTGACGTCCAGTGCCTTGTCGAGATCGGCCTCGGAAACCTTGCCTTCGCCTTCGCCGACGAAGCCCAGCTTCTCGGTGGCCTGGCGGACAGTGAGGCCCTCGGCTACGGCCGTCTTGGCGATCTTGGCTGCGTTTTCGTAGCCGATGAACTTGTTCAGCGGGGTAACGATGGACGGCGATGCCTCGGCGAGGAAGCGGGCACGTTCAACGTTGGCGGTGATGCCGTCGATCATCTTGTCGGCCATGACACGGCTGGTGTTGGCCAGCAGGCGGACGGACTCGAGCAGGTTCGCGGCCATGACCGGGATGCCCACGTTCAGCTCAAAGGCGCCGTTGGTGCCGGACCAGGCGATGGCGGTGTCGTTGCCGATGACCTGCGCGCAGACCATGATGGAGGCCTCGCAGATGACGGGGTTGACCTTGCCCGGCATGATCGAGGAGCCCGGCTGCAGGTCCGGAATGGCGATTTCGCCGAGGCCGGTGTTGGGGCCGGAGCCCATCCAGCGCAGGTCATTGTTGATCTTCATGAAGGAGATCGCGATGTTGCGCAGCTGGCTGGAGGCTTCGATGAGGCCGTCGCGGTTGGCCTGGGCTTCGAAGTGGTCGCGGGCCTCGGTCAGCGGCAGGCCGGTGTCCGTGGCGAGCAGCTCGATGACCCGCTCCGGGAAGCCGGCCGGGGTGTTGATGCCGGTGCCCACCGCGGTGCCGCCGAGGGGAACTTCGGCCACGCGGGGGAGTGCGGCGTTGATGCGCTCAATGCCATAGCGGACCTGCGCGGCGTAGCCGCCGAACTCCTGGCCCAGGGTCACCGGGGTGGCGTCCATGAGGTGCGTGCGGCCGGACTTGACCACGTCCTTGAACTCGACGGCCTTGCGCTCCAGGGACTCGGCGAGGTAGCCGAGGGCCGGAATGAGGTCGTTGATCAGGGCCGAGGTGGCGGCAACGTGGACGGAGGTGGGGAACACGTCGTTGGAGGACTGCGAGGCGTTGACGTGGTCGTTGGGGTGGACCACCTTGTCGCTGCCTGCTGCCTTGAGGGCGCGCGACGCGAGCTCGGCGAGGACCTCGTTGGTGTTCATGTTCGAGGACGTGCCGGAGCCGGTCTGAAAAACGTCGATGGGGAAGTCGCCGTCGTACTTGCCCGTAGCCACCTCGTCGGCAGCGTCTGCGATCGCCTTGGCCAGCTCGCCGTCGAGCACACCCAGTTCAGCGTTGGCCTGGGCAGCGGCCTTCTTGACCCGGGCCAGCGCCTCGATGTGGGCGCGTTCCAGGGTTTTTCCGGAGATCGGGAAGTTCTCGACTGCACGTTGCGTCTGCGCGCGGTACAGGGCGTTCACGGGGACGCGGACTTCGCCCATCGTGTCATGTTCAATGCGGAACTCTTCAGTGGAAGTCATGGGGCTAGCTTAGGACGCCCGGGCGCCGCATCGAAAACCGTGAACGGCTTGCTACAGGCGGCCCGCCCGGGCGCTTCCAGGAGGCTTCTAGAGGTCGCCGATTCCGGAAACAAGCTCCGCGTGGCCCTCGCCGAGGCTGTAGGAGAGGCCGATGACCGCTGCCCGGCCCGACTCGATTGCGTCCGAAATCACACGGGAGCTGTCCACCAGGCGCTGCGAGGTCTGCTTGACGTGCTCCACCACCATGTCATTGACCTCCGTCTGCTCGTTCCGCAGGGAGGTGAGGACCGACGGGGTGATGCGCTCGACGAGGTCGCGGATGAAGCCCACCGGCATCTGGCCGGTTTCGACGGCGGATTTCGTGGCGCTGACCGCTCCGCAGCTGTCGTGGCCGAGCACCACGATCAGCGGCACGCCCAGCACCCCGATGCTGTACTCGAGTGAGCCGAGGACGGCGTCATCGATCACTTGGCCGGCCGTGCGGACCACGAAGACGTCGCCGAGTCCGACGTCGAAAATGATTTCGGCGGCGAGCCGGGAGTCGGAGCAGCCGAAGATCACCGCGAAAGGATGCTGGTTCTCCACGAGCGAGGACCGCCGGGAGGCGTCCTGGTTCGGGTGCGAGGATTCACCGGTTACAAAGCGTTCATTGCCTTCACGCAGACGGCGCCAGGCCAGGGCAGGAGTCAGGTAAGTTGTCACGGCCCCACACTACGGTGTGGGGCCCGCTGAGGGGGAAACAATGACAGCAGGGTTACTTTCCAGGGATTTGACGACGGCGGCGGCCAGGACCGCGAACTCCTCCAACTGGGCGTCGCCCGCCAGAACGACCGTGGTCCCGCGGTAGGCGAGCACCATGCTCTTCTCGCCCTTGCCTGTGTCATGGAGTTCCCATTCCCGTCCGCCGGCGTTGCGCGTGCCTGTGACCGGGGCGTTCTTGGTCTGCTGCACCAGCCAGGTGGGGTTGGCCTTGCTGGTCTGGGTAAGGCCGATGAATTTTTCCTTCGGGGTCACGTACCCGACCTCCCAGGCGGCGACGCCCGTGCCTGAGGCGGCCGCCCAGCGGGCGTAATTCGGGTGGAATGTGTCGCCCGCGGCGGGGGCTACCGGTGTGAATCCCGCCACACCCGCGGCGTTCCGGGCCACGGCGCTGACATCGATGTTGGGGCGGAAGCCATCCGACTTCGGGGACGGATTCATCAGGACGATGGGCAGGAACGCAGCGACGCTCACCAGCAGGGCGATGATCATTCCGATCACCGAGGCATTGGCCCTTTTCGCGGCGGCAGCCGGGATCACGGGCTTGACGGGCTGGCCGGCCGGCGAAGGGGAGGGGGCGGGAGCCTGCGCGCGGCTCGAGGGGGCGGACTGGTCCTGCGTATCACTCACCCTTCTATAGTCGCCCATGCGGGGGCCGAACTCACATTCGAAGCCGACGGCGGTGAGGGCCGCTGTCCGTTACGGGGCGGGGTAATCCCACGCCCGTGGCCCTGCGGCGGCGACTATGATCAGTTACAGAGGAATCACCGCGATGGTCGACTCAGTCCTAGCGGGCCCAATGATCGCCACTCGAAGAAGAGGTTCACGTGTCACCAGCGTCCATTACCCAGAAGTACTCAACGCTTTCCCCGTCGCTCGCCGTCGGTATTGACGAGCCGGACCGCAACCTCGCCCTTGAACTTGTGCGCGTCACCGAAGCCGCGGCGATCGCCGGCGGCCACTGGGTGGGCTTTGGCGACAAGAACAAAGCGGACGGCGCCGCCGTCGACGCGATGCGTTCCTTCCTTCAGACCGTCCACTTCAACGGCGTCGTGGTCATCGGCGAAGGCGAAAAAGACGAAGCCCCCATGCTGTTCAACGGCGAACAGGTTGGTGACGGCACCGGCGCCGAGTGCGACGTCGCCGTCGACCCCATCGACGGAACCCGCCTGACGGCATTGGGCATCAACAACGCTTTGGCCGTCCTGGCCGTCGCCGAGCGCGGCTCCATGTTCGACCCCTCCGCTGTGTTCTACATGGAGAAGCTGGTCACCGGGCCTGAGGCCGCCGACATGGTTGACCTGCGTTTGCCGGTCAAGCAGAACCTGCACCTGATCGCCAAGGCTAAGGGCGTGAAGGTCAACCAGCTCAACGTCATGATCCTGGACCGCGATCGCCACCGCCCCTTGGTCGAGGAAATCCGTGAAGCCGGCGCACGCACTAAGTTCATCATGGACGGCGACGTTGCAGGTGCCATCGCGGCTGCCCGCTCCGGCACCGGCGTTGACGCCCTCATGGGCATCGGCGGAACCCCGGAAGGCATCGTGGCGGCCTGCGCCATCAAGTCCCTGGGCGGCGTGATCCAGGGCCGGCTCTGGCCCACGAGTGATGACGAAAAGCAGAAGGCGATCGACGCCGGCCACGACCTCGATCGGGTCCTGTCCACCAACGACCTCGTCACCAGCGACAACTGCTACTTCGCCGCCACCGGCATCACCGACGGCGACCTCCTCCGCGGCGTCCGCTACAACAAGGACAAGGTACTGACGCAGTCGATCGTCATGCGCTCCAAGTCCGGCACCATCCGTTTCGTGGACGGCGAGCACCAGGCCAGCAAGTGGGAAGGCTACGCCCGCAAGAGCTAGCCCCTCCGGCTCCGGCCGCTTCCCCTGGCGCCCTCCTGGCGCGAACGTACACCTGTGGCCCCTTTTCCGACCGGATTAGGGGCCACAGCTGTACGGTCGCGCATTTTTCAACGGAAGGCGTCCCAGGTCCCCGATGCCTGGCGGTTCAGCCGTCCCTGCAAGGTTGCCCTGACCTTTTCGAGAACGAAGGGCTTCTCGCCGTCTAGATCGTCCTTGAATATTCTGAGCTCCGTCCAACCGAGGCGCTCCGTGGTTTCCTTGCGCTTCCTGTCGCGTGCCGATTGGACGGGATCCGAATGGTGCCCGCCGTCGTATTGCAGCGCGAGGCCCTGTTCCGGATAGGCGGCGTCCGGCCAGACCGCCGGCTGCCCCCAACTATTGCGGATGACATGGTTGAGAACGGGTTCGCCGAGCGTGGTGCGGGCAAGAACCAGGCGCATTCTGGTCTCCTGCGGGGAGTCAGCCCCGACGCGGATCTCGGGGAGTGCGAGCCGCGCCGTCTTCATGCCCCGCATACCCGGGTGGGAGGCAACCATGCGCCGCAGGTCATCGATCGTTGCCAATGGAGCCCGTGGCACCGGAAATTCCGATCCATGTGCGACCACCGCGGAATCTCCCGCGGCGATAAGTTCGTCCATGCTGAGCAGATTTGCGAGATCGAGCCAGGTCCTCGCCGGTGAGGTGACCCGGACGCCGTCGTGGATCATCACCTCGCCGGGTTTGAAAGTCATGCGGTGACCAACGACGTTTCGCCGGCGGGGTTTGCTGCCGTCTCTTTCGCGCGCGATGTGGATTCTCCAGTCCTCCTGCATCCAGCCGGGCAGGCCGTAACCCCAGATCCGGGCCGCGGAATGATGGGAAAGTGTAGAAGCGTCATCCAGCGCGGTGTAGGCATGCAGGTTCGCGGACGTCGTGGCGCCTTCCAGCGGAACGCGGATTCCGCGCGAGGGTATGGTCAGGTCCGGCTGCCGCTGGCGTTTCCTCGACACACCGCAGGCAGCAGCATCGGAAGTAGTGAATGATCCCGCAGCCAGGTCCTGGGGCAGTGGTGTGAGACGCATGCTCCAGTGTGCACCGGGTAAAGTCCCGCCGGGAGGTTATCCACAGGGACACACCCCGGAGACAGCGCGAACGTACACTTGTGGCCCTAAACTGCGGGGCTTAAGTGTCCGTTCGCGCTCAGGGCGGGGCTTAAGTGTTCGTTCGCGCTCTACGCGGCGGGGGAGGGGCGCCTGATGATGGCCTTGATGCCGTCGCGGAGTTTGCGGGCCACCTGGTAGGCGGCGTAGCGGGGCCGGTTTACGGGCAGATCCCAGGTGCCGGGGTAGGCGATCTCCCGCCCGCCGAACGACTTCTTGAACGCGGTGAACCCTGCCCACTTGTGGTCGGGCTGGTCTGCGGGGGCCACGCCCCACAGGTCCACATGCTTCAGGCCCTTCTCCTGAGCATCGGCCATGAGCGTCACCAGGAGGGGAATGCCGGCGCTGAGCTTGCGGTGGGCGTCATCCATGGCCGCGTGGGCGTACGTCCGGGTGTCGCCGGAATCGTAAGCCAGCGCCGCCGCCACCGGGCCGCCGTGCAGGTCGGCAATGAACAGCGTGGCCGCGCCTGCCGGCATGAGGGACTGGGCCACCTGCGTCAGGTATTCGTCGCTCTGCGGTTTGAAGCCGTTCCGCCGAGCCGTCATGTGGAGGAAATTCAGGAGGACGCGGATGTCCTCGGGATCCTGCGTGGCGCGGAACGTGACGCCCTTCTTGTGGATGTTCCGGTACAGGTTGCGGTTCACCGGCTTCATCTCCGCCAGGACTTCCTTGAAGTCCCGGTCCAGGTCCACGATCCAGCTGAGTTCGGGCTGCTGGTTGACCGGGGCCGGCCGCAGGCCACGGCTCCGCAGTGCCTCCGGCGCACCCTCAGGATCGAGACCCGCGCTCACCGGCTCGATCCGGACGAAGACGGCGCCGCAGGACTTGGCCAGCGCGCGGAGGGCCGCCAGTGCGGCGTCGAACGCCTCAACCGATTCTGCTACAGGGCCGTAGGGGGCGTACAGGACCTTACCCGCGGGGTTCTTCTCCTCGATGGCAAGGAAGTTCCAGCCGGGACCGGACTGCCGGTGCACGTGGCGTCCCAGCGACTTCTGGAAGTCCTCCCAGGCTTTCGTGTGCAGGAAATACTCCACAGTGGGTCAGGCTTTCGTCGAGGTGGTCACGGCGAAGGCCACGGCGTTCTCCGTGGCCCCGGACACGGGATGGACGTTGACGGGGGCGTCGGCGTCCGGCAGGAAGGCACTCGCGCCGTGGCCCAGCTGAAGGTCGCCCTTCGGCGAGTCAAGGATCACGGAACCGGTGACGACAATAACCACCGCGGCGCCCGACTGTGCCAGCGGAACAGGCTCGCCGTCCGGCTGCAGTTCGATCCGCTGGAGCTGGAACTCGCGGAAGGGCGGGAAATACAGTTCCTGTCCGAGCTCGGAGGTCTCCGGCCGGAGCATGGGAACGTCCACGGATTCGAAGGCGATCGTGTTCAGCAGCTCGGGAATGTCGATGAACTTGGGCGTGAGTCCGCCGCGGAGCACGTTGTCCGAGGACGCCATCACCTCGACGCCGAGGCCGTGCAGGTAGGCATGGACTTTGCCTGCCGGGAGGTATACCGCCTCGCCGGGTTTCAGAGACAGCCGGTTCAGCAGCAGGGAGATCAGCACGCCGGGGTCGCCGGGGTATTCGCTGTTAAGGCTCAGTACCGTCGAAAGCTCGACCTGGTAAGGGGCAAGGGGTGCGCCCGAGGCCAGCACTTCGACCACCCGGGACGTGGCTTCCCTGACTTCTTGGCCACCGGTGATCAGCCGTTCGAACGCCGACCGCAGGGCCGCAGCCTCCTCGGGCTGCGAGAGGTCGTCGATGACGTCCTTCAGAACCTGCGGGACGCCGTTCCCGGGAAGCTCGAGGCAGCCGGCGAGGTGAAGGAAGATGTCGCGGGACTTTTCCGGGTCGCGGAAACCGCACAGCGACTCGAACGGGGTCAGCGCGTAAATCATTTCCGGCTTGTGGTTGTCGTCGTGGTAGTTGCGGTTCGCCGCGTCGGCCGGAATGCCGGCGTCGTTTTCGCGGGCGTACCCGGCCCGGGCCTGTTCAAGGCTCGGGTGCACCTGCAGCGACAGCGGCTTGGCGGCGGCGAGGAGCTTCGCCAGGAACGGCAGCCGGGGACCGAACTCGGCCACCGAAGCCGCGCCCAGAAAATGTTCCGGGTCCTCACTGATGAGCGCGTCCAGCGGCGTCGTGGTGCCGTCCGGGCGGAGAACCACCGACGGCGAGTCAGGATGGGCGCCGATCCACAGCTCGGCTTCCGGACCGCCGGACTCCGGCCGGCCGAGCAGGCCGGCAATCGCCGTCGTCGACCCCCAGGCATACGGCCGCAGGACATTCTCTATCTGGTACACGCCTGGTGTCCCCCCTCTTTTGATGTACGTAGTGCTCAAAGCGTGCTGCAGGTGATGCTCAAAGCGGTGCGCACTGGCCGTTGGTGGCGACGAGGTCGCGGATGGCCTGCTCGTTGCCCTCGCGCTTGAACTGGTTCAGCATCGCTTCTGTGATCGGTTCCCCCTCAGGAGTGGTGGTCACCGGGGTGAAGTCCGACGCCGACGACGGTGACGGCGAGGGGGTGGTGGCCGGAAGGCCTGCGGGGGGACCTGCCACCGCGCCTGCCGCGGAGAGACCGGTCCCGGGTACGGAACCCGGCTGCAGCAACGTGTCTTCCGGCGCGGCGGCCGGCGACTCGGAGCTCGCGGACGCGAGGAGCTTCTTGACCCGGTCATGGATCTGGTCGAAGTTGGGCACCGTGGAGAAGGACGCGTCGAAGTCCGGCGGGCCGATGGTGAGCCGCCTGATCTCCTGGCCCTTGGCCTTCATCGCCAGGTCCACGAAGCTGCCGAGCTGGCTGGCGGAGATGTTGGAGTCCACCACCTTGGTGCCGGCGTTGGCGATGTCCTCGAATTTCGCCAGCAGGGTTGCCGGGTCCAGCTGTTTCAGCATGGCCTGCTGGACGCACTGCTGGCGCGCGATCCTGGCGTAGTCGTCGACGAATTCCCGGGAGCGGCCGTACCAGAGGGCGTGGTAGCCGTCCAGCTTCTGGTCTCCGGCCGGGATCCAGCCCAGCGGCATGCCGTGGATGCCGTTGGCTTCGTCGATCATGTCGCCGCTGATGGGCACCCAGCCGCCGGCCTTGATCCGGATGCCGCCCATCGCGTCAATCAGCTTCGCGAAGCCGTCCATGTCCACCAGCACATAAGCCTGCACGGTGATGCCGAGCGTGCCCGAGACAGCTTCCAGGGTGGCCTGCGCTCCGGGATCCGCAACCCCCGGGTACAGGTCCTTGTGCTCGTTCGTGACCTCGGTGTTGATCGCGTTGATGAGGCATTCGTCGCCGCAGTTGTAGCCGTCCGGATAGACCTGGCGCATGGGCGAACCTTCGCTGAACTGGGCGTTCTGCAGGTTGCGCGGCACCGAGATGATGGCCGTCTGGCCGGATTTGGCGTCCACGCTGAGCACGGACAGGCTGTCCGGGCGCCGTCCGGTCCGGTCGGCACCGGCGTCGCCGCCCATCATGAGGAAGTTGTAGCGGCCGTCCACGGGGTCGATGGCCGGGCCGTTGGCGTTGAAGATGCTGCCGATCGCATTCCGGCTGACGTTGAGCAGGTATGCGGCGTAGCCCAGGGATCCGCTGCTCACCACCATGGCGAGGACAAGGGCAATCACGACGGCGGGCCGCATCCGGGTGGGCAGCAGCACCGGGCGGATCAGCCGCAGGGTGTTGACGAACAGGACCAGCCAGCCCACCGCCAGCGCGGTAAGGATAAGGACGATGAGCAGCGAGGCAACCGGATTGGTGATGATGTTGATCAGCAGGGTCCGGTTGGTGAACAGCAGTACCAGGGCAAGGATCCCGAGCAGCCAGGCGCTGAGGGTCACGCGCAGGGCGATGCGGCCAAGCTTGCGGTCGCCGGCCACGATCTGGGCGCTTCCGGGCACCAGCAGCGTGAGCAGGATCAGCAGGAATGCGCGCTTGGTCCGGACGGGTTCCGCCGCGCTCGAAGGGTTGCGGACGGGATCCGTCAGGGGGCCCTGGGACGGCAGTTCGGTGTTGGACATGGCAGATCCCTACCGGCTGCTCCGGAGAGCCACGTTTGCGTCGGAGAAGACTTCGTTGACTTTCTGGCGAAGATTGGCGCCCTTCCGGCTCGCCACGTCGTTGAGTTCCTGGGCGAAGTCCAGGAGTTCAGTCCGGAGGCGGGCGGAGAGGTCATCGGTGCCGGACGCGAGCATGCGGACGGCGAGCAGGCCTGCGTTCCGGGCCCCGGCGATGGAGACCGTGGCCACGGGGACTCCGGCGGGCATCTGCACGATGGAGAGCAGTGAATCCATGCCGTCCAGGGTCTTGAGCGGGACCGGAACACCGATCACGGGCAGGGGAGTGACCGACGCCAGCATGCCCGGCAGGTGCGCGGCACCGCCGGCGCCGGCAATGATCACGCGGAGGCCGCGCTCGTGCGCTGTCTGTCCGTAGCGGATCATCTCGGTGGGCATGCGGTGGGCGGAGACAACATCGGCCTCGAACGGAATGCCGAACTCGGCCAGGGCGTCGGCCGCAGCCTCCATGACAGGCCAGTCCGAGTCGGAGCCCATGACGAGGCCTACGAGGGGGGAGGGGGCGCCGGTCTCCGGGGCTGCAGCGGATTCGGGGCTCATGGGGTCTCCTCGGTGGTGCCTGATGCCGCGGCGGGCAGTCTGCCGTCACGGATGATGTTTGCCACGGTGGTGGCGCGCTGACGGAGGGAGTCCACGTCCGCAGCGGACGCGCCCACCAGGTTGACGTGCCCGATCTTTCGGCCGGGACGCACGGACTTGCCGTAGCAGTGGACCTTGGCGGCCGGTTCTGCCGCCAGTGCGGTCGGGAAGGCGGAGAAGAGGTCCTGGTTGTCTCCGCCCAGGAAGTTCTTCATCACGGCCACCTGGCCCAGGACGTCCGTCGCCCCCAGGGGAAGGTTCAGGACCGCCCGCAGGTGCTGTTCGAACTGGCTGGTGACGGAGCCGTCCTGCGTCCAGTGTCCCGTGTTGTGGGGCCGCATCGCCAATTCGTTGATCAGGAAGCCGGCGCCGCTGCCGGGCGTCTCGAACATCTCCACGGCCATGACGCCGGTGACGCCGAGTTCATTGGCGATCCGGAGGGCGGCCTCCTCGGCGGCCGCAGCCACCTCAAGGGAAATGTTCTGTGCCGGCGCGATCACCTCGTCGCAGACGCCATCCACCTGAATGGTGTGGACCACGGGCCAGGCACGGGAGGCCCCGTCGGGGGTGCGGGCAACGAGTGCGGAGAGTTCGCGGCTGAAGTCGACCTTGGCCTCGGCTAGGAGCGGGCTCATGGCCTCGAACCAGTCGGCGGTCTCTGCGGCTTCCTCGGGGGAACCGACGATCCGTACGCCCTTTCCGTCGTAGCCGCCGCGCGGGGTCTTCAGCACCACGGGCCAGCCGATCCGGTCCCCGAAGCTGATCAGCCCGGCGACGTCGTCCACCGCTGCCCAGTCGGGGTTGGGCAGCTCGAGGCGGTCGATGGCGGCGCGCATGACCAGCTTGTCCTGGGCGTTGACCAGCGCGTCCGGGCCGGGCTGGACGTTTACTCCGGCTTCGATCAGGGCATAGAGGTGGTCGCCCGGGACGTGCTCGTGGTCAAAGGTCATCACGTCCAGGCCCTTGGAAAATTCCATCAGGGCCGCGAGGTCCTTGTAGTCGCCCACGGGGGCATTGGGGACAGCGGAGACCGCGGATACGTCTTCGCCCTCGGCCAAAACACGGAGTTCAAAGCCCAGGGCGGTGGCGGCCGGGGCCATCATGCGCGCAAGCTGGCCGCCGCCAACCACGCCGATTACTGGAAAAGTCACATGTTCCAGCCTACAGAAAAGGAGCGCGGTTGCCGTCTTTCATTGCTGTGAAGCTCTCCAAGTCGCCCGATTTTGCCTGCGTGGCTGCGGATGGGGCCCTGCGGCGGAGGGGCGCACTGAGGTTACTCCCGGCAAACGGCGCTAAAATGGGAGCTTGGCCCAACGGCCCCCACTATTCAGACGGCCACGGAGGGTCATGATTAACACACTTGCAGAGCGCATCCGGGGACTCGCCTCGCTTTTCTGGCGCGAGGTGGCGAAGTTCGGTGCCGTGGGCGGTGTGGCGTTTGTCATTGACAACGGGCTGACTTATTACCTGATGCACGGACCCATGACGGACAGCGAGGCCAAAGCCCGCTTCGTAGGCGCCACCGTCGCCACCATCTTCTCCTGGATCGCCAACCGCCTCTGGACGTTCCGGCACCGCCGCCAGGCCAACGTGCTCCGCGAATTCCTGATGTTCATCCTCATCAACGGCATCGGCATCGGCATCTCCACCGGCTTTACGGCCCTGGCGAAGTATTCGTTGGGCGTCACCGACAAGAACATGCTCTTCGCCGCGGGCATCGTGGGCATCCTGGTGGCCACGGTGGTCCGCTTCTTTGCCTACCGGTTCCTCGTCTTCAACCAGGAACTCGACCAGGAGCCGGAGTTCTCGCACGACCACGAGATCATCGAGCTCCACCACCACACCGCCCAGCGGGCGGAGCGTGTCCTGGAACCGGACCTGGACGACCCCGAGCGGCCCGTCCGGCGCAGCTAGCCCGGTCCAGCCGAGCCAGCTCCGTCCGGCCGAGCTTGTAGTTCACTCGCCGTGGATGCGCTCGGCGGCCAGAAGCTTCTCTGTCAGCTCCACGTCGCCATGGACCAGGACCACCGAACCGTCGCTCTTCCACGCGCCCAGGGCGTTGGCCAGCGCCGCCTCGAGGCCGTCGGCCGCGCGCACCAAGAGCCGCGCGCTTGGTTCGTGTCCGGCGGCAAACTCTGCCAGAAGGGCTTCATGCCGGACGGCGGCCCCGTCTGAGCTGCGGACCGCAGGAGTCCCCGGGTCGGGGTCGTTGTGGGCCATAAACACGTCAGCGTGGGAGCGGACCTCGGCGGCATAGTCGAGGACTCCGGCGGGCAGATCGCCTGGCCACCGCATCGCCAGGGCCGGCAGCGGAACTGCAATGACGGCGTCGAACCCGTTCTCTGCGGCGTCCGGCTCCGATGTGGCGAGCAGATCCGCGTCGCCCGATCCGAGCACCACTTCCATGCCCAGCTGCCAGGCGGCGAGGGCCCAGATGATGGATTTCCAGTGTGCGGGCAGGTCCAGGCGCAGCCGCATTCCGGGCTCGGCGTCGAGTTCGTCCTGGAGCAGGTTGCTGGTCTTCGCGACCCAGTTGTCCAGGACGCGCCCGGAGAGTTCCACCCGCTCCGAGTCGGGGCCGTACCAGGTCAGGCGCGGCGAGGTGGAGTGGCCCGAGCGCAGGGCCGTCATCAGATCAGTGGCCGGGATGTTCATGGCTTCATCTTGCCACGCCTTTTTGCGTGATCTCCGGCACAACAGTTTGTAACGTTGTTTGTCTTAATGTGCCTGGCGGCGGCAGAATTGCCGGAATTGAACGCGCGGCAGGCGTGATACTAAGGTTGCTGTCAAATTCCGTGCGGCGGCGCGCGGAGTGGGGAAAATAAATCCCGGGCGTGGCGCGCCTGCTGATTAGCCCCGGCATTGATTATTATTCCGTCGCGGCTTGACTCCCTCCTACTTACACGCGTGTAATTAGGTATTGAAAAGCCGCGGCGAACTCCCAGGGACACCACGTAGTGTCCCGGACGTCGGGCCGGGGGCCGCACTACTCAGGAGGGGACGCCATGGGGCAAGCGGAGCGTATGCATGATGATGCTGTTGTGGCCGGCCAGGCCACAGCAAAGTACAGGTCACGGGGGGTACCCAGCGACTGGTACGTGGATCCGGCTGATCCGGACGCCGCAGAGCGGTACAACAAGGACACGTCCGCCTCGCTGCAGGACCAGGCCACGGCCTTCCTGGCCCAGCATGACGCCCTCCAAAACGAGTCCCTGCTGGCCGGTCAGCCGGAGCAGGACGAGGACGTTTTTGATGCCCCGATGGAGATCCGCAGCCCGGCATCCTCCACGCTGGCCCAGCCTGTGTGGATCGGGTTGCCGCTCGGGCAGGATTTCGACGACGAAGGCGAACTCGGGTGGCAGACCGATGCACTGTGCGCCCAGACAGATCCGGAGGCTTTTTTCCCGGAAAAGGGCGGTTCCACGCGGGACGCCAAGAAAGTCTGCGGTGCGTGCAGCGTGCGGTCGCAGTGCCTGGAGTATGCGCTGGCGAATGACGAACGGTTCGGGATTTGGGGTGGCCTCTCCGAGCGTGAGCGCCGACGGCTGAGGAAGCGAGCGGTCTAATTCTTCAGGAAGTACACGTCACTGCCGTTGTGGTAGCCCACAACGGCAGTGACTATCTGCCCAGGACACTTTCAGCGCTGGCCGCGCAGACCCGGCCGGCGGACACCGTGATCGGGGTGGATACCGGCTCACAGGACAACTCGGCTGCACTCCTCCAGCGCGCCATCGGCGACGCCAACGTCATTACCGCCAATGGCGGCAAGACGGGGATGGGCGGCGCCGTGCGGGCCGGCCTGGCCGCCCTTGCCCCATGGAACCGGCGGGGCACGCAAGACCAGTCCGAGTGGATCTGGCTGCTGCACGATGACGCGGCACCCGCACCCGAGGCGCTGGCTGAACTGCTGCACGCCGTGGAGCGTGCCCCCTCCGTGACAGTCGCAGGCTGCAAGCAGCTGGACTGGAACGCAAGGCGGCGTCTGATCGACGTCGGGCTGTCCACCAGCCGCTGGGCAGAGCGGCTCACGCTGATTGAGGCGGACGAACTTGACCAGGGGCAGTACGACGGACGTTCTGACACGTTCGCCGTCAATTCCGCTGGCATGCTGGTCCGGCGGGACATCTGGGAACACCTGAAGGGGTTTGACCCCGCGCTCCCCGGCACCGGCGACGACGTCGACTTCTGTTGGCGGAACCGGCTGGCCGGGCACCGGGTGGTGGTGGTTCCCAGCGCGAGGATGTTCCACGTCTCCCACCGGCCGCACGCCTTGGGCACGGCCTCGGCCGCACGCCGGGCACAGGTCCACCTGCGGCTCAAGCACGCTCCGCTGTGGGCGCTGCCGCTGCACGCCGCCGGCGCCCTCTTCGGAAGCCTCCTCCGGCTGGTTTTCAGTATCGCAGTGAAGGACCCCGGCTACGGCTTCTCCCAGCTCCTGGCCACCGCGGCAGCCCTCGCCAGGCCGGCCGCCCTCGCCCGCGGGCGGCGCAACGCTGCCCGCACCCGCCGCGTCCGCCGCTCCGTGGTCAAAGCCCTGCAGACCGAACGGCGCGAAGTGTGGGGCCACCGGCGCTCCCTGATGGAGGCGCTCGGCGCGGACGACGCCCGGGCCTCCGAGGACAGCAATGACCCGCTGGAGGAACAGCCCAGCGGCGATTCCACAGATGACTTCGCCGCCCTGTCCACGAACGAGCGGGGCTGGGTGGGCAACGGTGCCGTCGCCGCGGTGATCCTTGCCAGCGTGGCGTCTTTCGCCGGCCTTGCCGCGCTTTTCCAGGCCGACGCCGCCGCCGGCGGAGCGCTGCTGCCGGTCTCAGCCCGGCTGCAGGACATCTGGCACCACGCCTCCAGCTGGTGGATCGGACTGGGCGCCGGACTTCCAGGCCACGGCGACCCCTTCGGCTACGTCCTCTGGATCCTCGGCCTGCTGGGCGGCGGCAACGCTAACGGTGCCGTCATCTGGCTCCTCCTGCTGGCCATGCCGCTCTCCGGCCTGGCTGCCTGGTTCGCCTCCGGTGCCCTGACCTCCTACCGCCGCTTCCGGTTTGCGGCTGCCCTGGTCTGGGCGGCGGCGCCCGCCCTGCAGGTGGCTGTCAACCAAGGGCGCGTCGGCGCCCTGCTGGCGCACCTCATGATGCCGCTGCTGGTCCTGGCACTGCTGCGGGCAACCGGCTCCGCGCTCGGACGCGGCCGCTTCGCCCCCGTTCCGGCCGGGAGCCCCGCGGATCAGCCGCCGGCCAAGCCCGGCGTCAACGGCACGCCGTCGTGGACGGCAGCCGCAGGCGCCGGACTGGCGCTGGCGGTCATCACGGCCGCCGCCCCCTCGCTTCTGCTGCCGGCCGCCGTCGGCATTATCATCCTGAGCCTCCTGCTGGGGAGGCGCGGACGCACGCTCTGGTGGGCGCTCCTGCCCAGCGCTGCACTGTTTGTGCCGTTTGCGCTGTCCACCCTCGATCGGCCTCGGGCACTCCTGGCCGACCCCGGACTGCCGCTGCCCTTCGACGGAGCTCCGGTATGGCAGCAGATCCTGGGCCAGCCGCTCAACTTCGACCCCGCCGGCGGTCTCTCCGGGATGGCGCTCTTTTCAGGGGGCTCAGTCCCGTGGGCGCTGCTGCTGGCCCTCCTGCTCGGGGCCCCGCTGCTGGCGCTGGCCGTTGCCGCGCTCTTTGTTCCGCTTCGGGTCCACCCGGACCGCCGCGGCCGCATCGCCAGGGTCCTCTGGGCCGCGGCGCTGCTCGCGCTGGCCGCCGGATGGCTGGCAGCGCACGTCGCCACCGGGGCCGGCACCCAGGCGCTCGTGGCGCCTTTCACCGGTCCGGCCGTTTCGGCTGCCGTGTTTGCGCTGCTGGCGGCGGCCATCATCGGCGCCGACGGCCTGCTGACGCTTGCCGCTCCCGGACCTGACAACGAGTCCGGTGGTGCCGGAGTGCGTCACGGCGCCGTCGCCCGCAGTGCCGCGGCGCTGGCGCTGGTGCTCCTGATCGCCGGGCCGCTGGCCGGGCTGGCGGCCTGGACGGTTCAAAATGTTGTGCAGCCCGCCGACGCCGCGGTGCACGCTGACACGGCAGACCTCGGGGTGCCCCGTCTCGTTGGCCCCACGGACCCGCGGACACTGCCCGCCACCGCCGTGGACCGCGGCGAGGGGCCGGAGCAGACTCGGACGCTGCTGATCAGCACGGGCGAGGACGGAACCTACAGCGCCACTCTCATGCGCGGACGGGGCACCACGCTGGACAGCCTCTCAACCATCGCGGCGGCCCGGGACATCATCGGCAGCCCTGGCCAGGAATCGGTCCGCGACGACGACCAGGTCACCGCCGCGCTGCGCACCAGCGTGGCCACCCTCGTGGCTGCCCGTGGCGTCGACCCGCGGCCCGAACTGGAGCGGCTAGGCGTCGGATTCGTCGTCCTGCGGGCCGCAGACACGGCAGCCCAGCTGACCGCCAGCCGGATGGACGCGGTTCCCGGGCTGACGGCCGTGGGGCCCACCGATTCGGGGTGGCTCTGGCGCGTGGCACCGCTGAACGACGCCGTCCTGCAGCCCGCCGACATCGCCCACCGCGTGCGCATCGTCGACAGCAAGGGCGCCACGATCGGGCTGGTTCCCTCGGATCTGACCGGGGCCGAGGCCTCGGTACCCAAGGGTCCCGAGGGCCGGCTGCTGGTACTCGCCGAGCGGGCAGATCCCGGCTGGACCGCCTGGCTCGACGGCCGCAAACTGACATCCACCACCTCCGGCTGGTCCCAGGCCTTCACACTGCCCCCGCAAGCCGGCCAGGTGACCGTCCGGTATGACAGCCCGTGGGCGCTCTGGTCCGGCATCCTCCAGGCCGCCGTCATTGGCCTGACTGTCCTGCTGGCCCTCCCGATGCCCGCCCGGCGCCCCAACACCGGCCTGTCCAGGGACGAAGGCTCCCTGCGTAAGGAATACCAGAATGCATGAGGAAGAGAACGACGCCGGGACTCCTGCCAAGCGGGTCAGCGGGCCGACAGGCCGGGCCACTCAAGGAAAGGCTTCCGGGAGCAGCGTTTCCCGCAGCAGCGCTTCCGAATCCCGGTCCGGCGGTGCCACCCGCATAACCGGGCGGCGCGGCATCGTTGCGGGGGTGCTCTCCGGCGTGGTCATCCTGGCCGCCGGCGGAGGAGTTGTCGCGGCAACCACCCTGGCGCCGCAGCCATCGGCAGCCAAGCCGCTGGAGGCGGCGGAAGCGGCTGTGCCGGCCGGCAGCGTCCAGGACGTGTGCCCTGCTCCGGCGCGGCTCCTCGAAGGGACGCCGGTCGGGACGGACCCCCAGTTCAGCCCCGAATCGGCCACGGCCAAGAGTGCGGTGTCCGCGGCGGTGGTCAGCTCGGCCGGCGGCACTGTCCCCGGCAGTGCGCTATCCGCGCTGAAGGGGTCCGAGCTGCGGCGGATCGCCAAGGCGCCCGCCTCGCCGACGGCCCCCGCCGGCTCCTCCGGAGTGCTTGCCGGTGTGATCGAGGGGGAAACCGTGGATGGTGTCAGCGTGCTGTCCGCGGACGCCCTCGCCAACCGGCAGCCGGCGGCGGCAGCCCTCATGGCCTACACGGCAACTGACGGGGACCTGCAGGGATCGGCGGCGGCCGCCTGCCAGGCGCCCTCGAACGACCTTTGGCTCAGCGGCGCCAACACCGCGGTGGGCCGCAGCAGCGTCATCAATCTCACCAACGCCTCCACCACCCCAGCCACGGTGAACCTTGAGCTGTACGGAAAGGCCGGCCAAGTCAAGGCTTCGGGCAGCCGCGGCCTGCTGGTGGGACCGAAGTCGACGCGCTCGATCGTCCTGGCCGGTCTCGCGCCCGGTGAAGAACGGCTGAGCGTGCACGTCCGAAGCTCGGGCGGACCCGTCAGTGCCTTCATCCAGCAGAGTGTGCTGCGCGGGCTGACCTCCGGCGGCGTGGATTTCATCGCACCGGGCACTCCCGCGGCTCCGTCCCAAGTGATGACGGGAATCGACATCCAGGACGCCGGGGACGTGACGTCACTGACCGGCGAGTCGGGTTTTGACGACGCCGGACCGTCCCTGCAGATCACCGTTCCCGGCCCGTCGGATGCCGTGGTGGAGGTCAAACTGTTTGGCCGCGCCGGGCAGCAGGCGCTCCCGGGCGGAGGCGTTGTCACGGCCAAGGCGGGCAGCGTCACCGAGGTGCCCCTGGGCGGCGTTCCTGCCGGCAAGTACACCGTTTCCGCCGCGTCGGACGTCAACATCGTGGCCGCCGCGCGCGTGAGCCGGGGCCTGAAGGCCAGCCAGAGCCTGGACTTCGCGTGGTCACCGGCCGCCGCCCGGCTTGGCAGCCAGCACGTAGTTCCGCTTCCGCAGGGCGGGGAGCGGCAACTGGTCTTCGGCGCCCTGGACGACAGGGCCACCATTTCCTATACCCCGATCACGGCGGACGGGAAACTCCGCACCGCGGCGACCGCGGACATCGCGGCCGGCACCACCACAACCCTCAAGGCAGCCGACAACATCGGCGGTTCGGCCGTCGTCGGTTACCTGGTGTCCGCCTCCGGCGGAGCGGCGTACGGCACTGTGCTGCTGGAACGGGAGGGCCGGAACGATGTGTCCGCCGTGGCCATCGCTCCGGGCGCAGAGGGCCAGGAAAAAGTACCGGTGACGCTGGGCTACTAGCCGAGGACGGGCGCCGGCGGTGAAACCCGGCGGATGAAACCAGGACGGGGCCCGGGGTTGGTAACCCGGCCTAGTAGCGCCGGCGGTACACCGGGTCCAGTGTTTCCGGGGCGACGCCCAGCATTTCGGCGGTGTGTTCCACCACCACGTCATGCACCAGGTCCTGGAGTTCCTCCTTGACGGGGCAGGCCTGTTCCACCACGCGGCGGTACAGCGTGATGATAGGGCCTTCGTCCTCGGTGGCGGGGGTGTAGCAGCCCAGGGGAGCGGGCGAGCCGTCGGCCACCAGCTGTTCCAGGTTCGGCGGGATCTCGTCGACGGCGAACCGGACGCCGTCGAGCGGCTTGCCCCAGATGTCATGGAGGCGCTGGGCGGAGTCCATGACGAGTTCATCAAACCGGTCCGAGCGGCTTCGGTAGCCGGGGAGCGTGGGCAGCAACAGTTCGCCCCGGAGGCCGCGGCCGTGCCGGTTGCGCCGGCGCTGTGTGAAGCTCCGGCCAGCGGGAGTCCCGGCAGCGTCCCGGGGCGTTTCCGGGTCAGCCAACCGGACCGTAAAGCCCGAAGCATGGTGCGATGACTGCATATACAGACTTTAGACCCGCCGAATGATTTGCGCGACATAAGCGGACCGGAGCCGCACTGCCGTGGCGCGGGCCGTCCGTCAATGTCGGGAAATCGGCCGGAGGCGGAGTATTCTGTGTTTTCGTGGGTGCAATACGTCAGTGTTCCAGGTCAGCCTGCCGCCAGTCTGCGGTGGCAACTTTGACGTACGTCTACGCGGACTCGACGGCCGTCCTCGGCCCGCTGGCAACCTACGCGGAGCCGCACTGCTACGACCTCTGCGAGCAGCACGCCGGTTCGCTGACCGTCCCGCGCGGCTGGGAAGTGCTACGGCTCGCCATGCCCTCGCAGCCGCCCCAGCCCGGTCCCGACGATCTTCTCGCCCTGGCCGACGCCGTCCGCGAGGCGGCGACCCGGCCGGCGTCCCCGGCGCCGGGCCAGCGGCCCGCCCACTCGGCGCTGGAAGCGCCCGCCGCAACCGAAGGCACCCGCCGTGGCCACCTGCGCATCCTGCGCGAACCGTCCTAATTCTGCACAAACCTTCCCCATACCGAACTGGCGGTAGGCTGGAAGCTGAAATCCGTCAGCCACAGCGCTTGTGCCCAGCAGGGAGCATCCACCATGCCAAAGATCAGTCCTGAACTGTTGTCCGTTCTGCGGTGCCCGGTCACCGGATCGGCTCTGACCCAGGAGGGCGAGGAACTCGTCTCGACGTGGGTGGCCGAGGGCGGCGAACGGCTGCGGTACGCCATCGAGGACGGCATTCCGCTGCTCCTTCCCCCGGAGCTTCGCGCCGCAGCCTCGGCCGCCCGGTCAGACCAGCACGACGGCGGCCCCGCAGCGGCCGCCCCCACCGCGTAACACCCAGCCAGCACCGCAGAAGGCTCGACGCCGGACACAGCAAAGGATTCCCATGACGTTCGATTACAAGGTTGCCGACATCTCCCTGGCCGAGGCCGGGCGCCACCAGATCCGCCTCGCCGAGCACGAGATGCCGGGGCTCATGTCGCTGCGCCGGGAATTCGGACCCAGCCAGCCTCTCAAGGGCGCCCGGATCGCCGGATCGCTGCACATGACCGTGCAGACCGCAGTGCTCATCGAGACCCTCACTGCACTCGGCGCCGAGGTCCGCTGGGCCTCCTGCAACATCTTCTCCACCCAGGATGAGGCCGCCGCCGCAGTGGTTGTGGGCACCGGCACTGTGGAGAACCCGCAGGGCGTTCCCGTGTTCGCCTGGAAGGGCGAAACCCTGGAGGAATACTGGTGGACCGCTGAGCAGATCCTCACCTGGCCCGGAGCGGAGGTGAACCCCGAGCTGGGCCCGAACATGATTCTCGACGACGGCGGCGACGCCACGCTGCTGCTGCACCGCGGCGTGGAGTTTGAGGCAGCCGGCGCCGTTCCGGCCGCGGCAGCCAACGACCCCGAGGAATATGGGATCGTCCTTGACGTCCTGCGCCGGACGCTGGCCGAGGACCCCAAGAAGTGGACCCGGCTCGCCGCCGGCATCCACGGCGTCAGCGAGGAAACCACCACGGGCGTGCACCGCCTCTACCAGCTCGCCGAACAGGGCAAGCTGCTCTTCCCGGCCATCAACGTCAACGACTCCGTAACCAAGAGCAAGTTCGACAACAAGTACGGCATCCGGCACTCGCTGCCGGACGGACTTAACCGGGCCACCGATGTCCTCATTGGCGGCAAGGTCGCCGTCGTCTGCGGCTACGGCGACGTCGGCAAGGGCGCCGCAGAGGCGCTCCGCGGCCAGGGCGCCCGCGTGATCGTCACCGAAATCGATCCCATCTGCGCACTGCAGGCCGCCATGGACGGCTACCAGGTGGCCAAGCTGGAGAGCGTCCTGGACCAGGGCGACATCTTCATCACCACTACGGGCAACAAGGATGTCATCATGGCCGAGCACATGGCCGGCATGAAGAATAAGGCCATCGTGGGCAACATCGGCCACTTCGACAACGAAATCGACATGGCCGGCCTCGCCCGGATCCCCGGCATCCGCAAAGTCGAAATCAAGCCCCAGGTCCACGAATGGGTCTTCGGCGGGGACGCGGCGGACGATACCCGATCCATCATCGTCCTGTCCGAAGGGCGCCTGCTGAACCTGGGCAACGCCACGGGCCACCCGTCGTTCGTCATGAGCAACTCCTTCGCGAACCAGACCATCGCACAGATCGAGCTGTTCACCAAGAAGGACCAGCCCGAAGGCGAGCGGGAATACGAAAACCAGGTCTACGTGCTGCCCAAGATCCTGGACGAGAAGGTGGCACGCCTGCACCTCGACGCCCTGGGTGTTGAGCTGACCGAACTGTCCAAGGACCAGGCCGATTACCTGGACGTGGACGTGGCAGGCCCGTTCAAACCGGAGCACTACCGCTACTAGCCACAGGCGTTAATGCAGCACCCCGGCGCGCCGAGGCACGCCACGGCGGCCGGGGTTGGCTCCGCCGTGCGATAAAATTGACTGGTCAGCGTTACCGCTGGGCACACGGACGGATGCCGGTCGGCAGCCCGGTGGGACACGGAGAAACCAGTCATGACGGAAAAGAACAACCGGAAAACCGGCAAGATTATCGCCGTCGTTGCCATTTGCGCTGCGGTTGCCGCCGGCGGTATCGGCGTCGCCACCGCCCCTGGCTGGGCCAATCCCGCACCGCAATCCGAGGCCTCCAGCCCGGTCCGCAACGAACCGGGCCTGGCCACCCCCGTGGTCAAGGCCGTGGAACTGGGTGTGACACCGCTCGACGGCGCCAAAGGCGTAAATCCCGCGGTGGCGCCCTCCGTCAAGGCGGTCAACGGCCGTGTCCAGGACGTTCTGCTCGTGCCGGCCGCAGGGGGAGAGGCCGTCAAGGGCACTGTCAGCGCCGACGGCAGCACGTGGACGGCCGTGGATCCGCTGCTCTTCAACACGCCGTACGACTACAGCTACACCATCGTGGATGAGGCGGGCCGGGAAACCAAGAAGGTCCAGTCCTTCACCACCGTGGAGCCCGCCAACGAGGCGGACGCCGCCGTGTACCCGGAGGACGGTGCAACGGTTGGCGCAGGACAGCCCATCGATATCGTCTTCAGCGAACCCGTCGTCAACAAGGCGGCGGTTGAAAAGGCCGTCAAGATCACCGTCTCCTCCAAGCAGCCCCTCGCCTGGCACTGGTACTCGGACCAGAAGGCGCGAATCCGGCCCGAGAAGTTCTGGGCGTCCAACACCCAGGTCACCGTGGACATGAAGCTGTTCGGGCTGGACTTCGGCAACGGGATGATCGGCAACTTCAACGCCAAAGTGCAGTTCAAGGTGGGCCAGCAGCGCCTGGCAGTGGTGGACGACAACACCAAGACCATGAAGGTCTACTTCGACGGCAAGCTGGTCAGGACAGCGCCCGTTACCCTGGGTGGCTCCGACTGGCTTTCCCCGTCCGGCTATGCCGTCATCATGGAGCAGGAACGGCATTCGAAATTCAACGCGGGAAGCATCGGCCTGAAGCCCGGTGACAAGGGCTACTACCCTCCGCTGACCGTGGAGTACGCCAACAGGCTCACGTCCTCCGGTGTCTATGTCCACCAGGCCCTCGAATCGGCATGGGGCTACGTGGGCGTATCCAACGTCTCCCACGGCTGTGTCGGGCTGCTGCCCGTGGACGCAGCCTGGTTCTTCAACAACATGAAGTCCGGTGACGTCGTCCAGGTCCTGAACACGGGCGCCGCACCGGTCGAGCCGCTCGAGGGCTACGGCGACTGGAACATTCCCTGGGCCCAGTACGCGAAGCGCTAGAGGCAGTACTAGCTGTCCCCGGCCGCCGTGAAGGGCACCCGGTGCAGCCGTTCCCCGATCCGGTTGCTTTCCGCGCGTGCGGCGCCCAGCCTGCGGAGTTCGCGGACGCGCCGTTCGGCCAGAACGGCAGCAAGGTAGTCGTCGGGGGTGGTCCCGGGCGGCGGTGGCGGTGCCACATATCCCGACATCTCGGTGGCCAGGGCTGCGGCCATGCCGCTGCGCGACAGCGGTGACATCCGCGGCGCCTGGCGCATGAATTGCGCGGCACGCCGTCCCAGGGCATCCGGAATCCGGCCGATGTCCGCGGCTTCGGCCCAGCCGGAGAGGTGCCGCGGGACGACGGGGACGATTGCGGGTTCCACCGGGACCCGGCGCCGCAGTGAATAGGTGCCCGCCACGATGTCACCAAGCCTGCGGGACCTGGCGTCGAAGAGCGCGACGGCGATGGCCACGCCGCCGAAGGTCAGGTAGATCTCCAGGAAGCCGATCAGCGCCCTGATGACCGCATGGCGGAACCGGATGGCCCCGCCGTCGTCACGCACGATCCTCAGCCCGGCCGCCAGTTTCCCGAGCGAAAGGCCCCGGGTCAGGGTCTCCACGGTTGCCGGGATGATCACGAAGCACAGGACCACGCTGACCAGGGTGAGGGCCCCGGCAGCCGCCCCGTCCACTTCATCCCGGGCGGCGCCCATTGCCATCAGCATTGCTACCAGCAGCGCGGAATGCACCACGACGTCGAGAATCAGACCGAGGGAGCGGGCAGCGAAGGACGCCGGGCGGAGTTCGAGGACGACAGCCTCGCCTGTGATGAGTGGACTCAATTCCTGCCCCGTACGTCGTTCCGGCCACCGGTCGCCTAAAGTCTAGTTCTCCGCAGGCTAGGGTAGGAGCGTGGACATGGACGCCTTCTCCGCCGTCAACTCGGACACATGGTCGCGGCTGCATCACCTTGCGAACAAGCGGCGCCTCAGCGGTTCCGACGCCGATGAACTGCTGCGCCTGTACCAGGTGACCTCCGCCCACCTCTCCCTGCTGCGTTCCACCGGGCCGGAAAGCGGCCTGTCCGCCTCACTGTCCGCCACACTGGCGCAGGCGCGCACCCGCTTCACCGGTGCGCGGTCCAATTTCATGGAAGACCTGGCCCAGTTCTTCGTGCTGTCACTCCCGGCCGCTTTATACCGGATCCGCTGGCTGACTGTGGCCTGCGGCGCCGTGTTCTGCCTTGTCGGCTGCGCTTTCGCACTGTGGATTGGCACCTCGCCCGAGGCCGTGCGTGCCGTTGCCACGGAAGCGGAAGTCCAGCGGTATGTGGAGGAGGACTTCATCGACTACTACTCGGAGAATCCGGCGGCGTCGTTTGCCGGTGCCGTCTGGACCAACAACGCCTGGATCAGCGCCCAGGCCGTGGCCCTGGGCATCACCGGTTTCTGGGTGCCCATGATCCTGTTCGCCAATGCGCAGGGTGTGGGCGTGGCCGCGGGGATGTTTGCCGCGGTGGGGAAGATCGACGTGTTTTTCAGCTATATCCTGCCGCATGGCCTGATGGAGCTTACGGCGGTCTTCGTGGCCTGCGCGGCCGGGCTGCGGATCTTTTGGGCCATGGTCTCGCCGGGCGCCCGGACACGGTCCCGCGCCGTCGCAGCGGAGGGCCGGTCCATGATCACAGTGGCGCTGGGCCTGGTTCTGGTGCTGTTTGTATCGGGCCTCGTCGAGGGATTCGTGACGCCCAGTACCTTGCCGGTGTGGGCAAAGGTCAGTATCGGCGCGGCGGTGCTGGCGGCATACTGGTTGTATGTGCTGGTCTGCGGGGGACGGGCCTACCGCGCCGGCGCCCGCGGCGACCTGGGCAGCCAGGACGCCGGCTACACCGAACTTGCAGCCTGATTTTCTCCCCCGCCGAATATTCGACGCGGGTGGCGGGGTGGCACATCGCGGTGCCGGAGCGGCTGACGGTAGGCTCTTGGAGAGATACAAAGCGCTGCCTGGCCCCGGCCTTGCCGATGGCCACGGAGCGTGGACGCCTACGGAAGTGAAGCTGCAGTGAAAGACAATACTCCGACACCGTCCGGACGCCTTGATCCGCGGCTGGATCCGGCGGCGAGCCCCGCCCTGGATCCCGTGGAGGACACCGACGAGCCGGCGTTTGAATGGATGAAGCCCGCGCCTGCAGCCCGCGCCGGCGAGGGGGAGGGTGCAGCCGGATCGCAAGCACGTCCGGCGTCCGGTCCCGCCGCAAACCCAGCAGCGGGTTCCGCAGCCGGCCAGCCGGAAAGCCGTGCCGGCCGCAAGGCTGCTGAGGCGGCCGCCGCCGAGAGCGCCGAACCCGACCGGAATCCGGAGGCCGCCCGGCCGTCCGGGTCCTCCTCCATGGGCACCCACTACAGTGAGCCGCTACCAACATCCGCCCTGCAGGTCCGCCCGCCGCAGGAGGAAGTGGAGCGCCGCAACGCCGAGCGCGAGCAGGCAGCCAGAGCCAAGCCGGTGCTGCCCCGGTTCCTTCAGGTCCTGCTGGCCATTTTCTATCCGGTGATCCTCCTGGTCCTGGCCGTGCGTGCCGTGACCAGCCCGCTTTTCCTTTGGGCTGAGTACCACCGGCCCGGCTTCCCCGGCGACGGCTACGGCTTCAACGCGGACGACCGCATGACCTACGGCTCCTACGCCGTGGACTACCTGAGCAACTGGTCCGGCCCGCGCTACCTGGGCGAACTCGTCAACCGCAGCGGCGAAAAGCTGTTCAAGGACGGCGAGGTCAGCCACATGGCCGACGTGAAACTCGTCTTCCTGTCAGCCTTCGGGGCCGGGGCACTGCTGGTCCTGGTCAGCATCATCGCGATCATCTACCTGCGGCGGCGCACGCCCGGCGGAGTGCGCCGGGGGCTGTTCGCCGGCTCCATCGTGACGCTCGTGCTCATCATCGGGCTGGGCACGCTCGCCGCCCTCGGCTGGCAGCAGTTCTTCACGGAGTTCCACCGCATCTTCTTCTCCGCCGGCTCCTGGACGTTTGCGCTGGAGGACACGCTCATCCGGCTCTTCCCCGGGCAGTTCTGGATCGACGCCGGACTGGTGATCGCCGCGCTTGTCCTGATTACCGCTGTGGTGACGCTGATTCTGACCTGGCCCACCCGCAGGCGCCGCGGGCTGGCACCGGCACGGAAAGGCCGCAAGGGTGGCGGCGCGGACGGCAGCGACGCGAAAGACGACGCCGGCGACGACGCCCCGGAGGCAGGCACCGAACGGCCCGTAAACCTGTAGCAGCTTTCCGTCGGATGAGCCTGCTCAGCCGTACAGCTGCTCGATTTCCGCTGCAAAGTCCCTGACGACGGCCGCCCTCTTGAGTTTGAGGGAGGGCGTCAGGTGCCCGGACTCCACGGTGAAGGCTGCGTCCAGGACCCGGAACTCGCGGATGGATTCGGCCTTGGAAACCAGGCTGTTGGCCTGGTCCACCGCTTCCTGGATGGCACTGCGGACCGCGGGGTCCGTGCGGGCCTCCGCGCGGCTGAGCAGCGGAACACCACGCGCCGTGCACCAGTGCTCGAGGCCTTCGGGGTCGAGGCTGACCAGGGCTGAAACGAACGGTTTCCCGTCACCCACCACCACGGCGTGGCCTACCAGCTGGTGTTCGCGGATCTTCTCCTCAAGGGGCCCGGGAGCGACGTTCTTACCGGCAGCCGTGACCAGCAGGTCCTTCTTGCGGCCCGTGATGGTGAGGAACCCGTTGGCATCCAAAGAGCCCAGGTCCCCGGTGCGGAAAAAGCCGTCCCTGAATGCCTCGGCGTTGGCCGCCTCGTTCGCGTGGTAGCCCTTGAACACGCCGATGCCGCTGACCAGGACCTCCCCGTCCTCGGCGATGCGGATGGTGGTCCCCGGGGCCGGGATCCCCACCGTGCCCACCCGGGTGAGGCCGGCGGTGTTCGCCGTGCAGGGCGCGGTTGTCTCGGTCAGGCCGTAGCCTTCGAGCACGGCGATCCCGGCGCCCCTGAAGAAATGCGCATCGCGCGCATTCAGCGGGCTCGCGCCGGAAACGGCGTACTTCATGTTCCCGCCGAACACCTGGCGCAGCCGGGGGTACACGAGGCGGTCGAACAGGGCGTGCTGCGTCCGCAGCATGGCGCCCGGACCGCTGCCCTCGCCGCGCGCGGCGGCGTCCAGGGCTTCCGAGTAACGGACGGCCACCCCCGCGGCGGCACGGAACAGCCGAGACTTTCCGGCATCCTTCGCCTTCTGGTCCGCTCCGGCGTGGATCTTCTCGAAGACGCGGGGCACGGCGAGCAGGAATGTCGGCTTGAAGGTTCCCAGGTCATCAAGAAGCTGCGCGTTCCCCGAGGTGTGGCCGAGGGTGACGCCGGCAGTGAGGCACACCACCTGGACGGCCCGGGCCAGCACGTGGGCCAGCGGCAGGAACATCAGGGTCCTGGCGTTCTCCTTCTGCAGCAGTTCGGGCAGGAAGGCCACGATGTTCCGGGCCACGAGGGCGAAATTGCCATGCGTGATTTCGCAGCCTTTGGGCCGGCCGGTGGTGCCGGAGGTATAGACGAGGGACGCCACATCCGACAACCCGGCGGCGGAGCGGTGCCGCTCCAGTTCGGCGTCCGAGACCCCAGCCCCCGCGGCGGCGAGGCTGGCAAGGTTGGGGGCGTCGCCGTCGTAATCCATCCGGACCACCGGCACCAGGCGGCCGGTCAGGACGCTGGAGGCGGACAGGACCTGCTCCAGCAGCGCCGCCTTCTGCTGGTCCTCAACAAAGACCCGACCCGCGCCGGAGTCAGAGAGGATCCACTCCACCTGGCTCGCCGAAGAGGTCTCGTAGATGGGCACGGTCACGCCGCCGGCAAACCAGATGGCAAAATCCACCAATGTCCACTCATAACGCGTGGCGGAGAGGACCCCAACGGTGTCCCCGGGTGCCAGGCCGCCGGCAATGAGGCCTTTGGCCAGCGCCGTGACCTGGTCGAGGAAGAGCCCCGCCGTGACGTTCTGCCAGCCGCTGGCGTCCCGGCGGGCGTAGACAGCGTGCGAAGGATTGTGCCGGTAACAGTCCAGGAGCAGGTCGGTGACGTTGCTGCTGTCCTCCAGTGCAACCATCAGTTCCGTGCTTGCTTCCCTCACAGGCGGGTCTCCATTTTGTTGATGATCACGTCCGGGTTCCACCTGCAATCGTGCCTCAGATCCAGGAAGGCATCCACATTCTGAGCCGCCAGTCCTGGTAGGTGATCATTTCAGCGGTCCAGACCGGGTAGAAGAAGGATGAGACCAGGACCGCGGCCACGAGGAAGAGGGCAACCCCGTACAGCCCGGAACGACGTCGCCACGGCGGGTCGGTGCTTTTGCCCAGCACCAGGCCCAGGCAGTACACGAGCGCCAGGACCAGGAAGGGCTCGAAGGACACCGCATAGAAGAAGAACATTGTGCGTTCCGGGTACATGAACCACGGCAGGTAGCCGGAGCCGACGGCGGCCAGCACCGCCCCGGCGCGCCAGTCGCGCCTGCCCGCCCACCAGAACAAAAGGATCACCAGTGAGATGGCGGCACTCCACCAGATCAGCGGGTTGCCGACGGACAGGATGGCCGAGGTGCAGGAGTTGAAATCGCAGCCGGGGGTGCCCTGCTTGGGGGACTCGTAGAAGAACGAGGTGGGCCTGCCCATCACCAGCCAGCTCCAGGCGCTCGCCTCGTACGGGTGTTCCGAGCTGAGCCCCTGGTGGAACTTGTAGGCCTCGAGGTGGTAATGCGCCAGGGACCGCACGGAGTCCGGCAGCCAGCCCCATTCCGCGCTGGGGTTCGTCTGCGCCCACAGCCGGTAGTAGGCATCGGTGGACCGGAACCACCCCGTCCAGCTCACGGCGTAGGTCAGGGCGGCCACGGGCACGATGCTGACGAACGCCAGAAGCCCGTCCTTGATGATGCCGGCACTGACCCAGCCGCGGATGCCGGCGGTCCGCCGGGCGCTCAGGTCCCAGAAGACCGTCAGGAGCCCGAAGCCGGCCACAAAGAACAACGCCGACCACTTGGTGCCGACGGCCAGGCCCAGGCAGATGCCCGCCGCAACCCGCCACCAGCGGACGCCCAGCCACGGGCCGGACAGGAGCTGGAGCGCTGATGGCCTGCCGGTGGGGGAAGCGGCCGCCTGCCTGCCAAGCCTGGCGGCCAGCCGGCGCCGGCCGTCGTCGCGGTCCAGCAGCAGCGCACCGAACGCCGCCAGGACCCAGAACATAAGGAAGATGTCCAGCAGCGACGTGCGGGACATGACGAGGTGGTGGCCGTCGACGGCGAGCAGCAGGCCCGCTGCCGCCCCCAGGATAAGGGAGCCGAACAGTTTCTGGGCGATCAGGGCGAGGAGCGCGACGGACAGGGTGCCGGCCAGTGCGGCCGCGAACCGCCAGCCGAAGGGGTTGTCGGCTCCGAACAGCCACATGCCCCCCGCGATCATCCACTTGCCCACGGGCGGGTGCACCACGTATTCGGGGGTGTTCAGCAGCACGTTGGGGTTGCCGGCCACGAACGCGTCATTGGCCTTGTCCGGCCAACTCCGCTCGTAGCCGCTCACCAGCAGCGAGTAGCCGTCCTTGACGTAGTACGTCTCGTCAAACACGAGGCTGCGGGGGACATCCAGCCGGACGAACCGCAGGATCCCTCCCACGACGGCGGTCAAGGCGGGGACCAGCCAGAACCAGAGCCGGAGCGACGGCGGGTAGTCCCGCCAGGTGCGGATGCCGCCGATCAGGCGACGGGTGAGGGCATCTGCCGTGAATGCCTCCGAGGGGCGGCCGATCCAGCGCCTCGCGTGCGGACCGCGGCCTTCCGAGGCGGGTGCTAAAGCCGGGGTACTTGCTGGTTCGGCCCCGTCAGGCCGCACGGAGGTCTGCGTCACGAGCCCATGCTACCGTTTGCGGCTCCCTGGAACTTGGGGGGGCGGGAAGGCCGGGCGGCAGTAGGCTGGATCCGTGGACCATGATGCAAGCACCGCCCCCGACAGCAGTTCCGACACTTCCAGCAGTGCAGAACCGGCCAGCAGTGCAGAACCAGCCGGCACCGCCAGCGGAAGGGAGCAGGACCTCCGCAGCGGTGGTCCGGGACGGATCGTCCTGGCGGCAACACCAATCGGCAATGTGGGGGACGCCTCGGCAAGGCTGGTGGAGCTGCTGGCCACGGCGGACATTGTGGCGGCTGAGGACACGCGCCGCCTGCACCGCCTGGTGCAGAGCCTGGACGTCGCCGTGAGCGGGCGGATCATCAGCTACCACGAGCACAATGAGGCCACCAAGACCGCGGAGCTCCTGGAACAGGTCCGCGCCGGCAAAACCCTTGTCATGGTCACCGACGCCGGCATGCCCGCGGTCTCCGACCCCGGCTTCCGGCTCGTCGAGGGCGCGGTGGCCGCCGGGCTGACGGTCACGGCCGTCCCCGGACCGTCGGCCGTCCTCACCGCCCTGGCCCTGTCCGGCCTGCCCACCGACAGGTTCTGTTTCGAAGGGTTCCTCCCGCGGAAGGCCGGCGAACGCGCCGCCCGCCTCGCGGATCTCGACGCCGAACGCCGCACCATGGTCTTCTTTGAGGCGCCGCACCGGCTTGAGGCGATGCTGCGGGCGCTGCACGAGCGCTTCGGCCCGGACCGGCGCGCGGCGGTCTGCCGGGAGCTCACCAAGACCTACGAGGAAGTCCTCCGCGGCTCACTCCGCGAGATGCTGCAGTGGGCTGAGACCAGCGAGGTGCGCGGCGAGATCGCCGTCGTGGTGGCAGGCGCGCCGGAGCGTGCGCCCGGCACCCCGGAGGACGGCGTCGCCGCCGTCAACGAACTCGTGGCCAAGGGCGTCCGGCTCAAGGAAGCCGTGGCGGCCGTCGCCGAAGAAACCCGCGTGAGCAAGCGGGAACTGTATTCTGCCGTACTCGCAGCGCGGTGACATTCCCGGTCCGGTGACCGCGTCCCGGCCTCCGGTGTACCGTCCGGTGACGCCGCCGCGGCGGTGCTGATGAGCCGGTTGCAGCCGCCCGGCGCCCTGCCAGAGCCGGCTGTGCAGCTGCACAACGAATGCCACGACGGGCAGTGCGCGGATGCGTAGACACTGCCGAGACGCGGGCAGTACCGTGGCATTAATCCAGCCAAGCAAGCAGCGGGCGGCAGGCGGCGGCGAGCCGTGTGCAGGAGCTGCGCATAACCGGCAATCCGATTGCTGACGAGGGAGTCACCGTGTCTGTCACTACACAGTCCACTGCTACCGCAGAACGCGAAAGCGCATTGCTCGCGTCTGTTCCCACCGGCCTGCTCATCAACGGCGAGTGGCGTCCCGCGGCGTCGGGCAAGACGTTCGACGTTGAGGATCCCGCCACGGGCAAGGTGCTGCTGAGCATCGCCGACGCCTCAGCCGAGGATGGTGCCGCTGCCCTGGACGCGGCCGCCGCTGCGCAGGAATCGTGGGCGAAGGTGCCGCCGCGGGAGCGCGGCGAGATCCTGCGCCGCGCCTTTGAACTGGTCACCGAGCGGGCCGAGGACTTCGCCCTGCTGATGACCCTGGAAATGGGCAAGCCGCTGGCCGAAGCCCGCGGCGAGGTCACCTACGGCGCCGAGTTCCTGCGTTGGTTCTCCGAGGAGGCCGTGCGTGCCTTTGGCCGTTACTCGGTCTCCCCGGATGGCAAGTCCCGCCTGCTGGTGACCAAGAAGCCTGTGGGCCCGTGCCTGCTGATCACGCCGTGGAACTTCCCGCTGGCCATGGCCACGCGCAAGATCGCCCCTGCCGTCGCCGCGGGCTGCACCATGGTCCTGAAGTCCGCGAACCTCACGCCGCTGACGTCCCAGCTGTTTGCCGCCGTCATGCAGGAAGCCGGCCTGCCCGCCGGTGTCCTGAATGTCATCCCCACCTCGACAGCCGGCGCCACCACCGGGCCGCTGATCAAGGACTCCCGGCTGCGGAAACTGTCCTTCACCGGGTCCACCGAGGTGGGCCGCCGCCTGCTGTCCGACGCCTCCGAGACGGTGCTCCGGACCTCGATGGAGCTCGGCGGCAACGCCCCGTTCGTGGTGTTCGAGGACGCCGACGTCGATGCCGCCGTCGCCGGCGCCATGCTGGCCAAGCTGCGGAACATGGGTGAGGCCTGCACCGCCGCGAACCGCTTCATCGTGCACGAATCCGTCGCGGACGAGTTCGCGGAGAAGTTCGCCGCAAAGATGAAGGACATGACCACCGCCCGCGGCACCGAGCCCGAGTCCAAGGTCGGCCCGCTGATCGACGCGAAGAGCCGGGACAAGGTCCACGAGCTCGTCTCCGACGCCGTTGCCTCCGGCGCCACCGCCGTCCTCGGCGGCGGACCGGTGGAGGGCCCCGGGTACTTCTACCAGCCCACGATCCTCAAGGGCGTGACCGAGGGAACCCGGATCCTGTCCGAGGAGATCTTCGGCCCGGTCGCCCCGATCATCACCTTCTCCTCCGAGGACGAGGCCGTGCGCCTGGCCAACAACACCGAATACGGCCTCGTGGCCTACGTCTTCACCAAGGACCTCAACCGAGGCATCCGGATGGGCGAGCGGCTCGAGACCGGCATGCTCGGCCTGAACGCCGGCGTCATCTCCAACGCCGCCGCACCCTTCGGCGGCGTCAAGCAGTCCGGCCTAGGCCGTGAAGGCGGCCTCGAAGGCATCGAGGAATACCTCTACACCCAGTACATCGGCATCGCCGACCCCTACGCCGGCTGATAAGTCAGGCGCAGGATAGAACGACAAAACGCACTGGCCCGCAGGAATCCTGCGGGCCAGTGCGTTTTTCGCGACGGTGGCTGTCCGGGCGTTTAGCGGGCCGCAGCCCGGACGCTTGCGTACTCCTCGCGGGAGACCGGCGTGGCGTCCGGCGATCCCAGCTGGTGGAGCGGAATCCGGTGCGTCTCCTTGGCGGACCAGGCCGCTATCGCCCCAACGACGGTGATGCCGAAGCAGATTGACCCGACGGTGAGCGGAACATTTGCCGAACCCGGGGGAGCGACCACCGCGAAGAGGCTCGGCAGGAATGAAGTGATCAGGAGCCCGATGTTCTGGGAGATGGCGAACCCGGTGACCCGGGTGCGGGAAGGGAAAAGCTCCTGGAAGAAGCTGGCGAAGGTTGCGTTCCAGACCTGGTAGAGCGTGCCCCACATGAAGATCGCCAGGACGATGGTCAGCGGCACGTTATTCTGGCTGACCGCGTAGAGGTACCCGTAGGCCAGCGCGCCGGAGCCCAGTGAACCGACGATCATCAGCGGCCGCCGGCCGAACCGGTCCGAGAGGTCGCCGAACCAGGGGATGAGCGCCAGGGCGATGACGTTGGCCAGCACCGGAATCCAGAGGTAGACAGTGGTGCTCATGCCGATGCCGTACCCGGGCTGTGTGGCGTAGGCTGCGCCGAAGACCGCCACGGTGACGCCGACAACGTTAACCAGCGTCATGCAGACCGCCCGCACGACGTTCAGCCCGCTTTCGCGCAGCACCTGGACCACCGGCATTTTGGAAACGTGTTTCTGCGCTTTCTCCTCGACGAAGACGGGCGTCTCCTCGACGCGGCGGCGGATGATGTAGCCGGCGAACACCACCAGGTACTCGAGGGCGCTGCCCACCCAGCCGCTGGCGGCAGCCTTCCTGGTGCTGCTCGTCCGGTGCGTGCCGGACTGTTGCGGTTCAGCCGAAGTCCGCAGCTTGTGTGTGTCGCTCTTCATGTCGTCCTCCTTTGGACAATCGTCGGCCCCGCCGGATTCGCCCCGTCACTGGGTGTCAGATCAGGTGGGAGGATGCGCCCCGCGCCGTAATGGCGGCTGCGTCCAAGGACGTTTTGTCTTGTCTCCCAAAGCTTTGAATGACCTTTGGAATGCGCTTTCCCGATCCTCGAAGATAAGGTGTCGGCGGTCACATGTCAAACGTTGGGGGTGTCGGCTGGTCGGCGGGCAGGGCGCTGGCCTTCCCGCAGGCGGCTAGCCCTCCCGCAGGCGCCGAAGGCCGCTGCGGGTCCTGCGCCACAGTACCGAGGCGGCGTATCCCGCCAGGCGCACCGGCCGGCCCAGGGCGTGGAAAGGCCGTCGGACCACGTATCCCCAGCGGGAGAGGACCGACGGCGGCAGCCAGTCGGCGCGGATCCGGCGACCTATGCCGGCGTTGCGGCGTAGCGCCCGCCGCACCTGGCCGATGTGCTCGGCGGCGGTCTCCTCCGGCAGGCCGGGGCGCGTGCCGTCCTGGGCCGCGGGCCGGCCGTACTGGTGCCGCTCATAGGCATCAGTCAGGACCGTCACGGCGTGGACGGTCTTGGCCTCGGGCCCGTTTCCGCTGCCGGCGTCTGATCCGCCGCCGGTGTCCGACCCGCTGACCGGGGCCGGCTCTGCCCGCAGGCGCAGTGCCGGCGAGCCGCGCAGCCGGGCCGAGAATGACCGCGGGGTCTCGCTCGGCTCAGGACGGACGCCGTAGTCCATGGCCAGGCCCTGGAGCTCCGACCAGACGAGCGGCGGCTCGGCCAGCCGGTTCCTGCCGGTGCCAGTTCCCCTGAGGCGCCTTGCCCGGATGCCTCCGCGCACCAGGCGGGGTGAGGCGGCCAGAAGGACCAGCAGCAGAACCCCGGCTGCGGTGTAGAGTGCGGGCGCCAGCTGGTTCCCGGCGTCGGCCGTTCCGCCCCCCGGCAGGGGCAGCGGGGCGGGCGCCGGTGCCGACGGTGCCGTGGCGCCGTTGCTGGGCACCAGGCCGTCATTGTTCTGGTCGTTGGTGCTGGCGCCGCCTGAGGCGGAGGAGTCCTGCGCGTAGGGCGGCACCACGCCACGCGAGGGGGTGGGTTCAAAGGGAACCCAGCCAAGTCCCTGGAAGTACAGCTCGGGCCAGGCATGGGCGTCACGGGCGTCCACTTCGAACTCCGGGAGCGCCCCCTGGCCCGCAACAGACACCGTGGCGCCGGTTTGCCTGCCCGGGGCGTAGCCGACTGCGATCCTGCTCGGGATGCCTTCGAGCCGCGCCATCACCGCCATGGCGGAGGCGAAGTGGATGCAGTAGCCACTCTTCTGGTTCAGGAAATCGGCCAGGACTGACAGCCCGTTTCCGTCATACCCGCCCTGGACCGGTGACTGCAGGGAATAGGTGAAGTCCGGACCGCGCAGGAACCTTTGGATCGCCATCGCCTTGGCATAGGCTGTCCGGCTGTTTGCGGTGACGGATTCTGCGGTGGTCCGGACGATGTCCGGAACGTTCGACGGCGGCCGGATGAACTCCTCGGGGACGCCCTGGACGGGTGCGGAGGATGCGTCCAGCAGTTCCGTGGTCAGCTTTGGCACCGAGGACTGCACCAGATACTGCTGGTCCCGGGAGTTGGTGTCCGTGCCTTTGATGCTCAACGTCGCAGGGTCCCAGCTCCACCGTCCGGTCAGCCCGTTGACGGATTCGGGGGCGTACGGGACAGGGAGGTAGGGGCTGGTGAAGTCCCCGGTGTTCACCACCGTCACCTGCCGGGTCTGTTCGGGAGCCAGGATCTCGTGGCCCACGTCCATCCGACCTGTGCCTGCCCGGCGGCTGGCATTGCGGTCGTCCGGGGACCAGGATTCGCCGTCGAACCTGTCCACCGTGACCGATCGCAGGTAGAGCGGCGTGGTGGCGGTGGTGGCATAGGTGATCCGGCCCTCGCCCGTCGGGGTGCGCAGGCTGTTGCCGAGGCTGATCATGGGATTAAGTCCCGTGGCTGTACCCCAGGGGTTCAACCGGGAGCCCTGCGGGAACGTGCCCTGGTCGAACCCGGGAACCACAAGCTGCAGCAGCAGTGTGACCACCAGAGCCACGGCTCCGGTCAGGGTGGCCCGCCTGATCTGGCCAGGGTTGCGGGCCGTGTCCGCCTGCGTCCGCGCATCGGGGGCAAACCACTGGCTGCAGGCAAGGATCGCCAGATAGCCGCAGGCCGTCACCACGAATCCCAGCCATCCCACGCTTTGGGGCTTGATCATGGCCGGAACAACCAGCACCGCCAGCAGGCCGAGTCCGCTCGTGGCGGGCATTCCCAGCGGGAGGGCCAGCGCATCGACGAGGATGACGACGAGTCCCAGCGCGGCGCACGTGACCAGGACGATGCCGGCGTTGGGCGCCACCGGAGAACTCTCGGCCAGCACCGTTTCGCTGGCCCGGCGCAGGTGCCTGCCCAGCGCCTCGAAGGTGGCCTGCGAGGGGAGGAAACCTGCGATGCTGTCGCGACGGAAGAACGTGAACGTCAGGATGAAGGCCAGGGACACAAAGCCGCCCGCAGCCACCAGCACAGGCGCGGCACGGAACGTGCGGAGCAAGGCCATGGTCAGCGAGACCACCACCACCGTGGTCAGGACCGGAAGGAACCACGCCCATCCGCGAAGGACGCCGTTGAGGGACAACGACGCGCCGCAGACGGACAGCGCCACAGCGGCGGACATGACCCAGGGAAAGGCGCCGGCTCCAAACCTTCCGTTGCCGGGTGATGCCGGAGCGGGCTGCGGCTGGGCATCCGCCTCTGCCTGCCGTTGTGGTGCCAGTGTCATCGCCCTACCTCCGCCCCGCGGCGGACGTCCGCCGCAGCCGTCCACATCGCGGCATCGCCTTCGTCGAAATACATCCAGGCGGCCGGGAGCGAGGTGGAGGCCTCGACGGCAACAGCGCGCCAGCCTCCCAGCCGCAGGGCCTCCAGCACATCGTGGCACTCCGCGGGTTTGTCCGTGATCACCATCGCAAAGGCGTTGGCGGCGTAGCCCGCCGCCGGGGCGAGCGCCCGCGCCTCCGCGAGTGAAATCTTCCCGAGGAGCGCCAGAACCGGGCCGCGCATCCGGTGGGCCGCGAGTTTGTCCATGAGCCGGTCGTCAAAGACGGCCGGGGCCGGGTCGGCGCTCCCTGCATGCTCGCGGCGGGCCGTGTCGTGTTCCCTGCGCGCGTGGTGCGGACCCGTCAGCTGGATCGCTGCGAGGCTTTCGGCGATCGACTGGAGGCCGGCCGCGGTGCTGTACTCCTCGTTCTCCGGTTCGGGGGCCGAGGACGAACGGTGGAAGGCCGGCTCGCCCGCGGCGTCCAGGAACCGCAACGAGTAATTGAGCTCGGCGAGGTGCGCGCCCACGGACATGGCCGCCGTCACAGCCCACTCAAAGGTGTCGCTGGTGACGAGGTCACTGCCATCGTCACCCGGGCTGCCGAACACGGAGCCGTGGCCGGACGGATGTGCCACGAACCGGTGGTCCAGGATGACCGTGGCCTCCGGTGTGGTAACCGACTCCTCCTGCCGGACCATGAGGGCGCCGTGCCGGGCGGTGGCCGGCCAGTGCACCCGCCGCATCGGATCGCCGTGCCGGTACTCGCGCGTCATGACGTCGTCGTCGCTGGGATTGGCCCTGGTCCTGGTGGCGGTGATGCCGTCGTTGCCGCGCGCGCCGGCCAGGCCGGTGGACGGGAGTTCGACGGCGGCCGGCGTCACTGTGAGGGTGTCGCCGTCGTCGATCGAATGCCTGTGCAGTGACAGCCCGAACGGATCCGTGAACTCGGCCGTGACGGGGCCGATGGTGAACTGTCCGCGCTTTCCCGACCGCAGGTGGTACTCGTAGCGGCTGGTGCCGCCCGAGGCGGACCTGGCGGGAAAGCGGAAGGCCGGTGATTCACCGAATCGCGGCGGCAGCCGCTCCTCCATGATGACGCGTCCTGTGCCCAGCCCGGTCCGGGCAACGGCGAGCCGGACCGTGGTGACAGAGTCGGTCTCGACCGTGGAGGGGCTGAATTCCCGATACACCCGGAACCGCGGTTTGACCACCCTGATGCCGGCCAGTGAAACGAGCGGGAGGACAACCAGCAGGACGCCGAGGGCCAGAAGGTCGCGGCGACCCATGACCTGGGCGCAGAGCAGCGAGACGGCGCCTGCCGCCAGGAGTCCCCAGCCCCGGGAGCTGAAGAGATGTCGGGGGAGGTTGTCCAGCAGTGCCACGGCGGTTTCCTGACTAGCGGCTGTGGCGGAGTTCGGGCGAGGTCCGCCCGGAGTTTGCCGTGTCCGTCATCTCCTGGCTGACCGGGATCCGGGCAAGGACGCTGCGGATCACCCCTTGCGGAGTCTCGCCCGTGCTGGCGGCCTTGCGGTCCAGGATGATCCGGTGCGCCAGCACCGCCTCGGCGACAGCCACGACGTCATCAGGCAGCACGAAATCCCGGCCGTCCAGCGCCGCCGTCGCCTTCGCGGCGCGGAGCAGCTGCAGCAGCGAACGCGGGCTCGCACCCAGGCGCAGCATGGCGCTGTCCCGGGTGGCCCGGCCGACTGCCACGGTGTACTCCTTCACGGCTTGGGAAACGAACACCTGCTGGACGGTGGCGATCATGGCGGCGACGTCCGCCGCCGTGACGACCGCCTTGACCCGGGCCAGAGGGGACGTGGCCTGGTGGGTCTCGAGCATTTCGATCTCGGAGTCCTTGTCCGGGTACCCCATGGAGATCCGCGCCATAAAGCGGTCCCGCTGGGCTTCCGGGAGCGGATACGTCCCCTCCATCTCGATGGGGTTCTGGGTTGCCACCACCATGAACGGTTCGCCGAGCTTGTAGGAGTGTCCATCCACCGTGACCTGGTGCTCCTCCATGCATTCGAGCAGGGCGGACTGCGTTTTGGCGGAGGCCCGGTTGATCTCGTCGCCGATCACGATGTTGGCGAACACGGCTCCCGGACGGAACTCGAACTGGCGGGAGGACTGGTTGTAGATCGAGACGCCGGTGACATCCGAGGGGAGAAGGTCGGGGGTGAACTGGATCCGGCTGACGGAACAGTCGATGGTGCGTGCCAGCGTTTTGGCCAGCAGCGTCTTGCCCACGCCGGGGACATCCTCCAGGAGCAGGTGGCCCTGGGCGAGCAGGACCGTCAGCGCCAGCTTCGCGGCCTCGGCCTTGCCATCGATGACGGTGTTGATGGCACTGAGGATGCGTTCGCTGGCGGCTCGGAACGCCGGTGCTTCCAGGGGAACTGTTTTGTGTCCGTTGAGGGGGTTGACGTTGCGTGCAGCACTTTCGGTGAAGCC
Source organism: Arthrobacter sp. CMU6 (assembly GCF_059090205.1). Lineage (NCBI taxonomy): Bacteria > Bacillati > Actinomycetota > Actinomycetes > Micrococcales > Micrococcaceae > Arthrobacter > Arthrobacter sp. CMU6. The sequence continues at coordinate 59,292 of NZ_JBNHFL010000007.1, forward strand.
CTCTCCGCCGGGAAGTGCTTCGTCGATCGTGATGCGTCGGTGCGGTTCCATCGGCAACCTTTCAGCCCAGAGTGAAGCGGAACGAAGCGGCGGAGGTCTGCCGTTGCCCTCGTTGGGCGCTCACATCCGTCCGTAACCAGCGTACTAACACAACTGCCGTGGCTAACAGAGAGTTCCCCGTAAATCTCCGGGTAATGCCGAGCCTAAACGGCGGTCAACGCTGAGCGGGAACAGGCAGGGCGGGGCGGTGGGAAGGGCGGAGCCGGGGCGGTGGGAAAGGCGGAGCCGGGGCGGTGGGAAGGGCGGAGCCGGGACGGTGGGAAAGGCGGAGCCGGGGCGGCCGCTAGGCTGGAGGAATGCGGCATTCCCTGACACCCAGGCCCTACCGGGCTCCCGGCAGCGACGGTTCCGGCAAGCGCGGTTTCCCGCCGGCGCCCGAACCGCTGCCCGTTCCCGTGATGGACAACCACACGCACCTGGACTTCCCGACTGACGACGTCCGGGTGGACATCGCGGCTGCCCTCGATGCAGCCGAGGCCGTGGGTGTCTGCGGCGCCGTGCAGGTGGGATGCGACCTCGAATCCTCGAGGTTTACCGTGCGCGCCGTCGATCTGGATCCGCGCCTTCTGGGGGCGGTGGCCCTGCACCCGAACGATGCACCGGACTACGCTGCCCGCGGTGAGCTTGAGGACGCTCTGGCGGAGATTGAGGAGCTCGCAGCCCACCCCCGCGTACGCGCCATCGGCGAAACCGGCCTGGATTTCTTCCGCACGGAAGGGGAGGGGCTGGCCCATCAGCGCTACTCCTTCCGGCGGCACATCGACATCGCGAAGCGGCTGGACCGGACCCTGCAGATCCACGACCGCGACGCCCACGACGACGTAGTCCAGGTCCTGCGCGAGGAAGACACCCCGGACCGGGTTGTTTTCCACTGCTTTTCCGGGGACGCGGAGCTCGCCCGGATCTGCAACAGCGAAGGATGGTTCATGTCCTTCGCCGGGACACTGACCTTCAAGAACGCCACCAACCTCAGGGAAGCGCTCGCCGTGGCCGATCCGGAGCTGGTGCTGGTTGAAACCGACTCTCCATTCCTCACGCCGCACCCGCACCGCGGCCGCCCCAACGCCAGCTACATGGTGCCGTACACCGTGCGGGCGATGGCGGAATTGACAGAAACAGACCTTGCCGGGCTTTGTGGCCAGGTCAGCGCAAATACCGTACGGGCCTACGGATCCTGGGACTAATGCCCGGCTCGATATGAGCTGACGGTTGCATACCTGGTAGGCAGATATTTTGGACGGTTATAACGCTTCGGTTACAGTGAAAAATTATTAGCCGGGGTCGGGGAAGGCCTCCGGATGATGTAACTCACTTTCGTGACAGGCAGGGCGCCTCCGGATGCCCTGCCATGTGAGTGTGGCGACGCACATGCCTGCAGTCTGCTCCGGCTTGCCCGGAGCCACCTCTTGGGTGACCGCTGCGGGTCCCCCTGTGCGTTTTTCCCCGTGCCCGGATGGCTCAAAAGTTACGGGCAATCGTGGTCAACTTCTTCACGTCAGACGGCAAGTTCAGTTTCATCAAGGTCGGCACGCAACTGGTGGTGCTCTGCGCCCTCGTGCTGGGGCTCGTGGCCTTTGTGGGCAACAACAAGACAGTCACCCTGAACGTCGACGGGAAAGTAAGCTCCGTCCAGACCTTCGGCGGCACCGTCGAACAGGTGGTCAAGAGCGCGAATGTCGAGCTGCACCCGGCCGACCGCGTCTCGCCCGCACTCGAGGCCAGTGTCCAGAACGGCTCCGTCATCAACGTGAACCTGGCGAAGGCCGTGAAGGTCAGCCTCGACGGTGCCGAGAAGACCGTGAGCACGACGGCGCAGGACGTGGCCGGGCTCGTGACCCAGCTCGGCGTGGCCAGCTCCTCGGAGCTCTCCGTGCCGAAGGACGCGCAGCTGGCCGTGGACGGTTCGTTCGTGGCCATCTCGACGCCGAAGACCGTCAGCATCATCGCCGACGGCAAGGCCAGGAAGACCACCACCACGGCGACCAACGTCGGCGAGGTCCTCAAGGACGCCAAGATCAGGCTTGCCGCCGCTGACCGGACATCGCAGCCGGCACACGCCCCGGTGGTCAACAACATGGTGATCAAGGTCTCCCGCGTTGTCGGCAAGACAGCCACCGTCACCGAAGGGGTCGCGTTCCAGAGGCTGACCACGGACAGTGCCACCCTTCCCAAGGGTGAAGAGAAGGTCACCCAGGAAGGCGTCCCGGGCGAGACGACCCTCACCTACAAGCTGGTCCTGGTCGATGGCCGTGAGGCCTCCAGGACACTCGTCTCCAAGACCACCACCCGGGAGCCGGTAACCGAGAAGATCACGGTCGGCACCAAGGAAGAGCCCAAGCCGGCAGCAGCAGCGGAAGCCGACAGCGGAAACACCGGCGCCGCAGCCCCGGCCATGATGAACGTGGGCATGTGGGACAAGATCGCCCAGTGCGAGTCCGGCGGCAACTGGTCCATCAACAGCGGCAACGGTTACTACGGCGGCCTGCAGTTCGACGTCCAGACGTGGATCGGCGCCGGCGGCGGCGCCTACGCCCCGAACGCCAGCCAGGCTACCAAGGCCCAGCAGATCGACATCGCCAACCGGGTCTATGCCGAGCGGGGCCTCCAGCCGTGGGGCTGTGGCTGGGCCGCAAGCAGCTAGCCGCCGGCAACCACCTGGTGCGATAACCCTGCGCAACAACCCCCGCCATCACGGCAGCTGACCACAGCCGCGGTGGCCGCGAAGGCCGGGTCCGGAACTTCCGGACCCGGCCTTCGCCGTTCCCGCCCACAGTGTCTGGCCCCTGATGAACACCGGGCCCCGTTCCATCCGGAACGCCGGGATAGGATACCTAGGTGACTGACCCGACCCCCTCCGCCTCCGGCACTGCGCCCGCTCCACTGTTTGGTGCCTCCGATATCCGCAGGCTGGCCGGGGAGATCGGCGTCCGCCCCACCAAGACACTTGGCCAGAATTTCGTCATCGACGGCAACACCATCCGCAGGATCGTGGCCGCCGCCGGCATCGGGCCTGAGGAGACGGTCCTCGAAATCGGACCCGGGCTGGGTTCGCTGACGCTCGGGCTCCTCGACGCCGCCAAGGCGGTGGTCGCCGTCGAAATTGACCCCGTCCTGGCCGCGAAGCTGCCGGAAACCATCCGGCAATGGCGCCCCGACGCCGCCGGTGACTTCCACCTGGTCCTCGCCGACGCCATGAAGGTGACGGAGCTGCCGGCCGAGCCCGCAGCCCTCGTTGCCAACCTGCCATATAACGTCGCGGTGCCGGTGGTGCTCCACCTGCTGCAGTACTTCCAGTCGATCCGGCACGGCCTCGTCATGGTCCAGGACGAAGTCGCCGACCGGCTCGCCGCCGAACCCGGCTCCAAGATTTACGGCGTGCCCTCGGTCAAGGCTGCGTGGTACAGCAGCATGCGCAAGGCCGGCGTCATAGGCATGAACGTCTTCTGGCCCGCGCCCAAGATCCAGTCCGGCCTCGTGGCCTTCACCCGGCGTGAGCCCCCGGCCACCACCGCCAGCCGCGAGGAGGTCTTCGCTGTCATTGATGCTGCGTTCGCGCAGCGCCGCAAGACACTCCGTGCGGCCCTGGCCGGGTGGGCCGGCAGCGCCGCCGAAGCGGAGCGCTGCCTGGTCGCAGCCGGGGTCGACCCCACCGCGCGGGGCGAAGTGATCGATATCGCCGCGTTCGCGAGGATCGCCGAAGCCCGCGCGGCCGCGGACGCCTGATGGCCGTCCACGGCCTGAGGGGGCGCTTCGCGGCAAGGACCGTCCGGGTCAAGGCACCGGGCAAAGTAAACGTCTCACTGGATGTCGGGCCGCTGCGCCCGGACGGCTACCACTCGGTGGCCAGCGTGTACCTGGCGGTGTCGTTGTACGAGGAAGTCGCGGCCACCAGCACAGCTTCCGGCGGCATCACGGTCAGCATCAGTCCCGACAGCACACTGGACCTCGACGGGGTGGACATCCCGCTCGATGAGCGGAACCTCGCATACAAGGCGGCCGCCATCATGGCCGATGTATCAGAACACTCCACCGGCGTGCACCTTGAAATCACCAAGCGGGTCCCCGTAGCGGGCGGCATGGGCGGCGGCTCCGCGGATGCTGCCGCTACGCTCCTGGCCTGCGACGCGCTGTGGAACAGCGGCCTGTCCCGGGACGAACTCGCCCAGTTGGCCGCCGAACTCGGGGCGGACGTTCCCTTCGCGCTGCTGGGCGGCACGGCCGTGGGGCTGGGCGTGGGCGATGACCTGTCGCCTGCCCTGGCGAAGGCCCAGATGGACTGGGTGCTGGTGACGGCCGAGTTCGGGCTGTCCACGCCGGAGGTGTTCCGCACCCTGGACCGGCTCCGCGAGGCCGAGGGGCTGGACGTCGAGGAGCCCACGGCAGTGGATCCCAAGATCCTGCAGGCCCTGCGCAACGGCGACGCCGACGCCCTGAGCAGGGTGCTGGTCAACGACCTGCAGCGGGCGTCCATCGAACTCGCCCCCGGGCTCCGGGACACCCTGGGCCTTGGCGAATCCTGCGGAGCCATCGCCGGCATCGTTTCCGGTTCCGGACCCACCGTGGCCCTGTTGACCCACAATCCGGAAGCGGCGGAGAACCTCGCGGGGGAGCTGGAGCACAAGGGCCTCAACGCCCTGGCCGTCCACGGCCCGGTGCCCGGAGCCCGCATCATCTCCGATACGCTCCTTTAATACCTTTACCTTCACAGCAGAAAGCAGTTCCCCGTGGCACACCTGCTCGGCGGCGAGAACCTCAAGGTTTCGTACGCAACCCGCACCGTTCTGGACGGCATCACCCTTGGGCTTGAAGAGGGCGACCGGATCGGGATGGTGGGCAGGAACGGCGACGGCAAGTCCACGCTGATGCGGCTGCTGGCGCTCCGGTCCACACCGGATTCCGGCCGGGTCACCAAGCGCGGGGACGTCAACATCGGCTACCTGGACCAGAGCGACGTCCTCGACGCCGACCTGACGGTGGGCGCCGCGATCGTCGGCGACAAGGCCGACCACGAGTGGGCCGCGAACCCCCGGATCCGCGAAATCATGGGCGGACTGGTGTCCGACGTCGACTGGCACGCCAATGTGCACGCCCTGTCCGGCGGCCAGAAGCGGCGCGTCGCGCTGGCCAAGCTCCTCATCGAGGACCATGACGTCATCATGCTCGATGAGCCCACCAACCACCTGGACGTCGAGGGCGTGGCCTGGCTGTCGCGGCACCTGAAGACCCGGTGGCGGCCCAACCAGGGGGCTTTCCTCGTGGTCACCCACGACCGCTGGTTCCTCGACGAAGTCTGCAACAAGACCTGGGAAGTCCATGACGGGATCGTTGACCCGTTCGACGGCGGATACGCCGCCTACGTCCTGGCCCGCGCCGAGCGGGACCGCACGGCCGCCGTCGTCGAAAGCAAGCGCCAGCAGCTGGTGAAGAAGGAACTCGCCTGGCTGCGCCGCGGCGCCCCGGCCCGGACGTCCAAGCCCAAGTTCCGGATCGAAGCGGCCAACGCCCTGATCGCCGACGTCCCGGAGCCGCGCGACGCCACGGCCCTGAGCAGGATGGCCACCGCGCGCCTGGGCAAGGACGTGCTGGACCTGGAGAACGTGACGCTCGATTTCCTGGGCGGCGAGGCCGGGCAGAAACTGTTCAACAACATCACGCTGCGGCTCGCGCCGGGGGAGCGGCTGGGCATCGTGGGCGTCAACGGCGCCGGCAAGACCACCCTGCTGAAACTGCTCAACGGTGAAATCCAGCCGTCGGCCGGAAAGGTCAAGAAGGGCAAGACGGTGGTCACCGCCGTCCTCACCCAGGAGGTCAAGGAGCTCGACGACGTCGCCGACCTCCGCGTCATCGAGGTCATCGAGCGCGAAAAGCGGTCCTTCAACGTGGGCGGCAAGGAGTTCACCGCCGGTCAGCTCGTGGAGCAGCTCGGCTTCACAAACCAGAAGCAGTGGACCCCGGTCCGCGACCTGTCCGGCGGCGAGCGGCGCCGCCTGCAGCTCCTGCGGCTGCTGGTGGGCGAGCCCAACGTGCTGATGCTCGACGAACCCACCAATGACCTCGACACCGATACCCTCGCCGCCGTCGAAGACGTCCTGGACGGCTGGCCGGGCACGCTCGTGGTGGTCAGCCACGACCGCTATCTGCTCGAACGCGTCACCGACCACCAGATGGCCCTGCTCGGCGACGGCAAGATCCGCGGCCTTCCCGGCGGCGTCGACCAGTACCTCGAACTCCGCGAGAACACGCTCGCCGGCTCCACCGTCACCGGCGGCGGAAATCCCGTCACCGGCCCGTCAGCCGGCGGGGAAGCAGCACCCGCCGGTCCCTCCGAAGCCGAGAAGCGCGAGGCCCGCAAGTCCCTCAACCGCGTGGAACGCCAGCTCAACAAGCTCGCCCAGCAGGAAGAGAAGATCCACGTCCAGATGGCCGCCAGCACCAACGACGGCGACTTCGACCGCCTCGGCGACCTCAACAAGCAGCTCAAGGACCTGACCGAGGAAAAGGACGCCCTCGAACTGGAATGGCTCGAGGCGTCAGAAGTCCTCGGCGAATAGGGCAACGGCAAACAGGGCGAACTCAGGGCTCGCTGCGGAGTTCCGGGTCCTTTTTCAGGCCGGTCAGGCCGTTCCAGGCGAGGTTGACCAGGTGGGCGGCCACAGCCCGCTTGTCGGGCTGGCGGGCGTCCTGCCACCATTGGCCCGTCATCGCCACCATGCCCACGAGCATCTGCGCGTACATGGCGCCGTCGGCGGCACTGAACCCGCGGCGGGCGAATTCGTCGGACAGGATGTGTTCAACGCGGGCCGTCACGTGGGAGAGCAGCGTGGAAAAGGCGCCTTCGGGCTGGGACGGGGGAGCGTCCCGCATGAGGATGCGGAAGCCGTCGGTGCGGTCCTCGATGTAGGTGAGCAGGGCCAACGCGGCGCGCTCCACGAGGACGCGCGGCTTGGCTTCGTCGGCCAGTGCGCTGTTGATGTCGGCGAGCAGGATCCGGAACTCGTACTCGACGACCTGCGTGTACAGGCCCTCCTTCGAGCCGAAGTGCTCGTAGATCACGGGCTTGGAAACGCCGGCGGCGGCAGCGATCTCCTCGATGGTGGTGCCGTCCAGCCCCCGCATGGCGAACAGGGCCCGCCCTACTTCGATGAGCTGCGACCGGCGCTGGGGTCCGGTCATCCGCGACCGGGGGATGCGCCCCGCCGCTGCTTCGGGCCTTGCTGGCAGGTTCCCCGGACCGTCAGTTGTCCCTGTGCTGTTGCTCACCGTCCAATCATGCCTTATGCCAAGCGGCGGCAGGGGTGGCAGCCGGTTCCGGTGCGCTGCCCGTACCGGCGCCGGCGCACCGGATGCGCCGAGGTCGCATGAGCGTCAACGTTCGTGGCAGAATTGGTTCTCGTGCCCGGGCTAAGTGCCGGGCATGGTCCGCTCTGGTGTAATGGCAGCACCCCGGCCTTTGGAGCCGTGGAGTATAGGTTCGAATCCTATGGGCGGAACAGCTGCATCAGCGGTGTCCAGTAGGATGAACCCTGTTGCCGGTTCCGGGCACAGGTTCGGACACCGCCGCGCAGGCAGCCGCGGATGCAGTACAGCGCAACCGAGCAAGGAGAGCCCGTACGTGAGCCCCGAGAAATCCGGCCCAGCCGCCGTTATCGTCCTAGCTGCAGGTGCCGGTACCCGGATGAAATCCCGTACCCCCAAGATCCTCCACGAAATCGGCGGCCGTTCCATGGTGGGCCACGCCCTCCTGGCCGCCCGCAGCATCAGCCCCCGCCGCCTGGCCCTGGTGGTCCGGCACGAGCGCGACCGCGTCGCCGCCCACCTCACCGAACTCGATCCGGACGCCCTCATCGTGGACCAGGACGAGGTGCCGGGCACCGGACGCGCCGTCGAGGTTGCCCTCGAAGCCCTTGACGCCAAGGAGCCCGTCGCCGGGACCGTCGTGGTCACCTACGGCGATGTGCCGCTGCTCACGGGTGAGATGCTCTCCGAGCTGGTGTCCACCCACGAGCGCGAGGGCAACGCCGTCACGGTGCTCACCGCGATCCTGGACGACGCCACCGGCTACGGCCGCATTCTCCGCGGCGAAGACGGCACCGTGACCGGCATCCGCGAGCACAAGGACGCCACCGACGCCGAGCGTGTAATCCGCGAGATCAACTCCGGCATCTACGCCTTTGACGCCGCCGTCCTCCGGGACGCACTCCAGCACGTCACCACCGACAACTCGCAGGGGGAAAAGTACCTGACCGACGTCCTCGGGCTTGCCCGCGAGGCCGGTGGCCGCGTGGCCGCCGTCGTCACCGCCGACCGCTGGCAGGTGGAAGGCGCCAACGACCGCGTCCAGCTCGCCGCCCTCGGGGCGGAGCACAACCGCCGGATCGTGGAAGCCTGGATGCGCGCCGGTGTTACCGTCGTCGATCCCGCCACCACCTGGATCGACTCCACGGTGACCCTGGCGGAGGACGTCCGGATCCTGCCCAACACCCAGCTGTACGGCGCCACCACGGTGGCGCGGGACGCCGTCGTCGGCCCCGACTCCACGCTGACCGATGTCAGCATCGGGGAAGGTGCCAAGGTGACCCGCACCCACGGTTCCGGCGCGGAGATCGGCGCGGGAGCCACCGTTGGCCCCTTCACATACCTGCGCCCGGGAACCGTCCTCGGCGAGACGGGCAAGATCGGCGCGTTCTACGAAACCAAGAACGTCAGGATCGGCCGCGGCTCCAAGCTGTCCCACCTGGGCTACGCCGGGGACGCCGAAATCGGCGAGGACACCAACATCGGCTGCGGCAACATCACCGCGAACTACGACGGCGAGAAGAAGCACCGCACGGTGATCGGTTCGGGCGTCCGCACCGGCTCCAACACAGTATTCGTCGCTCCGGTCACGGTGGGGGACGGTGCCTACAGCGGCGCCGGAGCCGTGATCCGGAAGGACGTGCCTGCCGGCGCCCTGGCGCTGTCCATGGCAGCACAGCGCAACGCCGAAGGCTGGGTGGCCGCCAACCGTCCCGGCTCGCTGTCCGCGGAACTGGCAGAAGCCGCCGCGGCCCGCGAAGGCCGCACTGATTCCTCAAATTCCCCCGCATCTACAGAAGAGGGCTAGCAACCATGACCGAAATTACGGCTCACGGCGAGAAGAAACTGGTGCTCGCCGCAGGGCGTGCACACCCGGAGCTTGCCCGGGAGATCGCCAAGGAGCTGGGCACGGAACTGCTGCCTGTGGACGCCTACGACTTCGCCAACGGCGAGATCTACGTCCGCGCCGGGGAGAGCGTCCGCGGAACGGATGCCTTCGTCATCCAGGCGCACCCCGCACCGCTGAACAACTGGCTCATGGAACAGCTGATCATGATCGATTCGCTCAAGCGTGCCTCGGCCAAGCGGATCACCGTGGTTTCGCCGTTCTACCCGTACTCGCGCCAGGACAAGAAGGGCCGCGGCCGCGAGCCCATCTCTGCCCGCCTCGTGGCAGACCTGTACAAGACCGCGGGCGCCGACCGCATCATGAGCGTGGACCTGCACACCTCGCAGATCCAGGGCTTCTTCGACGGCCCGGTGGACCACCTCATGGCCATTCCGCTGCTTGCCGACTACATCCGCACCCGCGTCGCCGCAGACAACATCACCGTTGTCTCGCCGGACACCGGCCGCGTGCGCGTGGCGGAACAGTGGGCCGAGCGCCTCGGCGGCGCCCCGCTCGCCTTCGTCCACAAGAGCCGCGACCTGACCGTTCCCAACCAGGCCGTATCCAAGACCGTGGTGGGCCAGATCGAGGGCCGCACCTGCGTGCTCATCGACGACATGATCGACACCGGCGGAACCATCTCCGGCGCGGTGCAGGTGCTCAAGAACGCCGGGGCCAAGGACGTCATCATCGCCGCGACGCACGCAGTCTTCTCCGACCCGGCAGCCCGCCGGCTGTCCGAGTCGGGCGCCCGCGAAGTTGTGGTCACCGACACCTTGCCCATCCCGGCCGCCAAGCGCTTCCCCGAGCTCACCGTGCTTTCCATCGCTCCGCTGATCGCCCGGGCCATCCGGGAAGTGTTCGACGACGGATCGGTCACCAGCCTTTTCGACGGCAACGCCTAGCCACACTGAAATGGGCCCACGCCAGCCGGGTTCCCTGAGCGAGCTCGCGAGCTAGGGGGCTGGTGGGGACTGTTTTCAGTAAACAGGCCGGGCACTGGTAAGCTTCTTTCCGATACCTTGGCGAGGGAGAGCGCCGGAATTCCGCAGGCGCGGAACACCGGACTGCCTGTCTCCGTAATCGACTGGGTCTGAATCACCCTTCTGGTGGGGCCGCCTTCGGGCCGCCCGGCGTTGAAGGTCACTCCAGACCTCCGCCCTTGCTGAACCAACAATCCACCAGGAGTACACATGTCTGAGCAGAAGCTCGCAGCAGAAGCACGCACCGAATTCGGCAAGGGCTTCGCCCGCCGCGCCCGCGCAGCCGGCCAGATCCCCGCCGTGATCTACGGCCACGGCGCAGAGCCCATCCACATCACCCTGCCGGCCAAGGCCACCACCCTGGCTGTCCGCACCGCCAACGCCCTGCTGTCCCTGGACCTCAACGGTGAAGGCCACCTGGCCCTCGTCAAGGACGTCCAGCGCGATCCGATCAAGCAGATCATCGAGCACATCGACCTGCTGACCGTCCGCCAGGGCGAGAAGGTCACCGTTGACGTTCCCGTGCACGTTTCCGGCGAAACCGCCCCGGGCACCGCGCACAACCTGGAGCTGACCGTCGTCTCCCTGGAGGCCGAGGCAACCCACCTGCCCGAGTCCGTCGAGGTCAACATCGAGGGCCGCGCCGCCGGCGAGCACATCCACGCCTCCGACCTCGTGCTTCCCAAGGGTTCCGTCCTGCTGACCGACGCCGAGGCCCTGGTCGTCAACATCTCCGAGGCCACCGCAGCGGCTGCAGAAGAGGGCGAAGCCGAGGAAGCCCCCGCAGGAGAGGCCCCGGCCGCAGAAGCTGCTGCCGAGTAATTCGGGCACAATCCTTCCGCGTTCCATAGAGCGCGGACCGGTGGCCGGGTCCTTTACGGGCCCGGCCACTGCCGTCCCTGCCCCACTTGCATGCAAACCCCCGCCTTAGGATTGATTCATGACTGACACCTGGCTGATCGTAGGCCTTGGCAACCCCGGACCTGAGTACAGCGGCAACCGGCACAACGTCGGCCAGATGGTGCTGGACGGCATGGCCGCCCGGATCGGCGGGAAGTTCAAGGCGCACAAGGCCAGGGCCCTGATCCTCGAAGGCCGGCTGGGCATCGGCGGTCCCCGCGTGGTGCTGGCCAAGCCAGGGACATACATGAACGTCTCCGGCGGTCCCGTGTCCGCCCTTGCCAGGTTTTACGACGTCGAGCCGTCCCGCGTGGTGGCCGTCCATGACGAGATTGACATCCCCTTCAACACGGTGAAGCTGAAGATCGGCGGCGGTGAGGGAGGGCACAACGGACTCCGGGACATCTCCAAGGCCCTCGCCACCAAGGACTACCTCCGCGTCCGGGTGGGAGTCGGTCGGCCGCCGGGCCGGATGGACACCGCCGACTACGTGCTCCGGGACTTTGGCACCACTGAAAAGAAGGAACTGCCCTTCCTGCTCGATGACGCAGCGGACGCCGTCGAGCTCCTCATCAGGGAAGGCCTGACCGCCGCACAGCAGCAGTTCCACACCGCCAAGGTGTAGCGCCGCCTCCCACGGCTATTCCTCCCCGCCGCCCCAACCCTCAAGGTCGCATCAAGGTCTGCGAAATGTGCTCGCAGTTCCCTATATCCCTGCAATGTAACGGGGTAGTCTACTTTCTAAGCGGGGGAGGCGATGGAGCCTTTATCCTGCCGGGCGGGATGTAAGGAAAAGTTCATGTCAATTGAGCCACTGAGCTGGGGACGTGGGTCTACGGCGGGCGTGCTGGCGGGACCGGCGGGCGTCGCGGGCGGAACGGACCTCCAACGATGGTCGGTTCCGGCGCGCAGCGCAGACCTTGACGCCATCCGCACTGCGCTGACAGATCCCGAGTCCCTGGGCGTAGTCATCACCGGCGCGCGCGGTGTGGGGAAATCCTCGCTAGCCCGCACCGCCGTCGCCGAGCTGGGCCCCGACGTCTGGCCGCTGCAGCTGCGCAGCCCCCTGACCGGCTCACAAACCTCATACGGCTGCCTCGCCTTCCTCCTGGCCAGGCTTCCGCAGTCCGCGCTGGCTTCCCCCACCGCCATCCTCCAGGGCATCACCTCCCTGATCCGGTCCGACGCCGCCGGCCGCGACTGCATCATCACCCTGGACACCACCGGCCAGATCGATGACATGAGTGCCGGCGTCATCCTGAACATCATGCTGACGCACACCGCCCGCGTTATCGCCATTGCACCCAGCACCAGCGACCTTCCGGCTGACTTCCACTGGCTGCTCACCGACCGGCGGCTGACCGAAGTCCGGCTGGACAACCTCAACGAGCTGCAAACCCGGCAGGTGCTGCTGACCCTGCTGGGCCACCGGGTCTCGGCTTCGCTCGTGAGCACCTACCATGCGATCGTGGGCGGCAATCCGCTCCTGCTCAAGGCGCTCGTCACGGAGCAGCAGCAGTCCGGAAACCTCGTCCTGTCCGATTCCGTCTGGACCCTGCGGGACAGGGTGGTGCTCGACGGCGCCACCGGCCTGGATGACATCGTCCGGTCCCGCTGGTCCCGGGAAGAGCCGGAAACCCGTGAAGTCATCGAGATGCTTGCCTGTGCCCGGCGTGTCCCGCTGACCAGGCTGACCGAAATTTACGGTACAGCCACCGTGGCCGACATGGAGGACGCCGGGCTGCTGACGGTAGCCGACACCGGCGACCGCTGGGTCTGCCTGCGGGAACAGTACCTCGGGGACGTCGTGCGGTCCTGGCTGAGCATCTCCCGCCGCCGTGAACTCCGCGCCCTGTTGCTGGGCGGCCACGAGCCCGAGCTGTCCGCCCTGACCATGGAGGAACGGATCGAGTTCGCGGCCTGGACCAAGGAGTGCCAGGCCGAGCTCAGCCCTGCCATGGCGGTGGCCGCAGCGGAGGCGGCGGTGCAGCTCTTTGACCCGCGGTTCGCGATCTCCTGCGTTGAAGGGATCAAGAAGACCGACGACGTCTGGGTGGAAGCGCAGCTGCACAAGGCCACCGCTTACCTGCTGCTTGACCTGCCGCTGCAGGCCATGGCCTCGCTGGAGGACATTTCCCGGGTGCAGCTGGACGCGCTCAGCGAGGACGCCTTCGCCCGCGTGGTGGCAGCCAAGAGCCGGGTCATGGTCTGGCTGCCGGAACTGTGCGGCCAGGTGCCGGACGAGCTCGCAGCGGCCCGCAAGCGCCTGGGCGTGGGTGCAGGGGTGGCATCCAGCTGGCCCGATCCGCTTGGCACGGCCGCCAACGTCATCACCCTGGCCGAGTTTGAATACAAGTCCTTCATCGGCGACTACGCCTCCATGGTCAGCGACCTGGAGAAAGCCTCCGACCCCGCGATCAACAGGGACCCGGCCTTCAGGATCCAGGCAGCACTGCTCCTAATGCACGCCCTGTCGGCGGTCGGCCGGGAAATGGACGCGCTCCAGCTGATGCGGCGCGTCGGCGGGCAGCTCTCGGATGCGGGGCCGCTGACAGGACTGCGGGAACGGTTCGCGATGACGGCGTTCAACGTGCTGCTGCAGGCCGGCCAGTGGAAACGGTGCCTGGAACTCGTCGGCCCGCCCAAGGGGCAGGAGGAACGCCGGCTGGCGTACCGGACGTCTGCGACGGAGCTGGCCACCGGCATCGCGTACGTCTTCTCCGGCCGCGGCGCCGTGGCGCTGGACTCTCTGCTGTCCGCCGTTGCCCAGCTCGAGCTCCGCCCCGTGCTGAACATGCTGCAGGCCGCCTACGCCGCCACGGCCTTCGCCTACGCCCAGATCGGCAACGCCGGGCAGGCGCACAAGTACCTCGACAAGCTCCGCGGGGTGCGCGGCCACTGCAACTTCGGCACCGTGTTTGTCACCGAGTTCTGCGCCGACATGGCGGGGCGGTGGCTGGGGGACACCGACGCCGTGAAGCGCCTGCTCGCGGCAGCACGCCGCGACATCGATGCCGGCCGGTACACGCTGGCGGGCATCAGCCTGCTCGGCGCGACCGTCAACGGCTCCGATGAGGACTTCCGCCTGATGGAGGAGGTGGCGGGCCACCGCCAGGGGACCCTCGCCGAGATCTCACGCCTCATCGCCGTGGGCACCCGCACGAAGGACGCCAAGGTTCTTTTGGAAGGCGCGCACCTGTGCGCCGAACTGGAGCTCGACGCCGTTGAGGCCCGGTGCGTCGCGCTCGCCGTCGACTTTGCCCGCCATTCCGGCGATTCCGCCTCCGCCCGCGTGGCCCAGGCACGGCTGGACAGCCTTACCGCCACGGTGCCAAGCCTCCCGATCGTTCCCAGCAGCGGCAGCCCGCTCCTTACCGCGCGTGAACGCCAGATCTCCCGGCTGGCCGGAAGGGGCGTATCCAACCGGGACATCGCCCTGGAGATGGGGGTATCAGTCCGAACAGTGGAGGGCCACCTGTACCAGGTGTTCACCAAGCTCGGCGTGACATCCAGGGGTGATCTGCCTGGCCTCGTCTAACAGCTCCTCAGCAAACAGCGCTTCGCCCAGCCATTCGTCCCACGGCGCCTCGTCCAATGGCCGCGGTTCCAAAGCGGCAACCGAAGCCCGCCAGCTCACCGGCCGCCGTGAAGCGATAGAGCATGTCTGCACCATCATCCGCAGCCGTGCCAGCCAGGCCGTCTACCTGATGGCCGGCCCCGGCGTGGGAAAGACCTCGGTGACGGACGCCGTGCGGGAGAAGCTGGCGGGGGAGATGACCGTGCTCCGCATCCACGGCAGCTCCTCGCTGGCCAAGGTCCCCTACGGCGTGCTGGCACCATACACCTCCGGGCTGGCCCCGGAGGAGGCGGACTCGCCGGTCGCGGTGCTGCGGGCCGTCTGGGCCCACTTCCAGGAGCTGAAGGGAAACGGCGGCCCCAACGGCGGCAACGACGCCCCCGTACTGCTGGTGGTGGATGACGCCCACCACCTCGACGACGCCACGGCCAGCATGGTGGTGGACATGACATCGGCAGGCTGGGCGACCGTGCTGGCAGCCGGACGGCCGCGGCCGGGCCTGCCCCAGGCCCTTAACCAGCTCTGGTACGACGGCCTGGCCGAACGCATCGATCTCCGGCCGCTCAACGGCGAGCAGGTCAGGGAGGTGGTGGAACACACTCTCCAGGGGACCGTCCCCGTCAGCACCGTCCAGTCGCTGTGGTCCGCCTCCGGCGGCAACCCGCTGCTCCTCGATTGCCTGCTCAGCGACGCAACAGCCGCCGGAACCCTGGTCCAGCGGAACGGGATCTGGGTGCTGCTCGGACCGTTGCCGGCCGACGGACCGAGGCTTTCGGATCTCGTGGTCAAGGATCTGCTCCGGAGAACGCCGGAGGAGCAGGACGCGCTGAAGGTGATCGCCCTGGCGGAACCGGTGCCCAGGCGCCTGATCGAGGACGTCTGCGGCGCCGGCGTCGTACGTTCATTGCTGGATAACCAGGTGGTGAGCGAATCAGCGGCTACGCAAACCGAGTTGCGGCTTACCCATGCGATCCTGGGCGAATCGACGCGGCGCCAGGTGTCCGTCTCGCGGAGCCTGCAGCTGCGGCAGAAGCTTGACGCGCACCTGGAACCCGCAGCGGCAAGCCCGGAGGGCAGGCTGCGGCTGGTCGAATGGTCGCTGGAATGCGGCATGGAGGTGCCCGACCGGGACCTGCTGGACGCCGGCCTGCTCGCTGCGACCACGTTCAACAATGCCGGCGCCCGGCTTATGGCCGGTCATGTGCGGGCACCGGAACTGCAGGCCCACGCGCACGCCATCACCGCGCGGGCCCACTTCAACGAAGGGAAATACCGCGAGGCCGCCGAACTCCTTGACAGCTGCTGGCTTGATCTGGCCGGGGATCCGGGAGCTCCGCAGGTCCTCATGCTCAGGGCGTCATCCCACATGGCGCTGGGAAAGTCAGTTTCGGCGCTCCGGGCGGAATCGCGCCACCAGCTGGAGGAAGCCGGGATCGCACCCGACGATGCCTGGCAGGACAGGATCCACGGCCTGCTGGAGATGGCTGCCGCCGGAGACCATGAAGGCATTGGTGCTGTGATCGAGGCGTTGGGCACCATTGATCCGGACACTGCATCCGGCGTTGAGGCGACACTGCACACCGTGGCGCAGGCACTGCTTGCCCAGACGCTGGTGGCTGCCGGCCGGTCACACCAGGCCCACGCCGCCGCGACAGCCGCCGGTCCCTTCCTGCCCGCGCTCAGCGGCGGCCTCTATTTCTTCAACGAGTTTGTCCTGACCCGGCTGGCGATCAGCACGCTCGCTGCCGGCAACTGGGAATCGGCCGAACACGAACTGTCCGGATACCCGGCTGAGCGCACCGAGGGTGCCTCGACCTTCGGCGGCGGCATCCAGGCACTGCGGGGCCTTGGACTGCTGCGGCAGGGGCAGCTGGAGCGCGCCTACCAGGTCCTCCTGCCCGCGGTCGAGGCGCTCCGGGTCAACGACCCGCTGCAGGAATTCAGGTTCGGCTCCTCGCTTGCCTTCTACGCGGCAGCGCGCCTGGGCGACACCGCCCAGGCCAAGCGGCTCGAACAGGACTTCATTTCCGCCAGGCACTCGAGCGGTCCCGGATGCGACGCAGTCGCGGAAGCCTATGCGGCCGCCGCGGCCGAATACCTCGACCGGAAGGGCAGCGGACTGGACAGGCTCCGTGAACTCGCGGCGTCCGAGTCCGTTACCGACCATCCAGGAACCAGGATGGAGTGCCTCATCCTGTGCTCGGATCTTGGCGAGCGGTCGCTGGCGCAGGAACTCGCCGCCCTCGCCGCCACCGTCGAGGGCCGGTGGGCTGCCGGCTGGCGGCAGCTGGCCCAGGCCTGGGCCTCGGAAGACGCCGATGTCCTCATGGACACAGGCGCCGGCCTGGAGGAGGCCGGCCTGCTGAACCTGGCGCGCGAGGCGTACGCCAGGGCCGGCGCCTTGCTGGACGCCGCGGGGGAGCGGCGCCGTGCCCGCCAGGCGATCGCGCACCGGGAGAAATGCGACCAGGAGCTGGGGGAGCGCTTCAGGGAGAGCCCGTTCGTCGCCTCGGTCCCCAGTGTCCACCTGACCCGCCGCGAGCGGGACATCGTGGAGCTGGCGGTGCAGGGCCTCTCCGACCGCGAGATCGCGCAGCAGCTGATGGTGTCCGTGCGGACTGTCGAGGGGCATCTGTACCGCAGCTACGTCAAGCTCGGCGTCCGCCGGCGCGACGAGCTCGCGCTTGCCCTGCCGAAGAAGTAGTCCCTGTCGAAGAAGTAGCCCTGCCGAAGTAGTAGCCCCTTCCGAAGAAGCAGCGCTTCCCAAGCAAATATTTTTGGGCCCCCTCCGGGCAAATTCCCCGCGGTTGCGCGCCGGACACCGGCACCTGCGGGAACCAGTAGTTAAGTACTCAGAAAAACGAGTACAGGATACTGGTGCCGCTGGCGCCGGTACGCGATTAACTAATAGTGGCAGCGGAAGCAGGGCTGATCTCCCCCCGAAGCTGCCACCAGATTTTCCAGGTCTCGCACCAGAGTTCCGGCCCTCGGGTCCGGGTAAGGCGGGGCCGGCGACGTCAGAGCCTTCTGAGACCGAGGCTCTCCCCCCAGCCGTCGCCGGTCCTTAAACGTAGTGAGTCAGCAACAAGCGAATATCCGACGGCGTGAAAAGGGCGGCCCGCAGCGACGGGGGCCGCTCTTCGTGTGCGCCCACTCAGGCATTCCCGCATTCAGGCATTCCGGAACGTGCGCCCGATCAGGCCGGTCCGGCTCCTGCCTGCTGCGCCCCAAACGTGCTGTGGGACAATTGAGAGGTACCTCGAGGCACCCAAGGAGTCCCATTGGCCGTAGTATCAACGCCAACCACGCTGACGCGTGCCCTTTCTGCGATGGACAATGCCGAGGTCCTGCGGATCCGCAACGACTTTCCCGTGCTGAACCAGACCGTCAACGGCCGTCCGCTCATCTATCTGGATTCCGGCGCAACATCGCAGAATCCGTTGAGCGTGATCGAGGCGGAACAGGAATTTTATGAGCAGCGGAACGCTGCCGTGCACCGCGGTGCCCACCACCTTGCCGTGGAGGCCACCGAGGTGTTCGAGGATGCCCGGCAGACCGTCGCCGACTTTGTCGGTGCGGCCTATGAGGAGATCGTCTGGACCTCCAATGCCACCGAAGGCCTCAATGTCATCAGTTACGCGCTGTCAAACGCCTCGCTGTGGGCAGCCCAGGGACGCGGCGACGCCCGGCTGCGTGAGCTCGCCCTGGGGCCTGGCGATGAAATCGTGGTCACCGAGATGGAACACCACGCAAACCTGATCCCCTGGCAGGAGCTGGCCTACCGGACCGGTGCCACGCTGCGGCATATCCCGCTTGACGACGCCGGGGTGCTGCGCATGGATGAGGCGGAGGAAATCGTGGGGGAGCGCACCCGGCTGCTGGCGTTCACCCACGCCTCGAACGTGCTGGGCACCATCAACCCGGTCAGCGACCTCGTGGCCCTCGCCCGGCGTGCGGGCGCCCTCGTGGTGCTGGATGCCTGCCAGTCGGCACCGCACCTTGCCCTGGACGTCAAGCAGCTGGATGTCGACTTCGCCGTGTTTTCCGGCCACAAGATGCTGGGACCTACCGGCGTCGGAGTGCTGTACGGCAAGCAGGAGCTCCTGGATGTGCTCCCCCCGGTCCTGACCGGCGGTTCCATGATCACCACCGTGACCATGGAACGCGCGGAGTACCTTCCCGCGCCGCAGCGGTTCGAGGCCGGAACCCAGAAAATTTCGCAGGCAGTGGCCCTTGCCGCCGCGATCAACTATCTGACGGAAACCGGCATCGACCGGGTGCACCGCTGGGAGTCCGAGCTGGGCCAGCGGATGGTGGCAGGCCTGGAAGCCATCGACGGCATCCGTGTGCTGGGTCCGGCCGCCGGCCAGGACCGCATCGGCCTGGCCGCCTTTGACGTCGCGGGTGTCCACGCGCACGACGTCGGCCAGTTCCTTGACGCGCGGGGCATTGCAGTCCGCGTGGGCCACCATTGCGCGCAGCCACTGCACCGCCGCCTGGGCCTGACGGCCACCACCCGGGCCAGCGCCTACTTGTACAACACCACCGACGACGTGGACGAATTCCTGGACGCAGTGTCCGGAGTCCGCGCCTACTTCCGGGCCTAGCCCCGGATCCCCGACGACAGGTACCAGAGCATGAGCCTCGACCAGCTTTACCAGCAGATCATCCTCGACCACTCCAAGGCCCGGCACGGCAGCGGATTGGCCGCGACGGCCGCCCCCGACGGCGCGTCCACCGGCCAGTCGCACCAGCTCAACCCCGTGTGCGGGGACGAGGTCACCCTGCGCGTGGCCGTTGACCACGGCACCGTCACGCAGCTGGCGTGGGACGGGGCCGGTTGCTCGATCTCCATGGCCTCCGCGTCCGTGCTGAGCGAACTGGCCGAGGGCATGACAGTGGACGAACTCCGCTCGGTGATCGGGAACTTCCGCGAGGTCCTGCGGTCGCGTGGAAAAATCCCGGCCGACCCTGAAATCCTGGGCGACGCCGCTGCCTTCGAAGGCGTGGCCCGCTATGCTGCGAGGGTAAAGTGCGCCATGATCTCCTGGGTTGCGGCCGAGGATGCCCTGAACCAGGCAGCCTGACCGCCCTTCTTAGCGGTCCTGCCTGATTTAGTCGTCCTGCCCGGACCGTTCGAAGACATCCGGCACGCCGTCGCCGTCGTCGTCCCGTGCCTCCATCTCTTCCAGGCGCTGGTAGTGCCTGTTGCGGGCCTTAAGCACGACGGCGGCCAGCGCCGCAGCGGCCAGCCACCCGGCCAGTATGGCCACCTTTGCGTGGCCGTCCCGGGCTGAGCCCGGGCCGAAACTCAGCCGGAGCAGGTGTTCCAGGCGTTCAGCCATGCCGGTTCCGCCGCCGAGTGCGAGGAGTCCGTCCGAAGCCCACTGCCGCTGGCTGGGCCGGCCGAAACCAGGGTTTCGGCCCGCCCAGCCAGCGGATCCCGAGTAGGGCGTCCCGCCGGCGCCGGTTGTCCTTTGCCGGTCAGCTGACGAGCGCCGCTATTCCGATGGCGGTCGTGGCAGCACCCAACACCATGGATACCGTTACCAGGACCACGTGGACGGTGAGGAACTTCGTGGCCTTGCCGGCGGCGTCCCGTGCCCGCGGGTCCTTCATGACGCGGCGCAGGAACTGAGGCCACACCACCAGGGACCACACGCCCGAAACAATCAGGACCAGGGCAAGGAAGGCAGGGACGTCCACGGGACTAGTGGCTTTCGAGCCAGGCCTGGGCCTGCTGCGACTGGATGTTCAGCGCCTTGCCCACCATGGGCTCGGCGGCATCGGCGATCTTGCCGCCCAAAAACGGCACGGAGGACGTGACGTTGCCTTCGAGTTCAACCCGCGTGCTGCCGCCGTCAGCAACGAGGCGCTGGACCGCGGACACGTCGATCGGCGCGCCGGCGATCTTCAGGGAGATGGTGCTCTGGCGCGAACCGTCTGCTGCCGGGGCTTCCCAGTTCTCCACCTGGGTCACCTTGAGGCTCTCACCGACGAACTTGCGGGCGATTTCCGGCAGGCGCGTCGTGGGGAGGGTGCGCACGGACGTGGTGCTGAACTCTCCGGCGATGTCGCCCGTCACGGTGAAGGACTCGAGGCTGCCGCCGACGTATTCGCTCGTGTGGCGCTGGAAGTCCTCGTTCGCGAAGACTGCGGTGACGCTGTCGACGCCGTGGGGAAGGGTGGTGGATGCACTTAGTGCCATTGATCCTCCGTCATTGTGGGTCAGAACGCTTTTTGCTCACCACATCCTACGGGGTTGGCCGTGCTTCCCCGGCACCGGGACCTGCCGGACCCGGCTCTGCGACGCCGGATTCGGCCTCGCCGGACAGCCTCCGCGCCGCCGCCGTAATGTTGCGGGACATGGCCGGGAAGATGATGCTGTGGAACGGAAGAACGGCAAGCCAGTAGAGCCGCCCGCTGAGTCCTTTGGGAAAGAAGATCGCACGCTGGCGGTAGCGGCTTCCGCCGCCTTCGGGCTCCACACAGAGCTCCAGCCAGGCGCGTCCCGGCGCGCGCATTTCCGCCCGCAGGCGGAGCAGGCGGCCGCGCTCGATCCGTTCCACGCGCCACCAGTCCACCACCTCGCCGGCCACCAGATGGTGCGGATGACGCCGTCCCCGCAACAACCCTGCTCCACCTGAGAGCTTGTCCAGCCAGCCGCGGACGCTCCACGCCAGCGGGAGGGAGTACCAGCCGTTGCGGCCGCCGATCCCCTCGATGATCGTCCACACGTGTGACGGGTCCACATCGCTGTCAAAGGTCCGCTCGTCCACATACACCCTGTGCCCGGCCCAGCCGGGGTCGCTCGGCAAAGGGTCGGCATCGGCGCCGGCGTTGGCCCAGGTCGTTTCCACCTGGCCGTCGCGTTCCTTGCCGAGCGCCAAGGACACGGCCCTGCGGTAGCCGGTCAGACCGCCGTCGGGCTGTTTGATGTAGTTGTCGATGTCGTGTTCGGCAGAGACCGCATCGTGCTGCAGGGACTGGACCAGCGGCACGGACATGGACAGCGGAATCGGGGTCACCAGGGCAACCCACAATCCGGCCAGCCTGGGTGCCGGCACCGGCAGGGCCAGGACCGGGCGCCGCGGCAGGCCCGCCTCGGTGGCGTACTCCTTCATCATGCCGGCGTACGTCAGGACGTCCCGGGAGCCGATGTCGAAGGTGCGGTTGAGCGATTCCACCAGGGACGCGGCCCCGACGAGGTAGTAGAGCACGTCCCGGACGGCGATGGCTTCGATCCGGTTGCGGACCCAGCTGGGCGCCGGCATGAGGGGCAGCGTTTCGGCGAGGTGGCGGATCATTTCGAACGACGCCGAGCCGGAACCGATGACCACCCCGGCCTGGAACACGACGGCGTCCACCGGGCCGGAGAGAAATACCTCGCCCACCGCCTCGCGGGAGCGCATGTGCGTAGACAGTGCCGTATTGCGCGGGTGCAGTCCGCCCAAATAAACGATCCGCCGGACGGAGGCAGCCGCGGCGGCCCCGGCCACGAGCTCGGCCATGGCCTTTTCCTTGGCCTCAAAACCGGAGCCCGCCGCCATGGAATGGACCAGGTAGTAGAGGACGTCGACCCCCTGCAGGGCTTCCTCCAGCGCCGCGGAGTCGTCGAGGCTGCTGCGGACCACCTCCACGTCGTCGAACCACGGCACGCCGGCGATTTTCTCCGGGGACCTTACAAGCACCTTGACGCGGTGGCCGGCGTCCAGCAGCCGGGGGACCAGCCGCCCGCCGATGTACCCCGTGGCGCCGGTGACAAGCACCGTCCGGGCATCGGCTGCTGCCGCGCCTCCGGTGCTGCTGTCATTTCCGTTGCTGTCTTTTCCGGGCTGATCGCTCACGGGAGTCTCCTTGGGGGCGGCGCCATGGTTGAGGTGATCTGTGCCGAACTTCACTTGCTCAGCAAGCTTAGCAATGCGGCCTCCGCGGCCCGGATGCCGCCGGTGTGCCCTCAGGGGTAGGCTGGAAGCCCCGGCATTCGCGAGAATCTCGGCTTTTCGTGATGCCTGCGTTCGAATGAGATTCCAGGAGATCCTGCCATGAGCCCCAGCGGCCAGCGCCCCAAGGGCCAGCCCTCCACTGGCCTGTCCTCTGACGGCCTGCCCCTCGACGGCCTGCGCCGCGTCCTTTCCGCGGACAGGACGTTCGCCCGCGTGCAGGCCGAGGCGGGGAGGGGTTTCAGCGTACGCAGCGAGGACTACCAGGTCAGCGCCCCGGCTGGCCTGCGGCCCGTGCTCCTGGCGGAGGTGGCCGACGGCCTGCTGAACGCTGCGGGTGACGGGAGCTCCGCAGCAGGTCAGGCCGCACCGGGTGTCGTCCTGGCCGTCACCGCCACCGGCCGCGAGGCCGAGGACCTTGCCGCCGCGCTCCGCGCCTACTTGCCAGCCGACGCCGTGGCCGAGTTCCCCAGCTGGGAAACCCTCCCGCACGAGCGGCTTTCCCCGCGTTCGGACACGGTGGGCCGCCGGCTGTCGGTCCTGCGGCGTCTCGCCCACCCGGAAACCGCAGCGGCGGGACCGCTCCGGGTGGTGGTGGCCCCGGTCCGCGCCGTGCTCCAGCCGATCGTGGCCGGCCTGGGGGAACTGGTTCCGGTGACCCTGAAGGTCGGCCAGGAGGCCCCCTTCAGCAGCGTGGTCAAGAATCTCGCAGACGCCGCCTACGCCCGCGTCGACATGGTGACCCGCCGTGGTGAGTTCGCCGTCCGCGGCGGCATGCTCGATGTCTTCCCGCCCACCGAGGACCACCCCATCCGGGTGGAGTTCTTCGGTGACGAGGTGGACCAGATGCGCTGGTTCGCCGTCGCCGACCAGCGCTCGCTGTCCGCCCCCGGCGTGCACCACCCCACCGAACTCCACGCCCCGCCCTGCCGCGAAATCCTCATCACCCCCTCGGTGATGTCCCGGGCTGCGACGCTGAAGCCCCAGCTGCCCGCGGCTGCCGACATGCTCGAGAAGATCGCCGGCGGCATCGCCGTGGAAGGCATGGAATCCCTGGCCCCCGTCCTGGTGGACGCCATGGTGCCGTTCATGGAACAGCTGCCCGCGGGGTCCATCTCCGTGGTCATCGAACCGGAGAAGGTCCGCACCCGAGCGCACGACCTCGCGGCCACCAACGAGGAATTCCTGGAGGCGGCCTGGTCCACCGCATCCGACGGCGGAACGGCCCCGCTGGATCTCAGCTCGCAGGCGTCCGCCGCCCTGCATTCCGCCAGTTTCCGTTCGCTCGCAGAGACCCGCTCCGCTGCCCTCGGGCATGAGGTGTCCTGGTGGTCCATCACGTCGCTGGCCACGGACGAGGAACTGACACCGGACATCGACGTGCTCAACCTCCACGCCCGCGAACCGCGCGGCTACCAGGGCGACGTGGCGGAAATGATGGACTTCATCGGCTCGCACGTGCGGGACCAGTGGCGGATCGTGGTGGCCACCGAAGGCCCCGGCCCGGCGCAGCGCCTGGCCGAACTGTTCCACGACGCCGACATCCCCTGCGCCCGGGTGGACACCCTGGACCACGAACCCCAGGCGGGGATCATCGAGGTGACGACCGCCGCCGTCGGACGCGGTTTTGTCCTGGACGGACTGAAACTCGGCCTCCTGACCGAGGCCGACCTGCTGGGCCGCACCTCCGCAGGCTCCACGAAGGACATGCGCCGCATGCCGTCCAAGCGACGGAACGCCGTGGATCCGCTGCAGCTGGTGGCCGGGGACCATGTGGTGCACGAACAGCACGGCATCGGCAGGTTCGTGGAACTGATCCAGCGCAAGGTGGCGGGTGGCGGTGACGGAGTCCGCGAATATCTGGTGCTGGAGTATGCGCCGTCGAAACGCGGGGCGCCGGGGGACAGGCTGTTTGTGCCCACCGACCAGCTGGACCAGGTGACCCGCTACGTGGGCGGCGACACTCCCGTGCTGAGCAAGATGGGTGGCGCGGACTGGGCCAGCACAAAGTCCAAGGCGCGCCGGGCGGTCAAGGAAATCGCCGGCGAGCTCATCCGGCTCTACTCGGCCCGCATGGCGTCGCGCGGCCATGCCTTCGCCCCGGACACGCCGTGGCAGCGCGAGCTCGAGGAGGCCTTCCCGTACGTGGAGACCCCGGACCAGCTCACCACCATCAACGAGGTCAAGGCCGACATGGAGCGTGAGATCCCCATGGACCGGCTGGTCTCCGGCGACGTCGGCTACGGCAAGACCGAGATCGCCGTCCGCGCCGCGTTCAAGGCCGTGCAGGACGGCAAGCAGGTGGCGGTGCTGGTGCCCACCACGCTGCTCGCCCAGCAGCACTACGAGACATTCACCGAGCGGTTCTCCGGGTTCCCGCTGCGCGTGAAGCCGCTGTCCAGGTTCCAGGCGTCCAAGGAAGCCAAGGAAACCGCCGAGGGCGTGAAGAACGGCTCCGTGGACGTGGTGATCGGCACGCACCGGCTGCTGTCCAAGGACTTTGAGTTCAAGGACCTGGGCCTGGTGATCGTGGACGAGGAGCAGCGCTTCGGCGTCGAGCACAAGGAAGCGCTGAAGAAGATGCGCACCAACGTGGACGTCCTGGCCATGAGCGCCACCCCGATCCCGCGTACCCTCGAAATGTCCCTGACCGGCATCCGCGAAACGTCCACCCTCGCCACCCCGCCGGAGGAACGGCATCCCGTGCTCACCTATGTGGGGCCCTACACGGACAAGCAGACCTCCGCCGCCATCCGCCGCGAGCTGATGCGCGAGGGCCAGGTTTTCTTCGTGCACAACCGCGTGTCCACGATCGAAAAGACCGCAGCCAAAATCCGCGAACTCGTGCCCGAAGCCAGGGTCGAGGTGGCCCACGGCAAGATGTCCGAGAGCCGGCTGGAGCAGATCATCGTGGACTTCTGGGAGAAGCGCTTCGATGTCCTGGTGTGCACCACCATCATCGAAACGGGCCTGGACATCTCCAATGCCAACACCCTGATCGTGGACGGCGCGGACAAGTACGGCCTGTCGCAGCTCCACCAGCTGCGCGGCCGCGTGGGCCGCGGGCGGGAACGCGCCTACGCCTACTTCCTCTACCCCTCGGAGAAGCCGCTGGGCGAGGTGGCCCTGGAACGGCTGAAGGCCGTGGCCACCCACAACGAGCTCGGCGCGGGCATGCAGCTGGCCATGAAGGACCTGGAAATCCGCGGCGCCGGAAACCTGCTGGGCGGTGAGCAGTCCGGCCACATCCAGGGCGTCGGCTTCGACCTCTACATCCGGCTGGTGGGCGAGGCCGTGGCCGAGTACCGCGGCGAAGCGGAGGAGAAGGCCGCCGAGATGAAGATCGAGCTGCCCGTGAACGCGCACCTGCCGCACGACTACGTCCCGGGGGAGCGGCTGCGGCTGGAGGCCTACCGCAAGCTGGCGTCCGCCGTCACCCACGAGGCCATCGACGAGGTCCTCGCCGAGCTCGTGGACCGCTACGGCGAGCCGCCCCTGCCCGCACAGAACCTGGTCGCCGTCGCCCGCTTCCGGGTGGGTGCCCGCGAAGCCGGGCTCTCCGACGTCGCCCTGCAGGGAAACTTCATCAGGTTCTCCCCGGCGCAGCTGCCCGAATCGAAGACCATGCGGCTCAACCGCATGTACCCGGGCGCGCAGTCCAAGCCTGCCCTGGACGCCGTGCTCATCCCCAAGCCGAAAACGGCAAGGATCGGCGGGCGCGACCTGCAGGACGCCGAAATCCTGGAGTGGGCCGACGGCGTCATCCGCAACATCTTCGCCGACGCCCCGGTCCCACTCGAAGCCACCAAGGGCTAGCCGTGATGGGAGGACACCACGCCGCGTCAGGAGCCGCGGCGTGGGTGGCTGTTGCCGCGACGGGGCCGTACACCCTGGGCTGGTACCCGCTCGACGCCACCGGCGTGCTGATCGGCGGCATGGCGACGGCGGGCACCGCCCTGGTGTGCGACTGGGACCACCGCTCCAGCACCGTGGCACACTCGCTGCCGCCGCTGTCCAACATGATCGCCGTGGGCATCGAGAATGCCAGCGGCGGCCACCGGCAGGGCACGCATTCGGTGCTGGGGGCAGCCATGTTCGTGCTGCTCGCCGCGGTCGCGGCGCAGATCCAGGTGGACACGCCGTGGGGTGTGCTGTCCGTGGGTGCCGGGCTGCTGTGCATGTTCATGATCAACATCGCGGCCAAGGCTCTGAAACTGTTTCCGAAGTCCGGATGGATCACCAACTGGGTCTTCGCCCTGGTCATGGCCGGCCTGGTGACCTGGTTTGCGCCCCACCAGTGGACGTGGCTGCCCATGTCCATGCTGATCGGCGTCGTGGTGCACATCGTGGGGGACATGGTGACCACCGGCGGTGTTCCGCTCCTCTGGCCGCTGGTGATCAAGCCGCCGAAGTTCCTGCGCCGGATGTGGGTGCTGCGGAACTTCTGGCGGCCCAACGGCGCCTTCTCCATCCCGCTGCTGGGCCGGGCAGGGTCCCGGCGGGAGTGGCTGGTGCTGATTCCGGTGAGCGGCTACGCCATGGTGGGAATGTGCCTGGCCGCGTGGTCGCTGGCCGGTACCCATTTCCCTGCGGCGCTGGCCCTGGCCGGCCGGCTGGCCAGCAGCATGCTCGGCCTGCCGTGACCGGGACTTAAAAGCCGAAGCCCCGGACGGTGAACAGTTCACGGTCCGGGGCTCCGGCTTTGGGTCAGCTGGTCTTTAGTGTTCGCCGGCGCTGTCCGAGCGGCCGGTGATGGTCTGCGGGATCCAGAAGGCGAGGGCGAACAGGCCAAGGCACACAGCCATCGGCCACGGGTTGTCCAGCGTCAGGAAGGACAGCGAGTAGATGGCACCCAGGAACAGGGCCATGATGACGACGAACAGAACGATGCTGCCAACCAGCGTGTTCTCGTTCTGGGGCGTCTTTACCTGCTGGTCAATCTTGCTGGACATTCATTCCTCCTCGGCCCCGCGGGGCTCAAACTGTGGCAGCCGCCGGTCAGTACGCAGACGAACCCTGTTCGCCTTTGACGATTGCAATACCGGAGCTGGCGCCAATACGTGTTGCACCTGCAGCAATCATAGCCTGTGCGTCCTCGAGGGACCGCACGCCGCCGGAGGCCTTGACGCCCACATCCGGGCCCACGGTGCGCCGCATGAGGGCGATGTCGGCGGCGGTGGCGCCGCCGCCGTTGAAGCCCGTGGAGGTCTTGACGAAGTCGGCGCCGGCCTCCACAGCCGCTTCGCAGGCCAGGACCTTCTGGTCATCGGTGAGCAGGGCGGTCTCGATGATGACCTTGAGGATCGCTTCTTCGGCGTGGACGGCCTCGGCGACGGCCTTGATGTCGTCCACCAGGGCGCCCCGGTCCGAGGCGCGGGCCGCAGCGATGTCGATGACCATGTCCACTTCGTCGGCGCCGTCCAGCACGGCCCCGCGCGCCTCGAACGCCTTGACGTCGCTGGGCGTGGCGCCCAGCGGGAAGCCCACCACGGAACAGGTGAGCACGCCGGTTCCCTTGAGTGCCGTCTTGACCGTCTTGACCCACACCGGGTTCACGCACACCGACTTGAACCTGTACTCGGCGGCCTCCGCACACACCTTGAGGATTTCCGCCTCGCTGGCCTCCGGCTTCAGCAGCGTGTGGTCGATGAAGGAAGCGATGCCCGGGGCCCCGCTGCCCTCCCCGGGAGATCCTGCGGGGCTGGTCGCGGTGCCCGTTCCGGGGCTGGCTTCGTTGCTCATGCTGGTCCTTTCCATGGGCTTCAGGCCGAAGGCGCCCCGGGTGTCGCGGCGTCCCTGCGAACCATCCTGCCACAGCGGGAAAGTCAGGCAGCGATGGCCAGCTGCCCCGCGGACAGTGCCGCCATGAGCTCGGCCGCACAGGCACCGGCGGCGGACCCGGACGCCACCAGCAGACCCAGCCGCACGCCGTCGAACGCTGCCGCATCCCCGATGGCCCAGATGCCCGGCACGGAGGAGCGGAAGTCGCGGCCGACGACGATACCGCCCGCCGCCGCCGTCTTTACGCCGGCGGCGGCCGCCAGCCCGTCCCGGGGCGCGCGGTCCTCGGCGAGGACCACGAGGTCGCCATTCATGCGGCTGCCGTCCTCGAACACAATGCCCGCGGCCGGCAGCACAGATCCGGCCAGGGTGGGTACCACGGCGGCGGGCCGGGCAGTGGTGCGGACCGGACGGACACCGCGGGCGCGAAGCACCGCTTCGGCCTGCCCGGCGGAGGGACCGGTGCCCACCAGGATGCCGAGCGGCCTGCGGCCCAGCACCCGGGTGACTTCCTTGACGGCGTTGCCGATCTTGGCGGCGTCATCGATGGTGGAGTAGCTGAGGCAGCGGCCGGAGCCGTCCACCGGCGAGTGCACCGGGGCCGAACCGGTGGCGATGACCAGCTCGTCGTACGGGAATTCCATGCCGTCGGCGGTGGTGACCACCTTGGCGGTGGCGTCGATGTGGCTGGCGGGCTGGCCGAAGCGCACCGAAACGAATGGCAGGGCGGCCAGTTCCAGCAGGTCCTCGGGGGCGTCGTCACGGCTGCTCAGCACGGTGACCGTTCCGGGGAACTGGGCGGCGGCGAGCTGGGCCACGAGGGCCTGGGCGGCCGGGCCTGCCCCGGCAATCAGGATTTTGGCTGACGGGGTGGCGGGGGACGGAAACTGTGCCGTAGCGGACATGTGCGGGCCCTTTCGAATGCTGCACCAGGCGGGCCGGTCTCGGGCCCTGTTGTGCTGATGGGACCCAGCCTAGGGGGAGCGTTTTTCGCGGGTGTTTCCCTGCCATTGCGAAATTGTCGCCCGCCGTTCAATGCTTTTTACCGCCCGGCAACAAAAGGGAGTTTTTGTCCAGATATCGCGCCCTAATCGACGTTTTGGGGCCATGATCTGGACAAAAACTCCCTCTGTTGTTCGCATCACACCGGGTGTCCGCTAGACGCGGATGCGGTAGCCGCGCTTCACCACCGTTTCCACCAGCTTGCCGTCCGGCAGGGATGAGCGCAGCCGGCTGACCGTCATGTCCAGCGCGTGCACCGAGCCGCGCAGTTCCAGGAGCTCGGACAGGGACTCGCGGGAAAGGACCGCACCGCCGGCGCCCAGCAGCGCCCGGAGCAGCAGCAGCGGCGCCGGGGCGATCTCCACCGGCTCGCCGTCGATGCGCAGCGAGCGGCCGCGCAGTTCCACGTTTCCTGAGCGCGTGTCGAGGCGGCGGACGTGGTTCAGCGCGAGGTGCTCGCACACCAGCCGGATCAGCGCGCCCATCCGGAACCGTTCCGGCACCAGCGGGGTGATGCCTGCGTCCAGCAGCGGCTGCGCCGTCACCGGACCAACGACGGCGGTCGTTACGGTCGTCTTCAGGCTCTCCACCAGCTGTTTGTACAGTCCCATCTCATGGGCCGTGCTCCACATGGCGTCCACGGCGGGGGCACTCGTGAAGGTGAGGACGTCGAGGTTGCCGCTGACGGCAGCCTCGATGAGCCGGGGCAGCCGGTCGGCGCCGTCGGGCTTGACCCAGCGGTACGGGGTCACGGTCAGGACGGTGGCGCCGGACATCCGGAGCCGTTCCAGCTGGCGGACATCCGTGTAGCCGTGCAGCTGCACTGCCACGGTCTTGCCGCGCACGCCCTCGGCCAGCAGCATGTCCACCAGCGTGGCCGTGGTCTCGTCGCTGCTGATTCCGACGTCGGCCAGGCCGGCGGCGCGCACGGCGCCGCGGGCCTTGGGTCCGCGGACGAACATCCGGCAGGCGCCCAGGGTTTCCAGCAGCTCCTCGCCGATGCCCGACGCATCCGCAGCCTCGCACCAGCGGCGCATGCCGTACGCGGTGGTGGCGATGCAGAGATCGGGTTTGGCCGCGATGATCGCCTTGGTGTCCTCGATGAGGCTGATGTCCTCGTTCACCGGGGCGATCTTCAGGGCCGGGGCATGCAGGACCTCCGCGCCGCGGCGTTCCAGGGCCTCGATGAGGTCCCGCGAACGGCGGTGGGATGTCACGCCGATCCGGAAGCCCTCCAGCGGGGCTTCGGCAGCCGCCTCCGGCGCGGTCTCGGTGGGCGGTGTGTCAGCGGGGGCTAGTGCATTCATTGCGTTCATGCCTATCACGAACCCAGCAGCGAGGCCGCCAGACGGTCGAGTTCCGCCGCGGCCTCGGCATGCCCGCGGTTGGCCTCAGCCACCCGCACCACCTCGCCGATCACCAGGACAGCGGGGTTACTGCAGCCGGCGGCGGCAGTAGTGATGGTGCCCAGTTCAGCGATGGTGGTCTTCTGGCCCGGCCGGTAGCCGCGCTCCACCACCGCCATGGGCATGTCCGTGCGCATCCCGGCGCGGCGCAGTCCGGCGGCGAGGTGGTGCAGCGTGCCGATGCCCATCAGCACCACGATGGTTCCGCCGAGGCCAGCCAGGTGCGTGAGTTCCTTCTCCGTGAGCGGCGCGTGGCCGGACACCACGGTGAACATGTGGCTGACTTCGCGGTGCGTCACCGGGATGCCCGCGGCGGCCGGCACGGAGATGGCGCTGGTCACGCCGGAAATGACGCGGACGGGGACGCCGGCGGCGACACAGGAAGCAACTTCCTCACCGCCGCGGCCGAAGACGTACGGGTCGCCGCCCTTGAGGCGGACCACGTTGTTGCCTTCCAGGGCCGAGGCAACCATAAGCTTCTCGATGTCGCCTTGGCTGACCTTGTGGTGTCCCGGGCGCTTTCCGACGTCGACCAGCTCGGCGGAGGTGAGGGATGTCAGCTCCTGGTAGGGGGCCAGCCGGTCGTAGAACACGACGTCGGCATCGCGCAGGGCCTTGACGGCCGCCACGGTCAGCAGTTCGCCGGTGCCCGGTCCGCCGCCAACCAGCGTGACGTGGCCGGCCCGGCCGGCGGCCGGTTCGGCCGCCACCGGGATGCCGGCGGCGCGGCAGCGGTCCAGCAGCGGCTCCCAGCCGGTCTGGCCGTCGTCCACCGCCGCGACCAGGAAGGGACGCTCGGGCAGGGGACCGTCGTGCCCGGCCCCCTGCGGGGTGCTCAGGCGCGAGACGAGGGCGCCGGCTGCCTCATAGCGGCGGACGGCCTGGCGCGCGGCGAAATCCGAACCGGTGACCAGGACCTCGCGGCCGGTGAGATCAATGCTGAGCTGCATGCCTATACCTCGTTCTCATCGCGGGGACGCATGGGGATGGAGGCCCCGATCAGCACTGGCTGCTGACCGGCCAGCGCCTTCTCCTCGGCCGTGGCCGGGCGCATCTGGCCGCGCTCGTCCGGGACGAAGGTGATGGAGTCGTCCTTCTGGTCGGGGGCGTTGACGAAGGAGCGGAACCGGCGCAGGCGCTCGGGGTCCTTCAGGGTGTCTGCCCACTCGTCGACGTAGGTGTCCACGTGCTTGGCCATGGCTGCCTCGAGGTCCTCGGCGATGCCCAGGGTGTCGTGCACCACGACGTCCTCGACATGCTTGATGCCGCCGTCGAGTTCCTCCTGCCAGCGCGCGGTGCGCTGCAGGCGGTCGGCCGTGCGGATGTAGTACATGAAGTAGCGGTCGATGTACTTGATCAGCGTCTCGTCGTCCAGGTCCTTGGCCAGCAGCTGGGCGTGGGCCGGGGTGGCACCGCCGTTGCCGCCGACGTACAGGTTCCAGCCGTCCGCGGTGGCGATCACGCCGACGTCCTTGCCGCGGGCCTCGGCGCACTCCCGGGCACAGCCGGACACGCCCATCTTGAGCTTGTGCGGGCTGCGGAGGCCGCGGTAGCGCAGTTCCAGCTGGATGGCCATGGCCACCGAGTCTTGGACGCCGAAGCGGCACCAAGTGGAACCGACGCAGGACTTCACCGTGCGCAGGCTCTTGCCGTAGGCTTGGCCGGATTCGAAGCCGGCGTCCACCAGCTCCTTCCAGATCTCCGGGAGCTGCTCCAGCCGGGCACCGAACATGTCGATGCGCTGGCCGCCGGTGATCTTGGTGTACAGGTTGTACTTTTCGGCGACGGCGGCGATGACGCCGAGCTTCTTCGGGGTGATCTCGCCGCCGGCGATGCGGGGGACCACCGAGTAGGTGCCGTCCTTCTGCATGTTGGCCAGCGCGCGGTCGTTGGTGTCCTGCAGGGTGCCGCGGCCGGCGTCCAGGACGTAGTTGCTGTTCTGGCTGGCGAGGATGTTGGCGATGGTCGGCTTGCAGATGTCGCAGCCTGCGCCGGTGCCGTACTTGGCCATGATCTCCTCAAAGGAGGTCAGTTCCAGGACGCGGATGGCGTCGAACAGTTCCTGGCGGGACAGCTCGATGTGCTCGCAGAGGGCCTTCGAGACCTCGACGCCGGACTTGGTCAGTTCGGTTTCCAGCAGCTTCTTCAGCATCGGCACGCAGGAACCGCACTGGGTTCCGGCGCGGGTGCAGCCCTTGAGTTCGCCGAGTTCCTGGACGGGGGCGTTGCCGTCGCAGGCGCCGCAGCCGTTGATGGCGTCGCGGATGGTCCCGGCGGTGACGTTGTTGCAGGAGCATAGGGTGGCGTCGTCCGGCAGTTCGGTCTCGGGGGCTTCCCCGCCGCCGGCGGCGGTCAGGTAGGCGCCCGGTTCGGCCGGGAGCTCACGGCCCAGGAGCGGGCGGAGGCTGGTGTAGGGTGCTGCGTCGCCGACGAAGATGCCGCCGAGGAGCGTCTTGGCGTCATCGGTGGTGACGATCTTCTGGTAGACGCCGCGGGCCGGGTCGGCGTAAACAATTTCGAGGGCGTGCTCCGTCCTGGCGAACGCGTCGCCGAAACTGGCCACGTCCACGCCCGAAAGCTTGAGCTTGGTGGCGGTGTCGAAACCGGGGAACGTGGCCTCGCCGCCGTGCAGCCGGTCGGCGACGATCTCGGCCATCGTGTTGGCCGGGGCCACCAGGCCCAGGCACATGCCTTCGAAGTTTGCTACCTCACCGATGGCCCAGACACCGGGCACCTGGGTGGCGCAGTAGTCGTTGATCACCACTCCGCCGCGAGGGCCCAGGTCAAACAGGGACTCTTCGCCTTCGGCGGCGCGGAAGAGCTCGTCGCGGGGCCTGACGCCGATGGCCACGATGACGATGTCTGCGGGGATGACGCGGCCGTCTGCCATGAGTACACCGGTGACCTGGCCGTCGTCGTCCGCCTGGATTTCGGACGGGAACACGCCGCCGTGGACTTCGAAGCCCTTCGCCTCGATGAGGCGGCCCAGGGCCTGCCCGGCGCCTTCGTCGAGCTGGGTGTTCATGAGCCAGGGGGCGCCATTGATGACGACGGGGGTGGCGCCGAGCTGTTCGGTGCCGGCCGCGGATTCGAGGCCCAGGAGCCCGCCGCCGATGGTGACGGCGTTGACCTTGCGGCCGAGCTTTTCGGTGAGTTCGGCGATGGACTTGTTGATGGCCCAGACGTCCTCGAGGGTGCGATAGACATGCACACGCTCGGCGCCGGGCAGCGGGAGCCGGGCGGCGTCCGAACCGGTGGCGACCACCAGTTCGTCGTATTCATAGGTGTTGCCGGCTGCGGTTTCAACGGACTTGCCCGCCGTGTTGATCTTCACCACGCGCTCTCCGGTCCGGAGGGTGAGCGATTCGTGGTCCCACATGGAAGCGGCACCCAGCGTCAGGTCAACGGTGCTGTCCGTGAGGGCCTTGCTGAGGGCAACGCGGTCATAGGGCAGGTGGGCTTCCTCGGTTAGAACAGTTACCTGCCAGCCTTCGAGGCCGCGGGCATGCATGGCGTCCGCAAAACGGTGGGCTGCAGGGCCGCCGCCGGCGACCACAATGCGGCGCGGAGTCGATGAGGTTGAAGTCTGTTCGGTCACTGTGGGCCTTTCGCTGGGCCGCAGACGGTGCTCTGCAGCTTGTCCATCCAGACTAGGGAGGCGCAGTTTCGCTTCAGTTTCCCTTTTGTTTCGTGAACTTAACTTCTGCATCACGGGCTTGTTTCGGGCCATGTGAGGTGTCTTTTACGTTCTTGACACATTGACTGCACCCCTTCGAAACACCGCCGCCCTAGCTTTGGTATACGGCCGCAGCTGCGGCAACAGCAGGCGCAACTACACGTCTCGCAGGACCGGCCCGCCGCCGGAAAGCACGCAAAAGGGAGAGGAGCCGGACATGACGGCAACACTGGAACTTGAGGATCTCGCCACCGGATATGCAGGCTGGCACAGCGTCTGCGCCGTGGAGGACCTGGAACTGGCCTGGGGCGAAGCGGCACTGGTGGCCGGCCGTCAGGTGGCCCTGTTCCGCACGGCGCCCCGTGAGGTTTTTGCCGTAGCCCAGGAGGACCCGGCCACCGGCGCATTCGTCATGGCACGCGGCATCCTCGGCTCACGCGGCACGCGCCCCACCATCGCCTCGCCGCTGCACAAGGAGGTCTACGACCTCGAGACGGGCGAGTGCTTCAGCAACGGGGACCTGCGCCTGGCCACGTTCGCTACGCGCATTGTCGATGGCGTCATCGAGGTTGAGCTCTAGGGCTGGGTTTCTAAAGCCGGACCAGGAATCAGCTACAGGCCCAGGGCCTCGCGCACGTCAGTGAGCACCTGGTCCAGCGCGGCCCTGGCAGCGAGCCGGGCTTCGGGCAGTTCGGCTGCAGACCCGACGCTCCTGATGACCTCCAGGTAGCACTTGAGTTTCGGCTCCGTGCCGCTGGGCCGGATGATCACACGGCTGAGGTCCCTGGTCACATAGAGCAGTCCGTCGGTCGGGGGCAGGTGTTCGCTGCCTTCGGCCAGATCCACGAATGACTCCACGGCCGAACCGCCAAACGATTCGGGCGGGTTGACCCGCAGCCGGTTCATCATGGCGTCCAGCAGGCCGAGGTCACCCACGCGGATGTTCAGCTGGTCACTCGCGTGCAGCCCGTGGACCAGGTACAGCTCGTCCAGGGTGTCGAAGATTGTCTTGCCCCCGGACTTGGCCGCGGCCGCCAGCTCCGCGATCAGCACCGCGGCGGACAGTCCGTCCTTGTCGCGGACCAGATCCGGTGCGACGCAGTAGCCCAGCGCCTCCTCATAGCCGTAGACGAGGCCCGGCACCCGGGAAATCCACTTGAACCCTGTGAGAGTCTCCTCATGGGCGTACCCGGCTGCCGCGGCGATGCGTGAAAGCAGCCGGGACGAAACGATCGAATTGGCGAACACCCGGCCGCCCGCATCCCCTTCGGAGCCGTGCTGTTCGGAGCCGTCCACCCCGGCGGCGGCCAGCCGAGCCACGACATGCGCGCCCAGGAGGGCGCCCACTTCATCGCCGCGCAGCATCCGCCACGCCCCCGTGTCCGGGTCCTTCGCGGCCACGGCGGCACGGTCCGCGTCGGGGTCGTTGGCCAGGACAATGTCCGCGTCGGCCTGCATCGCTGCGCCGAGCGCCAGATCCAGGGCGCCGGGTTCCTCGGGGTTGGGAAAACTCACGGTGGGGAAGTCCGGGTCCGGCTCGGCCTGCTCGCTGACCAGCGTCACGTCGGTGAACCCGGCTGCCCGGAGGACGGCGACAGCCGTGGTGCCGCCTACGCCGTGCAACGGTGTCAGGACGATTTTCAGGTTCCGGGCCGGGAACAGCCCGCGGTCGGCAAGCCCCGCCGTGGCGGCCTCGTAGTCCTGGACTATCCCGTCGTCCAGGACCGTCCAGCCGTCCTGGGCCAGCGGGATCGAGGCAAGGTCACCCACGTTGCTGATTTCGGTGGCGATCGCGGCATCGTACGGCGCCACGATCTGCGCACCCCGGCCGTTTTCCTCCACGGCATGGCGGCCGAGGTACACCTTGTAGCCGTTGTCCTGCGGAGGGTTGTGGCTGGCGGTGACCATCACACCGCCGTCGCATTCCAGCGCCCGGACCCCGTACGCCAGCAGCGGCGTCGGCAGGGCAGCAGGCATCAGGAACGTCTCAATTCCGGCTGCGGTGAGCACCGCCGCCGTCTCCGCGGCGAAGATGTCTGAGTTGTAGCGGGCGTCATAGCCGACGACGGCGCGTGGCCGTGTGCCGGGCGCAGCCTCCGCCACCGCGCGGACCAGGAAATTTGCGAAGCCCGCCGCTGCGCGCCGGACCACGACGCGGTTCATCCGGTTGGGCCCCGGGCCCAGGGCGGCGCGCAGGCCTGCCGTTCCGAACTGCAGCGTTCCCCGGAAGCTGTCTTCCAGGTCCTGCCGCGCGGCGGGCGTGCCGGCCTCGGTGAGCTTCACGAGTTCGGTCAGCGTTGCCGCGGTGCGCGGGTCCGGATCCTGGGCAGCCCAGGCACGGGCGTCATTGAGCAGCTGCAGATCGGCTTCGGAAGGCGTCATGGAAACCAAACTATCGTCAAAACCCGGGGGAGCGGTGCCGGACCGGGCAGCGGGCCTGTCATAACTGCACCGCTCCGGGGGCGCCGGAACGCTCCTTGACAGCTAAAATTCTGGACACGTAGCGTCTGGGTTGTGAAGTTGAACCAGGGGGTGGAGTGGGCCCTCCACTGCTGCGTCAACATGGCGTGGGCGCCCGCGGGGGACCCGGTCAGCAGCGGACGGCTGGCCGAGCTGTACAAGCTGCCGCCGGCATACCTGAACAAGCAGCTTCAGTGCCTGGTGCGGGCGGGCGTCCTGCAGTCCGTGTCCGGCCCCAGGGGAGGGTTCCAGCTGGCTCGCCGTGCTGACCGGATCTCAGTGCTGGACGTGGTGCTGGCCATCGAAGGCCGGGAGCTGGCGTTCCGGTGCGACGGCATCCTGGCGAACTGCCCCGGCGGTGACGAGGACCAGGACTACCTTAGGAGCTGCATCATTTCGCAGTCCATGCGCCAGGCGGAGCTGGCCTGGCGCACCGAACTCGCGCGGCAGACCGTGGCCGGCATTGCGCAGTCCCTCGAACGGCGCTTTCCCCAGGCGCGTGCCGACTCGCTCGCCCTGCTTTTTGCCGCAAGCAACGGGCGGGACTAGAGCCGGCCGATGATTTCCGCCAGGAGCTTGGAGATGCGCGGCCCGGCGGCGTGTCCGGCTTCGAGCACTTCCTCATGGCTCAGCGGGGTCGGGCTGATGCCGGCCGCGAGGTTGGTGACCAGCGAGATGCCGAAGACCTCCATGCCGGCGTGCCGGGCGGCGATGGCTTCCAGGGCTGTGGACATGCCCACCAAATCGGCGCCGATCCGCTTGGCGTACTGCACTTCTGCCGGCGTCTCATAGTGCGGGCCGGTGAACTGGGCGTAGACACCTTCGTTCAGGGACGGGTCAACGTCGCGGGCCAGATCACGGAGCCGGGATGAGTACAGATCGGTCAGGTCCACGAACGTTGCGCCTTCGAGCGGAGACGCCGCGGTGAGGTTGATGTGATCTTTGATGAGCACGGGGGTGCCCGGAGCCCACTCTTCGTTGAGTCCGCCGCAGCCGTTGGTGATCACCAGTGTCCGGCAGCCGGCGGCTGCCGCGGTGCGCACGCCGTGGGCAACGGCGCGGACGCCCTTGCCCTCGTAGTAGTGGGTGCGGGCACCGAGGACCAGTGCGCGCTTGCCTTCCCGGGTCAGCACGGAACGGATCGTGCCCACATGTCCCTCCACGGCCGGGGCGGAAAAGCCGGGGACCTCCGAGGCGGCCAGCGTCGCGGTGGTCTCGCCGATGAGGTCGGCGGCCTCGGCCCAGCCGGAGCCCAGGACCAGGGCGGTGTCGTGTGCTTCGACGCCGGTCTCCGACGCGATGTAGTCCGCGGCCGTCCGGGCTGCTTCGAAGGGGTCCGTGTCCAGGAAATCTGTTGTGCTCACCCGGTCCAAGCTACCGTGCCGGAGCCGCTGCGGGCAGCAGGAACGCGTCCCCTGGGCCCGCCCGGCCTGCCCGGGACGGTTGGTGGTCCGGCGCAGGATGCAGGAGAATAGTCGTTTGTGACTATGCATCCTGATTTCAGCGCCCCCCGAATCGCAATTCTCGGCGGAGGTCCGGGTGGCTATGAAGCCGCCATGGTGGCCGCCTCGCTGGGAGCCCAAGTCACCATCATCGAGCGCTCAGGCCTCGGCGGCTCCGCGGTGCTGACCGACGTCGTGCCGTCCAAGACGCTGATCGCGACGTCGGACCTGATGACCCGCGTCAGCGGCGCCGGGGAGCTGGGGGTCAAGTTCGACGTCGACGGCGGGGACTTCGTTCCGGTCATGCGCGCCGACCTCAAGCACATCAACGACCGCTTGCTCGGCCTCGCCCGCCAGCAGTCCCTCGACATCCAGACGGGCCTGGAGCACCAGAACGTCCGGATCCTGAACGGCTCCGGGAAGCTGGTGGACAACCACACCATCGAGGTCCTGACCGCCGACGGAACCGAAACGGTCGAGGCCGACGCCATCCTGCTGACCGTCGGGGCGCACCCGCGGGAGCTGCCCACGGCACGACCGGACGGCGAGCGGATCCTGAACTGGGCGCAGATCTACAACCTGGACGAGCTGCCGGAAGAACTGATCGTGGTGGGCTCCGGCGTGACAGGCGCCGAGTTCGCCTCCGCCTACAACGGCCTGGGCTCGAAGGTCACCCTGATCTCCAGCCGCGACCGCGTCCTACCGGGATCCGACACCGACGCCGCCGAGGTCCTGGAGGACGTTTTCGAACGCCGCGGCGTGACAGTACTGTCCCGTTCGCGGGCCGAGGCAGTGGAACGGACCGACGACGGGGTGGTGGTCACCCTCGGCGACGGCTCCAAGGTCACCGGCAGCCACTGCCTGGTGTGCGTGGGTTCCATTCCCAACACCGCCGGCATCGGCCTGGAGGAAGCGGGTGTGGCGCTGACCGAAAGCGGCCACATCAAGGTGGACGGGGTGTCCCGCACCACTGCGCCGAACATCTACGCCGCCGGCGACTGCACCGGTGTCCTGGCGCTCGCCTCCGTGGCCGCCATGCAGGGCCGGATCGCGATTGCGCACTTCCTGGGTGACCAAGTGACCCCTATCAAGCTGCACCAGGTGGCGTCCAACATCTTCACGTCGCCCGAGATCGCGTCAGTGGGTGTTTCCGAGGCCGAGATCGAATCCGGCAAGTACCAGGGGGACATCGTCAAGCTCTCCCTGCAGAGCAATGCCCGCGCCAAGATGCGCAACGTCAAGGACGGGTTCGTCAAGATCTTCGCCCGCAAGGGTTCGGGCACCGTGATCGGCGGCGTGGTGGTCGGCGCGAACGCCTCGGAGCTGATCTTCGCCATCTCCATCGCGGTGAAGCAGAAACTGCACGTCGACGACGTCGCCAGCACCTTCACGGTGT
The DNA here is from genome assembly GCF_059090205.1 of Arthrobacter sp. CMU6. Lineage (NCBI taxonomy): Bacteria > Bacillati > Actinomycetota > Actinomycetes > Micrococcales > Micrococcaceae > Arthrobacter > Arthrobacter sp. CMU6. The sequence goes on from NZ_JBNHFL010000007.1 coordinate 99,102, forward strand.
ACCCGTCGCTGAGCGGCTCCATCTCCGAGGCCGCACGGCGCCTGCACGTGCACATGTAAGTGGCTGCCGCCCAACCTGTGAATGGCGGCATTCTCCTAGTCGCCACCGGCAGAGCTGAGTAAAATTCAGACTGTCGATCCCCGGGATTGGCGGCGCCGGGCTCCGACAGACCGATCACCAGCGGTCAGCCATGCGGAGATTTCCTTCCGAACGGCCGGACCGCGGAAGCCAGGAGCGTGCCATGATCACTGTCCAAAAAGCCGCAATCAACACCGCCCTCATAGCTGCCCTCGTGGGCGGCGGGGCCTATCTCGCCATGGGGTATCCCGTCATTGCCTCGTCCACCAGCGGTACGGGAAGCCAGTCCAGCACGGACTCCGCCGAAGGTGGCCACCAGGCCAACGGGATTACCGAGCAGCTGCTGACGGGGAGCACTGCCACACGGGTGCGGAACGCGGTGCTGGCGGCCAACCCCGGCGCGACGGTCCACCGGGTTGAGACCGACGCCGAGGGCGCGGTCTACGAAGCCCACATCACGAAGGCTGACGGCTCGCGGGCCACAGTAAAGCTGGACGGTTCCTTCAACATCACGGAAACGGAAGCCGGACGCGGACGCAAGTAGCCGCCGCTGGACCTCCGGGCTGGTGGCCGGCGGCTCAGGAGCAGGCGTACGGGGGAACGGCGTCGCCGGGCGCGAGGGGCTCGAACCAGTGCCGGATGTCCAGGTTTCCGGCGTGCGGGTCGACGGCGGCGTCCGCTCCGGCGGCGCCGTCCGCGTACAGGGTTTCCGCGTCGGCGTCTTCCAGCAGGACTTCCTCAACGGTGGCCCGCCATTCCTCGGGCAGGTCCAGTTCGTAGATGTCCTCGGTGATCCGGGCCTGGTCAAGCAGGCAATGCACCGCGAGTTCGCCTGCGAGGCAGCCCGGGGCGGTCCAGCCGCGGGCAAGGGACGCCGTGACGTCCGATGCCACCACAATGAACCGCTGCGTGAACTTAGCGTCGTAGCTGGCAGCGAACTGCGGGGGCAGCGAGGACAGCACTGACGTTCCGGCGATGGCCTCGGGGGTGACGGTGTCCAGTCCCTGCAGTGTGCCAAGGTCGCGGAACAGCTGGTCGATGAGGATGCTGGATGAGTTCCACAGCAGGCCCGCCAGCAGGCGGGTCTGGCGCACGGACCGCTCCCGCTCGCCGGGGTCCGCTGCGGCCATCTCGGCAAGATCCTCGGGGTCGAACTGGAGCCGCTGCTCGGCGGTCATGTCGTCGGGGTGCGGGTCCAGCCCCAGGAGCTCAAGGCTCAGTCCGGTGAGCTTTTCGGCATCGGCCAGCAGTTCTTCGGTGATGTCGTCGTCTTCGTCGGCATTCATGGTCCCGATGCTACCGGCCTGCTGCGGCATGCCCGATTTGTGTGACGTGGCCCCGGTTACTAGGCGGCCTCAGGCGGCAGCTCCCTGAAAGTGGCGCTCGATCAGTCCCTTGATGTCGTCGTGGCATCCGCCGCAGCCGGTACCGGCACGGGTTGCCGCGGAAACCTCGGCCACCGTGGAGCAGCCGCCGGCTGCGGCATCGGCGATCTTGCCTCCGCTTACGCCTGCGCAGCGGCAGACCGTGCTCTCGGGGTCGTTGGAGGCGCCCGCCGGCGCCAGCTGGTCGGGTCCGTCGAGGCGCAGGAGGAGGGACCTGTCCGCGGGCAGTTCGGCGCCGCGCTCGAAGAGCTGCACGAGCTCCCCGGCGGTGCGCGGCATGCCCACGCTGACCAGGCCCTCCAGCACTCCGCCGCGGGTGGTCATCTTGACGTAGCGCCCGTGCTCGGGGTCTGCCCACTGGGCGATCTGCAGGCGCGGCCTGCCGTTGACGGCGCCGGCAGCCAGGACTTCCTCATCCCAGGGCTCTGCGGAGTTGTCCCCGGCCACCGCCATGTTCATGCCGCGCGCCTTCAGGACGATCACGCCCGGCTTTTCCTGCGGGAGCGGGGGCAGCGAGTCGGCGTCCTCCGCGGCACCCTCGGACAGCAGCAGGAGGTATTCGGCGAGCCATTCGGCCTGCCGCCAGCCGGGACCCACCAGGCCGGACGGTCCCCGCGCGGTGCGGCACTCGATGCAGGCCGGATCCGGGCAGCGGACCTCGGCACAGTCACCGATCGCAAAGATGTGCGGCTCGTGGTGTGCGCGCAGCCGGTGGTCCACCAGAATGCCTGTTCCGGTGGAGAGCCCGCAGCCCTCGGCGAGCTCAATCCGCGGCCGGACGCCGCAGGACAGCACCAGCAGGTCGCCGTCGATCGCCGATCCGTCGTCGAGCAGCAAAGCCGAGAACCCGCCGTCGGGCGCGTTGTGCTCAATGCCCGTGGAACGGGCGTTGCCGGCGATCCGGACGCCGCAGTTGCGCAGGCTCGCGGCCAGGACGGCGCCGCCGCCGCGGTCGATATTGCGGCCCAGCGGGTGCGGGCCGTTGTGCACCACGGTGACCGTGGCGCCTTCCTCTGCGGCGGCGAGGGCCGTCTCGAGCCCCAGCACGCCGCCGCCCAGGACCACCACGCGCTTGCTGCCCTCCACTGCCGTGCGCAGCACCTCGGCGTCGCGGAGGTCTCGAAGTGCCGTGACGCCCGGCGGCAGGACGGGAGCCGCGGGGTCCGGATTAAGCCCTGTCAGGTTGGGGATCACGGGCCGTGAACCGGTGGCGAAGACCAGCCGGTCGTAGTGGGCCGAGGTGCCGTCGGAGAGGTTGACGGTCTGCCGTGCGCGGTCCACGCGCCTGACCTTCACGCCGAGCCGGACATCCACGCCGTCGGCCACCAGGGCTGCGGCGTCGGCAAGGGCCAGCGCCTCGGCAGTGGTGCGGCCAACCCCGAGGTCGGCCACCAGCACGCGGTTGTACGCGGCCTCGGTTTCCTGGCCGATGACCGTCAGCCCCACCTGCCCGGCCCGCAGGGCGGGCAGCAGTTCGTCGACCAGCCGGGCCGCCACCGGACCGAATCCGACAATTACAATCTGCTCGCTCATGAGGCCTCCGATGTCTGAAGAACACTGGTGATTCGGGGGTCCGATGCCAGCCGGACCCACACTTTGTTGAATTTGAATTCGGGCATTCCCGAAATGGGATCCGTGGCCGCTTCCGTGAGCCGGTTCGCGCTTTCCAGTTCGGGGAAGTGGAACGGCAGGAAGACGGTCTCGGGGCGGATGGCGGTGCTGAGCTCCGCCCGGCAGACCACTTGGCCGCGCTCATTGGCCACCGAGACCTCCGCGCCGTCCGTGATGCCCATGGCCGCGGCGGCAGCCGGGTGGATCTGCATCCTGGCTTCGGGCTGGGACGCCAGCAGCTCCGCCACCCGCCGGGTCTGCGCGCCCGACTGGTAGTGCTCCAGCAGGCGGCCGGTAATGAGGGTCATGGCTTTGGCGGCCGGAGCTCCGATGTCCCGGCCGGGGTCAGCCATTGAAGCACGGCGGCGTCTGGGCGCCACCGGTGTCATGACCGCCTTGCCGTCCGGATGGGCAAACGCATCCAGGAACAGGCGCGGGGTGCCGGTGCTGCCGGCAGGGTAGGGCCAGTACGCTGCCGCGCCGCTGTCCAGCATGGCGTAGTCAATGCCGGAGTAGTCGGCCGCTCCACCGGCGGAGGCCAGTCGCAGTTCCTCGAAGACCGTCTCCGGGTCGTCGCTGTAGGTGGACGGCGCGTCCAGGGCCTCGGCCAGCCGGGCCATGATCCACAGCTCGCTGCGGGCACCGGCGGGCGGCTGGATCGCCTGGCGCCGGCGGAGGACGCGGCCTTCGAGGTTGGTCAGCGTGCCTTCCTCCTCAGCCCACTGCAGCACCGGCAGGACGAGGTCGGCCTCGGCTGCGGTCTCGGACATGAAGAAGTCGCAGACCACGAGGAAATCCAGGCTGCGGAGCCCGCGGATGACGGCGTTGGCATCCGGCGAGGCGACGGCGATGTTGGAGGCGTGCACGAAGAGGCAGTGGACGCCGTCGGGCTGTCCCAGTGTTTTGAGCAGCTGCACGGCCGGCAGGCCGGGGCCCGGAATGAGCGCCTCGGGGACGTTCCAGACCTTGGCCATGTGTGCCCGGGCGGCGGGGTCGGTGATCTTGCGGTAGCCGGGCAGCTGGTCGGCTTTCTGGCCGTGCTCGCGGCCGCCCTGGCCGTTGCCCTGGCCGGTGAGCGTGCCGTAGCCGCTGCGGGTGCTGCCGGGCAGGCCCAGCAGGAGGCTGAGGTTGATGGCTGCCGTGGCGGTGTCGGTGCCGTCCACATGCTGTTCCACGCCGCGTCCGGTCAGGATGTAGCTGCCGCCCCGGCGGGCGCCACTGGCCAGCCGGCGGGCCGTTTCGCGGATGAGTTCTGCGGGAACGCCGGTGATGGACTGGACGCGCTCCGGCCAGTAGGCGTTGACGGACCGGACCACGGCGTCGAAGCCGCTGGTGCGGGCCTGGATGTATTCGGCGTCGAGCAGTCCTTCGTGGATCACCACGTGGGAGAGGCCCAGCAGGAGCGTGAGGTCGGTGCCTGGAAGGGGCTGCAGGTGGATGCCGCCGCCGTCGGAGGTGAACGCGGCGGTGGCGGAACGCCGCGGGTCCACCACGATGAGGCCGCCGGCGTCGCGGACGCCCTGCAGGTGCTGGACGAACGGCGGCATGGTCTCGGCGACGTTGGAGCCGAGCATCAGGATGGTGCTGGCCGTGTCGAGCGCCTCAAGCGGGAAGGGCAGCCCGCGGTCCAGGCCGAAGGCCCGCATGCCCGCGGCGGCGGCCGACGACATGCAGAACCGGCCGTTGTAGTCGATCCGGGAGGTGCCGAGAGCGAGGCGGGCGAACTTGCCCAGCTGGTACGCCTTTTCGTTGGTGAGGCCGCCGCCGCCGAAGACGCCGACGGAGTCCGCACCGTACCTGGCGCGGGCGTCTTTGACGGCTGCGGTGACGCGGCCGAGGGCCTCGTCCCAGGAGATGGGGCGGAAGATGCCGTCGGGCCCTTTGAACATGGGCTCGGTGACGCGTCCGGGGTGCTGCAGGAGCGAGGCTGATGTCCACCCCTTGCGGCAGAGGCCGCCGCGGTTAGTGGGGAAGTCGCGGCCGCTGACCTCGAGGGCGGCAGCCGGCACGGGGCCTGGCCCCGGCTGCACAGCCGGGGCCGGGCCCGTTGCGGCCTTGGCCGCTGGGGACTTGAGCGTCATGGCGCACTGCAAGGCGCAGTAAGGGCAGTGCGTGTCGGCGCTTTTGGTCATGTTAGACGTGTCCCATCGCGTTTCGGTTGGCGTTGCGGATGTAGCAGAACCAGCAGACCGTGAGCATCAGGGCGTACGCTCCGACGAAGCCGTAGAAGGCCGGCGTGTAGGAGCCGCTGGCGGTGTTGGAGGCGTTCAGCACCTGGGGGATGACGAACCCGCCGTAGGCGCCGATGGCGGAGATCAGGCCGAGTGCGGAGGAGGCGAGGCGCTGGGTCTCCACCGAGCTGGCCCCGGAGCGGGCCGCGCGGCTGGAGGTCGCGAAGATCACCGGGATCATGCGGTAGGTGGCGCCGTTTCCGAAGCCGCTGGCCGTGAAGAGCATCAGGAACAGGACCAGGAAGAGCCAGAAGTTCTTCAGCGGCAGCGTCCAGATCATCGTCAGGGTGATGAGGCCCATGGCGGCGAAGGCTGACACGGTCATCCGCGCCCCGCCCATGCGGTCAGCCATCCGTCCGCCGTAGGGGCGGGCCAGCGAGCCGACCAGCGGACCGAGGAAGGCCAGCGAGAGTGCGACTGCGCCGACGGAGATGGAGGAGAAGGCCGGGAAGTAGTCCTTGATGAGCTTGGGGAAGACGCCGGCGAAGCCGATGAAGGAGCCGAACGTTCCGATGTACAGCAGGGCCATGACCCACAGGTGGGGTTCCTTGATCGCTGCAAGGGACCCGGCCACGTCGCCCTTGGCACTGGTGAGGTTGTTCATGTACTTGTAGGCGCCGAACGCTGCCAGCAGGATCAGCGGCACCCACATGAGCCCGGCTACAGGCAGGTTGACCGTGCCGGCGGCGAGCAGCGTGATGGCGATCGGGACAGCAAGCTGCGCCACGGCTGCGCCGAGGTTGCCGCCGGCGGCGTTCAGGCCCAGTGCCCAGCCCTTTTCACGGGCGGGGTAGAAGAAGGTGATGTTGGCCATCGAGCTGGCGAAGTTGCCGCCGCCGAAGCCGGCCAGTGCAGCCACCAGCAGCATGACGCCGAACGGTGTTTCCGGATTGGAGACGCACAGGGCCAGTCCGATCGAGGGGATCAGCAGGAGCAGCGCGGAGACGATCGTCCAGTTCCGGCCGCCGAAGCGCGGAACCATGAACGTGTAGGGAATCCGGAGCGTGGCGCCGACGAGGCTCGGCATGGAGATCAGCCAGAAGATTTCGGAGGTGCTGAACGTGAATCCTGCGGCGGGCAGCTGGACCACCACGATGGACCAGAGCTGCCAGACAACGAAGCCGAGGAACTCGGCGAAGATGGACCAGTTGAGGTTGCGGCGCGCGATGGAGCGGCCCTGGGTTTCCCACTGGTGCTTGTTCTCGGCGTCCCAGTTGGCGATCCAGCGGCCCGGGCGCACTTCGAGTGCAGGAGCATCGAGGGCGCCGGTGGTGGTGGCGGCGGCAAGATCGAGGGAATTGTGGGTTCCGGCGTCTGCGGTGCGGTCAGCAGTCACGGTGTACCTCCTTGGGGAATGTTGTCCTTCCAAGGTAGGGAAGGCGCGTTTCGCAGACGGTCGCGGTTTGTTAACGTGCTGTGACATTTGCCTATCAGCCCGCTGCGGGCGGCGTTAGGCTTGTCGGACGACCTCATGTTGAGACAAACCGGAAAGTCCGGATACTGGACCGCTTGTCCGTCGCATGGACGGCGGGAACTAAGATTGAACTCTGTTTTATCCCCTTGTTTGGAGGGCTTCCGTGCGAGGCCACTCCAGTTCTCATGAAAGCGTCCCCACATGTCATCGCCTGCAACGTCAACGGAACATGGCACCGCCAAACCGGTGAACTCCAAGGGCAAAGTGATCTTTGCCAGCCTCATCGGAACGACGATCGAGTTCTACGACTTCTACATCTACGCCACCGCGTCGGTGCTGGTTTTCCCCAAGCTGTTCTTCCCCCAGGCAACCGAGATCAACGCGCTCCTGAGCTCCTTCGCCATCTTTGGCGTGGCGTTCATCGCCCGGCCCATCGGTTCTGTCCTGTTCGGGCACTTCGGCGACAAATTCGGCCGCAAGGGCACCCTGGTGGCCTCCCTCCTCACCATGGGCCTCGCCACCTTCTTCATCGGCCTGCTGCCGACGGCCTCCGTCGCCGGCTGGACAATCCTCGCGCCGCTGCTGCTCGTGCTGCTGCGCTTCGCCCAGGGCCTGGCGCTGGGCGGTGAGTGGTCCGGCGCCGCACTCCTGGCCACCGAGAACGCACCCCAGGGCAAGCGCGCCATCTACGGAACGTTCCCGCAGCTCGGCGCCCCCATCGGCTTTATCCTGGCCAACCTGCTTTTCATCTGGTTCAACGCCGCCCTCAGCCCCGAGGAATTCGCGGCCTGGGGCTGGCGCGTACCGTTCCTGCTCAGCGCCGTGCTGGTGATCGTGGGCCTCTACGTCCGGCTGAAGCTCGTGGAGAGCCTCTCCTTCCAGAAGGTGCTGAAGGAAGACAAGGTAGCCAAGGTTCCCTTCACCGCCACCTTCAGGAGCCACTGGCGCCCGGTGCTGGCTGGAACCTTCATCATGCTGGCCACGTACGTGTTGTTCTACATCATGACCTCCTTCACCCTGACCTACGGCACCAAGCCGGCCTCCGTTGCGGCCGCGCAGGCCGCCGCAGAAAAGGCCGGCAAGCCGATGTCCGCCGCCGAGGTGGCCAACTTTGTTCCCGGCCTGGGTGTTCCCCGCGGCGACTTCCTCTGGATGCTGATCCTCGGCGTCGTCTTCTTCGGCATCTTCACCCTCGTGTCCGGCCCGCTGGCGGAGAAGTGGGGGCGCCGCAAGTTCCTCATGGGCGTCACCGCCGGCATCTTCGTGTTCGGCGCGCTGTGGTTCACCATGTTCGGCCCCGGACCCGGCGCGGCAATCGTCGGCCTCATTATCGGCTTCACGCTGATGGGACTGACCTTCGGCCCGATGGCGGCGATCCTGCCCGAGCTGTTCCCCGCCAACGTGCGGTACACCGGCTCGGCTGTTGCGTACAACCTCTCCAGCGTCATTGGGGCCGCACCGGCATCGTTCATCGCGATTGCCCTGTGGCAGGTAGCCGGCGGCAGCACCTGGCTCGTCGGCGTGTACATGGCGGCGGCTGCCGTGCTGACGTTCATCGCGCTGTGGATCACCCGCGAGACCAAGGACACGGACTACGAGAACAACGTGGCCTGATTTCCAGGTTTAGCTGCGGAAGCGTTTGACCGCGGAAGCGAAAATGCCCGGTGTGAAATCACACCGGGCATTTTCATGCGCTGAATAGACGGGGCGGGGGGCGCGCCGGCCGCCTTAGTCTTCGATCGTTGCGATGACGGCGCCCGCCGCCACTGTCTGGCCGGCCGCGGCGGACAGGCCGGTAATGGTGCCGGCACGGTGTGCCGTGAGCGGCTGTTCCATCTTCATCGCCTCAAGTACGACGACGAGATCACCTTCGGCGACGACGTCACCCTCGGCCACGGCCACCTTAACGATTGTTCCCTGCATGGGGGAGGCCAGGGCGTTGCCGCCCGCGGCGGCGGTGGCGCCGCCGGCGCGGCTGCGCTTCTTGGACTTGGCCGGCTTCGCGCCGGCTGCTGCCGCTCCGGCGAAGCCGAGGCTGGCGGGCAGTGCCACCTCCAGGCGCTTGCCGCCCACCTCCACCACGACGGTGCGGCGCTCACCGGCGTCCTCACCCTCCGGCGCGGCGCCGTTGGGTGTCCAGGCGGGAAGGTCGTTGACGAACTCGGTTTCGATCCAGCGGGTGTGGACGCTGAACGGACCCTCGGCCGGCGCGAACGCCGGGTTGCTGACCACGGCCAGGTCGAAGGGAATGACGGTGGGAATGCCTTCCACCACCATCTCCTCAAGGGCGCGGCGGGCGCGCTGCAGGGCCTGGGGGCGGGTCGCTCCGGTGACGATCAGCTTGGACAGCATCGAATCGAAGTTGCCGCTGATGACGTCGCCCTCTTCGATGCCGGAGTCAATGCGGATGCCGGGGCCGGTGGGGTTCTTCAGGGTGCTCACGGTGCCGGGTGCGGGCATGAAGTTGCGGCCCGGATCCTCGCCGGTGATGCGGAACTCGAAGGAGTGGCCGCGGACCTCGGGGTCGCCGTAGCCCAGCTCCTCGCCGCAGGCCAGGCGGAACTGCTCGCGGACCAGGTCGATGCCGGTGACTTCCTCCGAGACGCAGTGCTCCACCTGCAGGCGGGTGTTGACCTCGAGGAAGGAGATGGTGCCGTCCTGGCCCACGAGGAACTCGCAGGTGCCGGCGCCGAGGTAGCCGGCTTCCTTCAGGATGGCCTTGGATGATTCGTAGAGGCGCCGGTTCTGGTCCTCCGTAAGGAAGGGTGCCGGAGCCTCCTCCACGAGCTTCTGGTTGCGGCGCTGGAGTGAGCAGTCGCGGGTGGAGACCACTACAACGTTGCCGTGCGCGTCTGCGAGGCACTGGGTTTCGACGTGGCGCGGGGAGTCGAGGAACCGCTCGATGAAGCACTCGCCACGGCCGAAGGCTGCGGTGGCCTCGCGGACGGCGGAATCGAAGAGCTCGGGGATTTCCTCCCGGGTGCGGGCCACTTTGATGCCGCGGCCGCCGCCGCCGAAGGCGGCCTTGATGGCCACGGGCAGGCCGAACTTGTCGACGAACTCGAGGATTTCCTCGGCGGATTCCACGGGGTCGGCGGTGCCGGGCACCTGCGGGGCGCCCACCTTCTCGGCGATGTGGCGGGCCTGGACCTTGTCTCCCAGCGCGGAAATGGCTTCCGGCGACGGGCCGATCCAGGTGATGCCGGCGTCGATGACCTTGGCTGCGAACTGGGCGTTCTCGGCCAGGAAGCCATAACCGGGGTGGATGGCGTCGGCGCCGGACTGGCGGGCCACCTCGAGCAGCTTGTCCATGACGAGGTAGGACTCGGCTGCCGTGTTGCCGCCCAGGGCATATGCTTCGTCGGCGAGCCGGACGTGGAGGGCGTCCCGGTCAGGATCCGCGTAGACGGCGACCGAGGTGATGCCCTCGTCCCGGGCTGCGCGGATGATGCGGACGGCGATTTCACCGCGGTTCGCGATCAGAACCTTGGTGATTTTTGAATGCACTGGACCTGCGGACTGCTCCGGCTTTACTGACAAGACGACTCCTTCTTTCCTTCAGGGAGCCTAGCCTGATTTTGAGGAATCCGCTGATATTGCTGGCGGAATCCGCGTGTAAGAGGCCCGGCCTTTGTAGGGAAGCTACAACTCCCCGGAAATTGCCGAGTCGGGCAGGTCCTGCCAGAACTCGGTGATGCTCACGTTCGCCTGGGCCAGCAGGGAGCGCAGGGTGGATACCGACAACCCCACGACGGCGTGCGGGTCGCCGTCGACTTTCCGGATGAAGGCGCCGCCCAAACCGTCGATCGTGAAGGAACCGGCGCAGTGCAGCGGCTCGCCGGTGGCGATGTAGGCGTCGATCTCCGCGAGTTGCATCTCCATGAAGTGCACCTCGGCGGAGGCAACGCTGCCCAGCGTCGCGCCGGAGCCCCCGTCGTCGTCCGTGTCGCGGCAGTCCACCAGCCAGTGGCCGGTGTGCAGGACCCCGCTGTTGCCGCTCATCCGCAGCATCCGTTGCCTGGCCACGTCCACGGTGTACGGCTTGCCGTGCGACTCGCCGTCGAACTCAAAAACCGAATCGCAGCCGAGCACCAGCGCCCCTTCAGCCGCCGGCAGCGACGCGACGGCCTCGGCCTTGGCCCGGGCCAGGAGCAGGGCGGTGTCGTGTGGATCGGTAACGCCGTAGCGTTCCTGCACGGCGTCCTCGTCGACGTCGGACACGAGGACTTCGTGTTCGATGCCGGCCTCAGTCAGGAGCTTGGTGCGGGCGGGGGACTGGGAGGCAAGAATGAGGCGGGTCACGGCTCCAGCTTAATTCATCCCGGCAAAGCAACGCGGGGCCACCTGTAGCCCGCGTTGCTTTGCGAGCGCCACTGCTCAGCGCGCGGCGGCCTCCGCGGGGTCCGCGTCCGGCTCGGCGTCGGTCGCGGCACCCGTGGCGTGCCCGGGCTTGCGGAGTTTCACCCCTTCGACGTCAACATCCGGCAGGATGCGGTCCAGCCAGCGCGGCAGCCACCACGCCTTTTCGCCAAGGAGGTACATGACCCCCGGGACGATCGTCATGCGCACCACGAAGGCATCAACCAGCACGCCGAAGGCCATCGCAAAACCGAGCGGCCGGACCATGTTCAGGTGCGAGAAGATAAAGCCCGCGAAGACACTGACCATGATGATGGCGGCGGCGGTGACCACCGCGGAAGCGTGGCTGAAGCCGGAGCGGACGGCGTGCCTGGCGGACTCGCCGTGCATGAAGGACTCCCGCATGCCCGAGGCGATAAACACCTGGTAGTCCATGGCCAGCCCGAATAGGACGCCAATCAGGATGATGGGCAGGAAGCTCAGCACGGCGCCGGGGTTGTCGACGCCGAACACCGCACCCAGCCAGCCCCACTGGTAGACCGCCACCACGGCGCCGAATGCGGCCGCGAGCGAAAGCAGGAAGCCGCCGGTCGCCAGCAGCGGCACCACGATCGAGCGGAACACCAGCAGCAGCAGGATCAGCGAGAGCCCCACCACGATGGCCAGGTACGAGGGCAGGGCGTCGCCCAGTTTGCTGGAGACGTCGATGTTGCCTGCCGTCTGGCCGGTCAGGCCGATGCTGACTCCGGTGGCGTCCTCGATTTCGGCGCGTTCGGCGCGGATGTCGGAGACCACGTTGACGGTGCTGGCGCTGGCCGGCCCCTCCTTCGGGATGACCTGGAACACCGCTGTCCCGCGGTCCTCGCTCAATGCCACCGGAATGGCGGCGGTGACGTTCCCGGTCTTGCGCAGGATGTCTGCGACGTCCAGCTGCTTGGCCTGCGCTCCGGTTTCGCTCAGGCTGTCGGGGAAATCACCCACCACGATGATCGGTCCGGTCATGCCTTCGCCGAAGCTGCGTTTGGTGGCGTCGTAGGCCTTGAAGGCCTGGGAATCGGCAGGTTCGGAGCCGCCGTCGGGCAGTGCGAGCCGCAGCTGGGCAGCGGGCAGCGCCACAATGCCCAGCGCGAGGACGCCGGCCAGCATGGCCAGGACCGGGTGCCGGGTCACGAGCCCACCCCAGCCGTGGCTGCTGCGGTGCTCGTCCTTGGCACGGTCCTCGGCCTCTCGGTTGGGATCGGCATTGTGCCGCTCGGCCTTGGCCCAGGCCCCCTTGGAGATCAGCTTCCTGCCCACGAGGGAGAGGATCGCCGGGGTCAGGGTCAGTGCGACCAGGACGGCAACCGCGACGGTTCCGGCCGCGGATAGGCCCATGACGCCGAGGAACGGAAGGCCCGGAACCACCAACGCCGCCAGGGCGATGATGACCGTCAGGCCGGCGAAGAGCACGGCATTTCCGGAGGTGCCGGTGGCGCGCGCCACCGACTCTTCCGCGTCCATCCCTGCCAGCAGCTGCCCGCGGTGGCGGTTGACGATGAACAGCGAATAGTCGATGCCGACGGCGAGGCCCAGCATGAGGGCGAGCATCGGGGAAATGGAACTCATGTCGATGAGGCCGCTGAGTGCCATGGTGGCGCCGACGCCCACCGCCACGCCGATCACGGCCATCAGCAGCGGCAGCCCGGCGGCGACGAGCGTGCCGAGCATGACGATCAGAACCAGTGCAGCAACGGCGATGCCGATGATCTCGCTCACGCCGAAGATCTCGGAGACGTCCTCGCTGATTTCCTTGCTCGGCAGTGCGGTGACGCCCGCCGGGGAAACCTCCTGCACGATGTCCTGGACTTCCTGCCGCACCTGGGGGGCCAGGCCGTTGATGGAGGTCTTGAACTGGACCTGCGCAATGGCAGCCTTGCCGTCCTCCGAGACGAAACGCAATCCCTGCGAGGCTTCGACCTGGCGCTTTGCCAGTGCCAGTCTGGCGGCGCCGGCCTCTGCCTCCCTGGTGCCGGCGCCGAGCTTTTCCTGGCCTGCGGCCAGGGCGGCCTTCTGCTCGCCCAGCTGGGCCTCGACGGCCGACGCGGGCAGGCCGGCAGCGGTCATCTGCGCCTCGGCCGCGGCCAGCTGTTTCGTGCCGGCTGCCAGTTCGGCGGCGGCTTTATCCAGTTGGGCCTTGCCCGCGGCTGCCTTGGCCTCGCCGGCGGCCAGATCTTTTGCCGCCTGGTCCAGCTGGGCCTGAGTGGCAAACGGGTCGACGGTTCCCCGCACGTCCGGAAGGGCCTCAAGCTTGGTCAGGGCAGCAGACACCGCGTCCTCGCCGGCCTGGCTGAACCGGGCGCCATTTGCCTGGAAGACCACGCCGGCCGAGCCGCCGGATGACGCGGGCAGCTCCTTCTGGAGCTTGTCGGCCATCTGCTGGGTTTCCGTGCCTGGAATCTGGAAGTTGTTGGACAGCGTGCCGTGAAAGGCTGCCGCTGCGCCGCCGGCCGCCAGTAGGACCGCCAGCCAGAGCGAGACGACGAGCCACCGGTGCCGGTAGGAAAACTTGCCAAGGCGGTACAGGAGAAGTGCCATGTCAGGACCGTTCTGCGTTGCGGGTGGAGGTTTTGGCGGAAGATTCATTGGGCACCGTTGGTGTCCGGGCGAAACCGGATCCCAGGAGCCCCATCGAATCGATGAGCAGCTGGCGGAGGATCGCCAGCGACTCGGGGGAGAGATCGGGTCCGCAGCGGCGGAACCATACGTCCATGGCGGCCTTGCCGCATGAGATGACCGATCCTGCGAGGGCCCGGACGTAGAGCTCGTCCTGGTCAATGCCGTCCCGTTTAGCGCCGGTGCTGTGTTCGGTGCCGTCCTGGTCAGGGCCGGCGCCGTCTTTGGTCCGGGGGGAGCGCTCGCGGGCCGCGGCAATGATCTGTTCGGTGCAGTGGTCCCAGGCCTCAAGTTCGGAGCGGGCCATGAGCGGGTTGCCCTGGGTCAGGCCGAACAGCTCAGCCAGCGGAGCAACGATCATGGGATCGGCCAGTCCAACGAGGGCGGCCCGGGCGGACTCGAGGATGGGTTCGTCCGCGGGACGCCGGCGGAACAGTTCGAGGGCGCTGTCCAGGAAGCCGTTGGTCACCGAGGCGATGGCGGCCTCCGTGCTGCTGAAGTAGTTGAAGAAGGTCCGGCGTGAAATGCCCGCGGCTTCGGCAATGTCCTCGACCGTGAAGTTGCCCGGCCCGTGCTGCCGCAGAAGGGCCAGCGTTGAGTCGGTGATTGACTGCCGGGTGGCGGCCTTGTTCAGCTCGCGCCGGGAAACCGGCCCGCCGGCCTCGGCCGGGACGGCGTCCGAGGACGCTGCAGAGGGGGAAGTGGAAGTGGACACCCAGTTACACTATGTGCAAGTTTGCACTCTGTGCAAGTGAGGCGGAATTGCTTAATCGCTGCTTGGCCGGAGAAATTCACAGCGTCTTCACAGCCGGACAAGAGCCGTTCTTGAGGAGCAGGGTGCATCCTGTTCTCGTGGCCGGCACGGCGGCAATGATGCTCAAGGCCGGCGGATCGAGGAGCGGACCATGGAGCGTTCAAAGAAAGTGGCTCTCGGACTGGGCGCGACTGCCCTGGCACTTGGCGCAGGCTTCGGTGTCTCCGGAATGGCGGCCGCGACTACAGCCACTCCGACGCCTGCGCCTACGGCAAGCAGTCCCTCCAGCGGCCTCTCGGACGGGCTGCGTTTCGAGGGCGGGCGGCACGGGCATGGACACGGGCGCGGTCACGGGGTGCTCAAGAGGGATGCCGCGGCGCTGGCGGCCAAGCTGGGCGTTGATCAGGCCCGGCTCGAGGACGCGCTGCGGGACTTCCGCCAGGCCAACCATCCGGGCGGCCGCCGCGCGGACGGCACCAGGCCGGACAAGGCAGCGAAGGAAGCGGCGCTGGCAGCATCGTTGGCCAAGTCCCTGGGCATTGATGAAGCCAAGGTCAAGGCCGCACTCGAGGAACTCCGCACCCAGGCGCAGGCGGACCGTGCGGCTGCCCTGAAGGGCCGGCTCGATCAGGCGGTGAAGGACGGCACGCTCACCCAGGCCGAAGCAGACGCCGTGACGAAGGCCGTGGAAAAGGGCGTGATCGGCGGCCACTAGGCTTGGCCGGCGGGCCGAAAACCCGCGATCGGGTCAGCCGGTGGCCCGGTCACGCCGGGGGGGCTGGCGGTCAGCTTGTTCGGTTGACGGCGGCGAGGATTGCCGCTCCTAGTTCCGCGGGCTTGGTGAACTGGGGCCAGTGCCCGGTGGGAAGATCCACGAGTTCCACATCGCGGATACGGGCGAGCTCTTCAACGTAGGGGTGCCCGGCGTCCATCCACTCCGTCAGCAATGAGGACGGGAACTCGCAGGCAATCACCGTGGCAGGGACGTCGTAGCGCCGCACATCGTGCAGGTGCTGCTTGTCGCATGCCACTGCCTTTGGCTGTGGGATGGCCCGTGCCCGGAATGCTTCCCGCAGCCCGTCGTCGAGGTCGGTGAGGTCGGCGTCGTCGAACACGTCCCAGGAGGGCAGGGGGATCTCGTCACCGTCTGCCGGCAGTTCATCATTGATGACCCCGCCTTCCCCGAGCGGTCCGCTGTCCACGTAGACGGCCCGGACCACGCGGTCCGGGCGCTCGTCCACGGCGCCATGGATGATGGCGCCGCCACCGGAGTGGCCCACGAGGACCAGCGGGCCCTCAATGCCGTCAATCGCTTCCACGACCGCGTTGATGTGGTCGCGGAGCCCGATGCCGGTCCGCTTGGCGTCCTTCCCTTCGAGGCCCGGAAGGGTCAGTGCATGGATCTGGTGTCCGGCCTCCACAAGCGGGGGAGTGACACCGGACCAGGATGAGCCATCGAGCCAGAAACCGGGAACCAGAATGATGTCCATGCCGGTACCCTACCCTTGCGGTCCGCCGCCCGGGGCCCATTTGGGCGGCGGACTTAAAGGCGGCGGACTTAAAGGCGGTGGACTTAAATGCGTGTGCCCCGGGGAACTCCCCGGGGCACACGCAGTCACAAAGAGGTCAGGCCTGCGACCCGGCCAGCTCACGCTCGGCGGCAGCAGGAGCCTCTTCCTCGCGGAAGGCCTCCCCGGTGCGCGGTGCGTTGTAGAGGGTTTCGTTGAGGATTCCCTGGCGCTTGGCCACGATGGTGGGCACGAGCGCCTGGCCGGCGACGTTGACCGCCGTGCGGCCCATGTCCAGGATGGGGTCGATGGCCAGCAGGAGTCCGACGCCCGCCAGCGGCAGTCCCAGCGTGGAGAGGGTCAGCGTCAGCATGACGACGGCGCCGGTGGTTCCCGCCGTCGCAGCGGACCCGAGGACGGAAACCAGGGCGATGAGCAGGTACTGGCTGAAGTCGAGCTGGATCCCGAAGAACTGGGCTACGAAGATGGCCGCCACAGCCGGGTAGATGGCCGCGCAGCCGTCCATCTTGGTGGTGGCGCCCAGCGGAACGGCGAAGGAGGCGTAGCCCCGGGGAACGCCGAGGTTGCGCTCGGTGACGCGCTGGGTCAGAGGCAGTGTGCCGATGGAGGAGCGGGAAACGAAGGCCAGCTGGATGGCCGGCCACGCGCCGGAGAAGTACTGCTTGACTGACAGGCCGTGGGAGCGGACCAGGACCGGGTAGACGCCGAACAGCACCAGGGCGAGGCCGATGTAGATGGCAACCGTGAACTTGCCCAGCGAACCGATGGTGTCCCAGCCGTAGACGGCTACCGCGTTGCCGATCAGGCCCACGGTGCCCAGCGGTGCGATGCGGATGATCCACCACAGCACCTTCTGGATGACGGCCAGCGCAGAGGCATTGAGGGCCAGGAACGGCTCGGCCTGCTTGCCCACCTTGAGGGCGGCAACGCCGACGGCGATGGCGATCACCAGGATCTGCAGGACGTTGAAGCTGACGGAGGTGGTCACGGCGCCGGAGTCGGTGACGGTGGAGCTGGCCCCAAGACCCAGGAAGTTCTTGGGGAACAGGCCGATCAGGAACGCCCACCAGTCGCCCTGCTTGCCGTCGTACTCCGCGTCGCCGGAGATTCCGGTGTTCGCGCCCGGCTGCAGGAGCACGCCCAGGCCGGTGCCGATCAGGACGGAGACCAGCGATGTGATGGCAAACCACAGCAGCGTGTTCCAGGCCAGCCGCGCCGCGTTGGAGACCTCACGCAGGTTGGAGATGGAGCTCACCACGGCGGTGAAGATCAGCGGCACGACGGCGGTCTGCAGCAGCGACACGTAGCTGGAGCCGATGGTCTGCAGCGTGGCGCCCAGCCCGTTGGGGTTCGTCTTGGTGCTGCCGGTGTACTTGGCCAGCAGGCCAAGCCCCAGCCCGACGATCAGGGCCGCAATGATCTGGAAGCCGAAGGAACCTGCCCACCTGGGCAGCTGGAAGCCGGGACGCCCGGCCGTGGATGAAGTGGTTTGATTGCTCACCCCAACAAGCTAGGCCGCACAAAATACAGCTACCACCCGGTATTGAGAAATATTACGCGGACTCAATGCCCGGTAAGCGCCAGAACGCCGGAAAATCACCGCCACTCCGCGCTTTTATGAAGTTATTCCCGCCGGGCCTGTGGCAAACATCTCCCCGTGGCTTGGAGCTTTCGTCCGGATATCGCGACTTCGGAGGCCTATATCTCGCCATATCTGGACAAAAAACTCGGATCGATCAGCGGTGGCCAGCCGAGTCGAGCATGGCGCGCTTGAGGGTGTCGAGTCCCACGGAGCCGATGTTCAGTGCCTTGGTGTGGAAGGCCTTGAGATCGAAGTCCGGCCGTGCTTCGAGTTCCTCGCGGATCTGTTCCCACAGCCGCTGTCCCACCTTGTAGGACGGGGCCTGGCCCGGCCAGCCGAGGTAGCGCGCGAATTCGAACTGAAGGTTGCCCTCGCTGATGTCCAGGTTGGCCTTGAGGAAATCGAAGCCCTTCTCCGGAGTCCACGTGCCGGTGCCCCAGCGTGCGGGGACGTCAAGCTCCAGGTGCACCCCGATGTCGAACACCACCCGGGCGGCCCGCATCCGCTGCATGTCCAGCATGCCCATGTGGTCGCCCGGATCCTTGAGGTAGCCGAGCTCCTCCATGAGCTTCTCGGCGTACAGGGCCCAGCCCTCGCCGTGTCCCGAGGTCCAGCAGACGTTGCGCCGCCAGCTGTTGAGCAGTTCGCGCCGGTAGACGGCGGTGGCCACCTGGAGGTGGTGGCCGGGCACTCCCTCATGGAACACCGTGGTGGTTTCGGCCCACGTGGTGAAGGAGTCCTCGCCTGCGGGCACGGACCACCACATCCGGCCGGGCCGGCTGAAGTCGTCCGTCGGGCCCGTGTAATAGATGCCGCCCTCGTCGGTGGGCGCGATCCGGCATTCCAGCGTCTTCATGACGTCGGGAATCTCGAAGTGGACGCCGGCGAGGTCGGAGATGGCGCGGTCGGACAGCTCCTGCATCCACGCCGTCAGGGCATCCGTTCCCTTGATCCGGCGGGCGGGATCGGTGTTGAGGATCTCCTTGGCCTCCGCGATGGAGGCGCCCGGCTTGATTTGCCCGGCGACCTGTTCCTGGGCGGCAATGATCCGCTCGAGTTCCTCAACGCCCCACGCGTACGTTTCTTCGAGGTCGACGGCGGCGCCAAGGAACACCCGCGAGGCGAGGGCGTAGCGTTCCCGGCCCACGGCGTCCTTCTCCGGCGCGACGGGGAGCAGCTCCTCCTGCAGGAACGCAGCCAGCCCGGCGTACGCCGCCCGGGCGGCGGCGGCACCGGCGTCGAGCTTTTCCTGCAGTTCAGCGGGCAGCGGGCCGTCAGCTGATTTGGCTTCGGCCGCGAGCTTGGCGAAGAAACCATCCTCTGCGGCGTACTTGGTGGTCTGTTCGATCACGATGGACACCTGGCGCCGGGCCGAGACCTTGCCGCGGTCCTTGGCTGTCCGCAGGGACTCGATATAACCGCTGATGGCCGCCGGCACGCTGTGCGTACGGGCCGCGATGTTCGCCCAGTGCTCCTCGGTGTCCGTGGGCATGAGGTCGAAGATGGACCGGATGTTCTGCGCCGGGGAGTCGATGTTGTTCAGCTCGGCGAGGTTCCAGCCCGAGTCGTGGATCTCCAGCTGGAGGCCGAGGCGTTCGCGCAGGGCATCGAGGGTGACGGCGTCGACGTCGTCAACGGGTTCCAGCCCCTCGAGGGCCTCAAGGGTCTTCCTTTCAGCGGCGGCGAACCTGGCGAGTCCGGCAGGGGAAAAGTCCTGGAACTCGGTGTCATGCCCCGGGATGCCGAGCGTGGTGGCCAGGCTCGGGTCCAGGGCAACGAGTGTGTCGGTGTGGGCGTCGGCGACGGCGTCGATGGCGGTCCGGGGGCGCGCTGGGGCGGCAGATTCAGTAGTCACCCCACGAGACTAACCGCGGGGTTCCGGTTATGAAAGACTTACTGAATTTTTCAGCCCCGGCTTCGCTTCCAGGCGCCCGGACCCGGCGTCGGCTCCAGCCGCAGCTGCTGGCGCCGCACCCAGTGCCGCGTGCTCGGCTTGGCTGGGCCGGCCGCTGCGGCGGGACCCAGGGAAAGCACGACGGCGGTAAGCGCCGCCAGCTCTTCGGGCGTCGGTTCGCCCTTGGTGACGGAGAACAGGGTCGCGGCCGGTTCGGCCGCCGGATTCGGGGCGGTCACAGCGGGATGTTCCCGTGCTTCTTGGTGGGCAGGCTGGCGCGCTTGTCGCGGAGCGCCCGCAGCCCCTTGATGATCTGCTTCCTGGTGTCCGAGGGCGCGATGACGGCGTCCACATAGCCAAGTTCCGCGGCCTGGTACGGGTTGAGCAGCTCTTCCTCGTACTGCCGGATGACGTCGGCACGCTTGGCCTCCACGTCGCCCCCGGCCTCGGCAACGGCGGCGAGGTCGCGCCGGTAGAGGATGTTGACGGCGCCCTGTGCGCCCATCACACCGATCTGGGCGGTGGGCCACGCAAGGTTCAGGTCAGCCCCGAGCTTCTTGGAGCCCATCACAATGTAGGCACCGCCGTAGGCCTTGCGGGTGATCACGGTCAGCTTGGGCACGGTGGCTTCGGCGTAGGCGTAGAGGAGCTTGGCTCCGCGGCGGATGATGCCCTGGAACTCCTGGTCCTTGCCCGGCAGGAAGCCGGGAACATCGACCAGCGTGATGATGGGAATGTTGAAGGCGTCGCAGTGGCGGACGAAGCGGGCCGCCTTTTCGGAGGCCGAGATGTCCAGGGTGCCGGCGAACTGCAGCGGCTGGTTGGCCACGATCCCCACCGTGTGGCCCTCGACCCGGCCGTAGCCGATGATCACGTTCGGAGCGTACAGCGACTGCATCTCCAGGAAGTGGGCGTCATCGACGATCTGTTCGATGACCTTGCGCATGTCGTAGGGCTGGTTCGCGGAGTCCGGGACCAGCGTGTCGAGTGCGAGATCGTCGTCGTCGAGTTCCAGCTCCTGCTGGTGCTCCTGCACCGGCGCCTCGGAGAGGTTGTTGGAGGGCAGGAAGTCCAGCAGTTCGCGGACGAACTCAATGGCATCGGCCTCGTCGGAGGCCAGGTAGGTGGAGGTGCCGGTGGTTGCGTTGTGCTGCCGGGCGCCGCCGAGGGTCTCCATGTCCACGTCCTCGCCGGTGACCGTCCTGATGACGTCCGGGCCGGTGATGAACATGTGCGACGTCTTGTCCACCATGACCACATAGTCGGTCAGCGCGGGGGAGTATGCAGCGCCGCCGGCGCACGGGCCCATGATGAGGGAGATCTGGGGCACGACGCCGGAGGCGTGGACGTTGTTGCGGAAGATGTCCGCGAACATGGCCAGCGAGGCAACACCCTCCTGGATCCGGGCCCCGCCGCCGTCGTTGATGCCCACCACGGGGCAGCCGTTGCGCAGCGCGAACTCCTGGACCTTCACGATCTTTTCGCCGTTGACCTGGCTCAGGGAACCGCCGTAGACGCTGAAATCCTGGCTGTAGAGGGCCACGAGCCGGCCGTCCACGGTCCCGTAACCCGACACGACGCCGTCACCGAGCGGCTTCTTCTTCTCCATGCCGAAGGCGGTGGAGCGGTGGACAGCAAGGGCGTCGAACTCCACGAAGGAGCCTTCATCCACGAGCAAGTCGATGCGCTCGCGGGCCGTGTTCTTGCCGCGCGCATGCTGCTTCTCGATGGCTTCGGGGCCGGAGGGCTGCTCTGCACGGGCCTGGCGGTCGCGGAAATCGGCAATCTTTCCCGCCGTCGTGGTCAGATCGTGGCTCATGAAGTGTCTCCGGCTCTGTAGCTGTTGTGCTGTGGCTGTTCTGCTGCGGCAGCGTAACGCGGGGCTTTGGCTGCCGGTTTAAGTAGCATCCGTACAAATCCAAAGCCCTGGTGGCTAGTCTAATGACGCAAATTGCCGGGACCGCTGTAGGGTTCCTACAATTTTCGTCCGTAGCGCCGACGGAAGCGCCGATGTTACTCGCGGGTAACAAATTGCCGCTAGAGTGTCCCTATGACTTCAAGCAACGACGCTTACGCTGTTCCGGCTACCCCTTACCAGGCCACCGGCAGCCTTCAGGGCCGGACCATCCTGATGTCAGGGGGCAGCCGCGGCATCGGCCTGGCGATCGCCCGGCGGGCAGCTCGAGACGGCGCCAACGTGGTGCTGCTCGCCAAAACCGGCCAGCCGCACCCAAAGCTCGAAGGTACCGTCTACAGCGCGGCCGAAGAACTGGAGGCCGCCGGCGGCAGTGCCCTGCCACTGGTGGGGGACGTCAGGAATGACGACGACGTCGCGCGTGCCGTGGAGTCCGCCGTCGGCCGCTTTGGCGGAATCGACGTCGTCATCAACAACGCCTCGGCGATCGACCTCTCGCCGACGGATGCGGTGGACATGAAGCGCTACGACCTCATGCAGGACATCAACGTCCGCGGCACGTTCCTGCTCTCCAAGCTGGCCCTGCCGGCCCTGCGCAGGTCCTCCGGCGGCCACATCCTCACGCTCTCGCCGCCCCTGAACCTCGACCCCAAGTGGGCGGGCCGCCACCTGGCGTACACCATGGCCAAGTACGGCATGAGCCTGACCACGCTGGGCCTGGCCGAGGAACTCCGGAACGACGGCATCTGCGTCAACTCACTGTGGCCGCGGACGCTGATCGACACGGCCGCCATCCGGAACATGGCCGGCGGTGAGGCAATAGTCCGGGCGGCCCGCGGTCCCGAGATCATGGCCGACGCCGCCCACGCCGTGCTCACGGGGGCTGCGGACCGGGCGGGCAGCACCACTGCTGCCGGCACCAACACCGGCAATTTCTACACGGACGAGCAGGTCCTGGCCGCGGCCGGAGTTACGGATTTCCGGCCCTACAGCCTGGGTGCTGCCGAGGCAGACCTCGTCCAGGACATCTTCCTGTGAGTTGGCACCTTCCGTAAACCGGCGGCAGCATCCTGCGGGCCGCATCTTCCGGTTAGCTGCCATCTTCCTGTGAGCAGGCTGCTGACCGGGGCTTTCCCGGCCGCGCAGGCCGGCGAGTCGCTAGGATTCAACTATGGATGCCGCACGCCCTGACGATAGCCGTGGACCGCAGGAGAACCTGACCGGAGCGAAGGGGCTGCCCGACCGGCCGGCGCTGGACCGGGACGCCCTGTCCGACGCCAACTTCCTGGCCGGCACCGGCATCGCGCAGCTGACGGTCGTGGAGTCAACCGGGTCCACCAACGCCGACCTTCTGCGGGCCGTGACCGTGGATCCCAAGGCCTGGCCCGACCTGGCAGTCCTGACGGCGGAACATCAGACTGCCGCCCGCGGCCGCCTGGACCGCGCCTGGGAAGCGCCTGCCCGCAGCTCGGTGCTGGTCTCGCTGGTGCTGCGGCCCGTCAATGCTGACGGCCGCCCGCTGCCCACCCAGACCTATTCATGGCTTTCCCTTCTGGCCGCCGTTGCGCTGCGCGACGCCCTGGAGGAGACAGCGGGACTTCCCGCTGAGCTGAAGTGGCCGAACGATGTGCTGGTGCGCGGCGGGAAAATCGCCGGCATCCTTGCCCAGCTCGGCCCCCTGGGCGACGGCACGGTGCCACCCGTCATCCTCGGCACGGGGCTGAACGTCACGCTCACCGAGGACGAGCTGCCGGTGCCTACAGCCACGTCCGTCCAGCTGCAGGGCGGCGCAACGGTGGACCGCACTGCGCTGCTGAAGAGCTACCTGTCCCGTTTCTGCACGCTGTACCGCAGCTTCTGCAATGCCGACGGCGACGCCACGGCCGGTTTGGCCGCCGGGCCGTCGCTGCACAAGCGCGTCGAAACGGCGATGGTCACCCTGGGTCAGCAGGTCCGCGCCCAGCTGCCGGGCGACCACGAAATCATCGGCCACGCTTCCCGGCTTGATGACTCGGGCTCCCTGCTGGTGGTGGATGCCTCTGCCCATGAGCACGTGGTGACTGCGGGGGACGTGGTCCACCTGCGGCCGTGGTCGCCGGAGGCTTCCGCGAAACACGGCTCCGACAGGACCCCCGGGAAGCACAGCTCTGACAAGCAGGGGTCCGGCGAAAGCGGTTATGCGTAGAGAACTCCTCCCGGGCGAGCAGGTCATCGTGGTGACCCGCCCGCAGCCCAGGGTGCTGTTCCTCCCGGCGGTGGTTTTCATTGTGGTGCCCGCCGTTGCTGCATTTGCGAGCGCGTGGATCATCCGCGGCGGCCTGTCCGTGCTGGCCCCTGTCATCACCGGCGAATGGACTTTTTGGGCGGTCGCCGGGTGCGTGCTTGCCGGCCTGTGGATCCTGCTGGGGTACTGCCTGCCACGGCTGCTCCGGTGGCAGAGCACACGGTATTTCCTGACCAGCCAGCGGGTCCTGGCGCGCTCCGGCGTGCTCCGGCGCCGGGACTGGCAGGTTTTCCTGGATTCAGTGCGTAATGTCACAATCAGCCAGTCGATGCTCCAGCGGATGTTGCGTTCGGGGAATATATCCTTGGATGCCGGGCACCATTTCGGCACCGTGCTGAAGGATGTGCCGGAAGTTGCCACCTTCCACAGGTTCTTGCTGGATGCCCTTGATGAGCTTCCGGAAGACGAACCATTTGGATTGGGTCAGGCGCCGGATGAGCCCGGCGCCCGGTTTCCGCGGGATGTGAGAGAAGGTGGAAGAGATGAACGATGAGGATCAGCGCGGCGGCCAGGAGGCAGGCACGCAAGAGGCAGGCACGCAGGAGGCCGGCACAGACGGGGCCGGCGCGCAGGGCACCGGTCACCGGGAGGTGACGGACGCCGTCGTCGAAAATCCGCCCACCGGTACCCTGTCCGCGGAACGAATCGCGGCAAAATCCCTTGAGGCAAGGCTTCTGGGTGGGGAACGCAAGCTGCGCCGGCGCGAGGTGGCGGGCGGTGTTGGCCTGTCGCTGCTCTCGGCGCGCAAGCTGTGGCGTGCACTGGGCTTCCCCAACTTCGGTGATGACGACGTCGCCTTCACCGAACGCGACCAGGCCGCCCTGTCCACGGCTGTGGGCATGGTGCGGGCCGGGATGCTTACCGAGGAGGCCGCCATCTCGGTGACCCGTGCCATCGGGCAGATGACGGACCGCATGGTGGTGTGGCAGATCGAGGCGCTGGTTGAGGACATGGTCCACGAACAGGGGCTCACGGACGCCCAGGCCCGCAAGCGCCTGGTCCATGAACTTCCCGCGCTGGTGGACCCCCTCGAGGAGATGCTCGTTTACTCCTGGCGGCGCCAGCTCAACGCCGGAGTCCAGCGGCTGGCCGTCCGGGCGGAAGCCGGGCTGCAGGCCAGCGAGGAAGGCCGCGAGGGTGACGAGGACGACGCACCGCTTCCCCTGGCGCGCGCCGTCGGCTTCGCGGACCTGGTGTCCTACACGAGCCTTTCCCGCCGGATGAACGAGAAGACGCTCGCCAAACTGGTGCAGCGGTTCGAGAACAAGTGCGCGGAGATTATCTCGGTGGGCGGCGGCCGGCTGGTGAAAACCGTGGGCGACGAAGTCCTCTACATCGCCGAGACACCGGCGGCGGGCGCCGAAATCTCGCTTGCCCTCGCCGAGGCCTTCACCCAGGACGAGATCCTGCCCGAGGCGCGGGTTGCCATGGTCTGGGGACGGATCCTCTCCCGCCTCGGCGACATTTACGGGCCCACCGTCAACCTTGCCGCCCGCCTCACCACGCTGGCCGATCCGGGGACGGTGCTGGTCGATTCGATGACCGCGGCCGCGCTGGACCAGGACGAGCGGTTCGTGCTCATTCCCCAGGACGTGGAGAACGTCCGTGGATTCGGGGAGATCCAGCCGGTGACCCTGGCACGCGGACGGGGACGGGGCCTGGTCCTGGACTAGGGTTCCTGGCGCCCGGACCCCCGGCCCGGTGCAAATGCTGGTGCGGGCGAATGGGACCAGGGTGGGCAGTCCTCCCCATCGCCCGGACCGGACTGCGCGGGTAGGCTGGCGGGGTAACCGGCGGCCCCAGGGCCGCTCTTGGACAAGCCGGCAGCGCCCATGTCATAGTCGAAACTCAGAATTGTTCCGGCGTCTCTATGGGGGAGTGGCGGAATGTCACCGGCCCGTGATGAACATCAGGGGCCAGTAAGCCGCGCTCAGGCGGCTGTGATTTCAGGGGAATAATAACGCTGTGTCAACTTTGTTCGGCAAGCTGGGGCTGGGGAAACGCCGCAACAAGATCGTCACCGGAACCGTCTTTTCCGCTGCAGCTGCGGCGCTGGTGGCCGGTGCTGTCATCTACCCGGGGTTCAAGACTGCCGAGGTTGACCTTAACGACGGCGGCGTCTGGGTAGTCAGCAAGGCCCGGAACGCCGTCGGTCGGCTCAACTACCCCTCGCGGGTCCTTGACGGTGCCGTGACCCCGGCCAGCACCACGTTCGATGTCCTGCAGAATGCCGGCAAGGTTTTCGTCGACGACGAATCCGGCTCCACCCTGAACCAGGTGTCCGCGGCCAACCTGAGGCTGGGCGGCGACAAGAAGCTGCCCGGCACCGCGCAGGTGAGCTTCGGCGCCGACGTCATCTCGGTCACCGACCCTTCCTCCGGCAGGATGTGGGCCATGTCCGCGTCCACCGTTAACGCCTTCGACGAGGAGTCCAGCGAGCCCGCCGTGGCGGGATCCCCGGGCCTCGTCTCCGCCGTCGGCCCGGATGACCGGATCTACTCGGCTGATCCGAAGACGGGACAGGTGACAATGACCACGGTGGACGCCGCGGGGGCAGCCACCGGCACCGAACACAGTACGTGGGACGGGCTGAAAGGCGCCGGGGACCTCCAGCTCGCCGTCGTGGGGGACCAGCCTGTGGTCCTGGACGCGGCCGCGGGAAAACTGTTCCTGCCCGGCGGGCGCGAAGTGCCGCTGGCCGACGCGCGGGAGGCGAAGCTCCAGCAGTCAGGCCCGGCGTCGGACTCCGTGGCCGTGGCCACCACCAAAGCACTCCTCAAACAGCCCCTGAACGGCTCCGCCGCGAAGACCGTGACCTTCGGCGGCCAGGGGGTGCCGGCAGCGCCGGTACAGCTGGACGGCTGCATCCACGCGGCGTGGTCCGGGGCCAACAAGTACGTCCGGGACTGCGTCAAGGACTCGGACAACAAAAACGTGGCCGTACCCAAAGCCAGCTCGTCGCCCAGCTACGTGTTCCGCGTCAACCGGGACGTCGTGGTGTTGAACGACGTGAACTCGGGAAACGTGTGGCTAGTCAACCAGAACATGCAGCTGGTCAACAACTGGGACGACGTTGTCCCGCCCAAGAACCAGGCTGACGACCCCGACGAGGAGTCGGCCGACGACAACACCATCAACGTGCTGCCGGACCGCACCAAACCCAACCGTCCCCCCGAGACGAAACCCGACGCCGTCGGCGTCCGGCCCGGGCGGACCACCGTCCTGAGCGTCCTCGACAACGACTCCGACCCCGACGGCGACGTGCTGACCGCCTCACTCGGTGCGGAAGGCCCGCAGGCCGGAAGCATTGAAGGCATCTACGGCGGGTCCGCCTTCCAGATCACGGTGCCGGCCGACGCCGCGCCGGGGACCGAGACCTTCGACTACACCGCGGCGGACGGGCGCGGACTGTCCGCCGGCGGCAGGGTTAGCCTGAGCGTCGTCGGGCCGGACGAGAACCGGCCCCCGGCCTTCAAGCGCGGCGATCCCACCACCCTCCTGGTGGAGCAGGGCAAGACCGTCAGCCAGAACATCCTTACGGACTGGGCCGACACCGACGGCGACGACCTCGTCCTGATGTCAGCCACCGCCGACAACGAACAGGACCAGGTCAAGGTCCGCCGCGACGGCCTGCTCACCTTCCAGGACTCCGGCGCCTCGGCGGGCAAGAAAAGCGTCACCGTGACCGTCTGGGACGGCCGCGCCACCACCACGGGAAAGGTTGTGGTCAACGTCCAGCCGCCGGGAGCGCTCGCTCCCGTGGTCAACGCCGACCACGTCACGGCAGTGGTGGGCCAGGACCTGGTCATCACGCCGCTGAAGAACGACGTCGATCCCAACGGCGGCGCCTTGCGCCTCGCCCAGGTGGAAGCCAGCGGAGCTGCAGAACTGGGCCCGGTCACCGACGGCGGCACCTTCACCTTCCGCAGCCGGACCCCGGGACCTGTCTACCTGACGTACCTGGCCAGCAACGGACCGCAAAGCAGCCAGGGCCTCATCCGGGTGGATGTGGAATCCGGCAAGGACGCCGGAAATCCCGTCGCCGTCCATGACGTGGCGCTCCTGCCGGTGGGCGGCAGCGTGCTGCTGGACCCGCTGGCCAACGACTCGGACCCCTCCGGCGGCGTCCTGGTCCTGCAGTCCGTCGCGGTGCCGGAGAACGCCACGGCGTCGGTGAGCGTCATTGACCACAGCGTCCTGCGGATCACCGACATCGCGGGCACCAAGGACCCCTTCCTGTTCCGCTACACCATGTCCAACGGCAAATCCTCCGCCACCGGAAGCGTCTCGGTGGTGCCCGTTCCTGCCCCGGCTGTGGTGGAGGCGCCGCAGCCCAAGCCCGACGAGGTCAACGTCCGCGTCAACGACGTCGTGACCATCCCGGTCCTGGACAATGACACCCACCCGCAGGGTGAAAAGCTGACCCTTGACCCGGTCCTGCCGCAGGCCGTTCCGGCGGAGGACGGCAAGGGCTTCGTCTCGGAGAACACCCTCCGGTTCATCGCGGGGAGCCAGCCAAAAACCGTGCGCGCCATCTACAATGCGGTGGACCCGCAGGGCCAGAAGAGCGCCGCCGCCGTCACCATCCACATCCTGCCGCTGGAGGGCGCCGAGAACTCCCGCCCGCAGCCCAAAAACCTGACAGCGCGGGTGGTGGCGGCCGGCACGGTGCGCATTCCGGTGCCGCTGGACGGCATTGACCCCGACGGCGACTCCGTCCAGCTGACCGGCATCGACAGCACGCCCGGCATGGGCACCGCGACGGCGGGCAGCAACTTCATCGACTTCGTCGCGGCCGGAAACGGTGCCGCAACCGATACGTTCCGCTACAAGGTGGTGGACCGGCAGGGCGCCGTCAACACCGGCACCGTCACCGTGGGCATCGCACCACGCGGCGACACCAACCAGAAGCCCGCTCCCGTGGACGACCAGGTCAAGGTCCGGCCCGGGCGGCAGATCGTCGTCGATGCTGCCGGCAATGACACTGATCCGGACGGGGACCTGATTCGGATCCTCACCGACGGCATTGAGGCCGATGCCGCTCTGAAGGCCACAGTCAGCAAGCAAAGCGGCCGCATCCTGCTGCAGGCACCGGCCGCCGAAGGCACCGTCAATGTCCGCTACACCGTGGCCGATGAACGTGGAGCCACCGCCCAGGCAGCCATCCGGATGGTGGTGGACAGCAACGTCCCGCTGCAGGCACCGATCGCCCGGGATGACCGGGTGACCTCCGCGCAGACGCTCGGTAAAACCGCGGTCGACGTGCCCGTCCTCAAGAATGACGAAGACCCCGACGGCGTGGGCGAGAACCTCAGGATCAGCAGCGCCACCGAGACCGCGCGCCCGGGGCCGGAAGGCAACATGTTCGTGGAGCTGACCGAGCAGCCACAGCTGGTGCCCTACACGGTTGAGGACGTCGACGGCCAGAAGTCGACGGCGATCATCTGGGTGCCGGGCCTGGGCCAGCAGGTTCCCACCCTGGCCAAGGACGAGGTCCTTGAAGTGGTTGCGGGCCAGTCCGTGACCGCAGACCTCGCCGAATGGGTCAAGGTGCGGGACGGCCGTTCGCCCCGGCTGACCCAGACCGACCGTATCAAGCTGATCGGCGCGGACGGCAGCAACCCGGTGGCCGGCAACGCCACCGCCGTCAGGTACACGGCGGACAAGGACTACGTTGGCCCGGGCTCCATCACGTTCGAGGTGACGGACGGCTCAGGACCGGATGACCCCGCAGGACTCAAATCCACGCTGAGCATCCGTACCAGGGTGCTGCCGGATCCCAACCGCAACAACCCGCCGGTACTGCTCGGCGGCTCGGTGGATGTTCCGCTGGGTGACTCCGCCGCCGCCGACCTGGCCAAACTGACCACCGACCCGGATGGCGACGACGCCGCAAACATGAAGTACGAGGTCGCCGGCGCGGTTCCCCAGGGCTTCAACGTGGCCATCGACGGCGCGTCCCTCAAGGTCTCGGCGAAGGACGGCGCGAGGACAGGTGACGGCGGCGCCGTGCAGGTGAAGGCGAAGGACCCCCGCGGCCTGGAATCCACCGCCACGTTCCGGCTCGCCGTCACGGCCACCAACCGGGCCAAGCCGGTCGCCAACGACGACGTGGAGGAAAACGCCGCGGCGGGCAAGCCGGTGACAGTCAAGGTGCTGGCCAACGATGCCAACCCGTTCCCGGATACGCCGCTGAAAATCATCGGCGTGGCCACGGAAACGGGCCAGGGCACTGCCGCCATCAGCGGCGACTCGGTGACGGTCACGCCGTCGGCCGGGTTCTCCGGCACCCTGATTGCGTCCTACACCGTGGGGGACAGGACCGAGGACTCCTCCCGTTACGCCACCGCCCGCATCCGGCTCACGGTCAAGGACAAGCCGCTCCCCCCCGCCACGCCCCAGGCACAGAGCGTCGGCGACCAGACGGCCCTGCTGAACTGGACGGCGCCGGCTGACCGGGGCGCGCCGATCACGAAGTACACGGTGTACGGCGAAGGCGGCTACACGCAGGACTGCCCGGCCAACTCGTGCACCCTGAACAACCTCGTGAACAACACGAAGTACCACTTCCAGGTGACAGCGACCAACGAATTCGGCGAGTCCGACCGTTCACCGGCTTCGGCTGAGGTCCGGCCCGACGTCAAGCCCGAGATGCCCTTGGCTCCGTCGCTGAAGTTCGGCGACAAGCAGCTCTCCGCTTCCTGGAAGGCGCCGGCCAGCAAGGGTTCGCCGGTCAAATCCTACGATCTGGAGATTTCGCCGGCACCCAGCGGCCAGAACCCGCAGATCCAGAACCTGACATCCACCAGCTACGTCTGGAAGGGACTCACCAACGGCGTGGCCTACAAGGTGCGCGTGCTCGCCCGGAACGATGCCAAGGACCCGTCGGAATGGAGTACCTACTCCGCCGCCGAGGTGCCGGCCGGGGTTCCGGTGACGCCCGCAGCCCCCACCGCGGCCGGCGCCGGTTCCGTGGGCCCCCAATCCCAGTTGAACGTCAGCTGGACGGCGCCGGACAACAACGGCGACGCCGTCTCCGCCTACACGCTGACCACGCTGCGGGGCGGGTCCGTGGTCAAGAGCCAGAAGGTGGCCTCCGGAACGTCGCTGAACGTCACCGTGGACAACTCCGAGGCGGACTATGCGTTCACCGTTTCCGCCACGAACAAGGCAGGAACGTCCGGAACGAGTGCACAGTCGGCACCGGTCCGGGCCGCCGGCAAGCCGGGGACAGTGAGCGGCGGATCAGTATCGGCGCCCGGCAACTCCGGCCAGCTCAAGGTCACGTTCACACCGTTAACGGAGGCCCAGCGGAACGGTTCACAGGCGTCGGAGATCGCGTACCGGTGGTCCACCGCCTACGGGTCAGGGCCGATCAGCGCCGGCGGCGGCACCATATACGGGCAGCCCAACGGCAAGAACGTCACGGTGAACATCATTGCCTCCTCCACCAAGAACAACGTCTCCGGTGACGGCAAAGCCATCGGCTCGGCCGTTCCGTACGGTCCGCCTGCCGCGCCGGTGGTTACCGGCGGCACATCCGGCGTCGGGGACAGCCAGGTGCACTGGACGTGGAGCGCGCCGAACGACAACGGCAGGCCCATCAACCGCTATGAAGTGAATTTTGACGGCACCGGGTTCAAGTCCGTGGGCCTGGCCCGGCAGTACAACCATGCCGGCGGAGGCTGGGGCCAGCGCCACACGCTGGCGGTCCGCGCATGCAACGGAACCGACGCAATCAAGGACTGCGGCAGTTCCGACTCCGCCACCGCCACATCCGGCGCAGATCCGACGCCCCCGCTCACCGAGGTTAGGGTCAAGCAGTCCGACAACAACAGCTGCCCCGGCAAGCCCGGTGTCCCTGACCGGTACAACGCCGCGACGCGCAGCTGCGGTGGCAGCGACGCCAACTGGGTGTCCTATTCGGACGGCTGGATCCCCACTCCCTGCTGGTCGGACATCTACAACAACGGAAGCCGCTGGTACCTGATGAACGGCGGGCCACACTCCGGCTGGTACGTCAAGGGCATCACCGTGGACGTCCGCGGCCCGGGAGTGGGGCAGTGCTGACCGTGCCACGTCACAGCCCTGTTGAGTGCCACCGCCTGCTGGGAACGAATATGCCTGGAATGACACAGAATAGGAACAACCATGACAATGACTAGCGAGCAGGCCGCCTGGTTTGCAGGGACGTTCGAGAAGCTCGTCGCCAATGTGGGCCAGGCCGTCCTGGGCAAGGCCCACGTCATCCGCCTGACCTTCACCGCGATGCTCGCCGAAGGCCACGTCCTCTTCGAAGACGCCCCCGGCACCGGAAAGACCTCGCTGGCCCGGGCCCTGGCGGCCACCGTCCAGGGCTCCAACAACCGCATCCAGTTCACGCCGGACCTGCTGCCCTCGGACGTCACTGGCGTCACCATCTACGACCAGAAGACCCAGAAGTTCGAATTCCACAAGGGCCCGATCTTCAGCAACATCGTCCTTGCCGACGAAATCAACCGGGCCTCGCCCAAGACACAGTCGGCGCTGCTGGAAGTCATGGAGGAGTCCCGCGTCACCGTGGACGGCACCACCTACGAAGCCGGCCGCCCGTTCATGGTGCTGGCCACCCAGAACCCGATCGAGCAGGCCGGCACCTACCGGCTGCCCGAGGCCCAGCTGGACCGCTTCCTGATCAAGACCTCCATCGGGTACCCGGACCACGCCTCCACCGTCCAGCTCCTGGGCGGAACCAACCTCAAAGACCGGTCCCGGGACCTGCAGCCGGTCATCACCACGCAGGCCGTGGCCGACATGGCGGACCTCGCCGCCACCACCCACGTTGACACCGCGGTGCTTGAGTACATCTCCCGGCTCTGCGAGGAAACCCGCAACGCCCCCGAGACCCGCCTGGGCGTCTCGGTGCGCGGCGCCCTCGCCATGGTCCGGGCGGCCAAGGTCTGGGCAGCGAGCCAGGGACGCAACTTCGTCCTGCCGGACGACATCAAGGACCTTGCCGCCGTCGTCTGGACCCACCGTTTCGTGATGGACCCCGAGGCCGAATTCTCCGGGGCAACGGCCGAAGCCGTTCTGGGACGCGTCCTGGCCGATGTCGCAGCGCCGCAGCAGCGCGCCGCCGTCTAGCGTGCAGCGGTTTAGGGTGGGGCTATCCAAAATGCTGTTGCCCAAAATGCGGCTTCCCGAAATGCGGCTGCCCGGGGCGCGGCTCCAAAGCCGCCCGGCCAGGCTGTGGTCGGACGCCGGCAGCACGGTGCGCCTCGCGCTGGGTCCGGCCTGGCGGACGGCCGACGGCGTGTGGGGCCGCCGCGTCCGGCCCGTCCTGTCCGTGGTCAGCGTCCTGGGCTGGTCCGTGCTGGCCGCAGCGGTTCTCCTGTGGGCGGCCGGAAGTGCCTACGGCTGGCAGGAAGCCACGGCGGCGGCCATCGCGGCGCTGGTGCTTTTCGTCATCGCCGTCGGCTTCATCCTGGGCCGGTCCTCCTACGGCGTGGTGCTCGACCTCGCCCGGACCAGGGTGGCGGTGGGGGACAGCGCCGTCGGAAGCATTGCCGTGTCCAACACCTCGGCCCGGCCGCTCCTGCCGGCTGACCTCGAACTGCCCGTCGGGGCAGCCACCGCCGTGTTCCACCTCCCGCGGATGAAGCCGCAGCAGGTGCACGAGGACCTTTTCACCATCCCCACGGCCCGCCGGGCTGTGATCGTGGTGGGTCCGGTCCGTTCAGTCCGGGCCGATCCGCTGCATCTGCTCCGCCGCCAGGTGCTCTGGACGGAACCCGGGGACCTCTACGTGCACCCACGGACCATTGCGCTGGCCGGTTCCGCCGCCGGCTTCATCCGCGACCTCGAGGGCATGCCCACCACAGAGCTGTCCAGCGCGGACGTTTCCTTCCACGCGCTGCGCGACTACGTCCCGGGCGATGACCGGCGGCACATCCACTGGAAAACCACCGCCCGGACCAACAAGCTCATGGTCCGCCAGTTCGAAGAAACCCGCCGCGCCCACCTGGCCATTTCGCTGTCCATCAACACGGACGAATACGCGTCGGAAGAGGAATTCGAGCTGGCCATATCGGCAGCCGCGTCGATCGGCCGGCAGGCCATCCGCGAACAGCGCGAGCTGGACGTCCTGACGCAGTCCGGTCCGCTGCGCTGCGAGACCGGCCGCAACATGCTGGACGACATGACCCGGATCGCAGGCACCCCGCTGCGGAAGACCGCCGTCGACCTCGCACGCACACTCGCCGACACGGTGCCCAACGCCTCGGTGGTTTTCTTCGTCGTGGGCAGCCACGTGACGCCCACCCAGCTGCGCTCGGCCGCCGCCTCGGTGCCGCCCGGCGTCCGAAGCCTCGCCGTGCGCATGGACCTTGGTGCTGCCCCGGCCCGCGCCAACATCGGCGACCTGACCGTCCTCACGGTGGGCGACCTCGCCGACCTTCCCTCCGTCCTGCGAAAGGCTGCAGCATGAGTGAGGCCACCGGTCTCCGCCCCCGCCGTCCAGACAGCGCCCGTCGTTCAGCGCGGCCTGCTGCCGGGTCCGCATTCGCGGACGGCCGGCCACTGTGGCATTTTGTGCTCGACGCCGGTGCCCTCACCATTCTGCTCGGGCTGGGTGTCCTCGGGTTCAGCCTCAGCTTCGGCGGCGACCCCCACTACCTGGTGGCCGGCTTTGGCGGGATCATCCTGGGCCTGGCCGTCGCTGCCGCCAACGCCCATTTCCGGCTGGGCCTGCTGATCACCACAGCACTGGCCTTCGGCGCCTACCTGGTTCTGGGGACTGCCCTGGCCGTGCCCGACGCCGCGGTGGCTGGCTTCTTGCCCGGCCTGGAATCACTGCGGACGCTGCTGCTAGGCGTCGTCTTCGCGTGGAAGGACATGCTGACAGTCGGAGTGCCGGTGGGCGCCGCAGGCGGCGTGCTGATCGTCCCCTTCCTGAGTTCACTCATCACGGCAGTTGCCGCCGGCATCCTGACCTGGCGGATCCGGAGCCCCTACTGGCCGCTGCTGCCTGTCCTGGTTCTGTTCGTCACGGGCATCGCCTTCAGCACCAACGCCGGGTTCCTGACGGTGGAAAGGGGCATCGCGCTGACGGTGGTGGGCATCGCCTGGGCCACTTTCCGGCGGGACGCCCTGCGCCGGCGCGACACTCACAAGGTCTCGGTGAACCGTCCCCAGCACGACGCAGGCCTGGCTGCGAAAGTGCGCATGCGCCGCCTGGCGGCCGGTGCCGCCGTGCTGGCGGCGACAGTGGGTATCACCGCGGCGGTATCGCCGCTCATCGCCGGCGGCGACGAGCGCCGCGTCCTCCGCAACGTCGTCGTACCGCCCTTTGACCCCAAGGCGTATGTCACGCCGCTGGCGAGCTTCCGGAACTTCGTCAAGGACAAGAAGGACGACGCCCTGTTCACCGTCAAGGGGCTGCCCAAGGACGCGCGCGTCCGGCTCGGGGCACTCGATTCCTTCAACGGGACCAACTACACGATGGACCCGAACGGCTCCGGCAGTTTCAGCAAGGTGGGCGATGCGAAATCGCTCAACACCCTTGCCGGCTCCACGGACGCGGTGCCGACGAACGACTACAGCCTGAACATCACCATTGATGACTACCAGGGCTACTTCGTTCCGGGCGGCCGGAAGACCACCGGACTCAGCTTCGGCCCGGGCTCGTCCGGTGCCGCTTCGGGGCTGTACTTCAACTCCGGAACCGACACTGCGGTGACCACCCAAGGGCTGTCCCGGGGCGACACCTACACTGTCCAGGTCTCGGACCCGGTGAAGCTCGAGCACGGGCAGCTGACCCAATACGACTTCGCCCGGGCCAGCCTTCCGGACACTGCCGACGTGCCGCCGGTGGTGGGTGCCCAGGCCAATGACCTGGCCGCGGACGCCCCGACCGCCGTGGACCAGGTCCGGCAGATCGAGGCCCACTTCCAGAAGAAGGGCGCCTTCAGCAACGGGCTCATCGCCGACGGGCAGCTTCCCAGCGTCTCCGGGCACGGCGCGGCGCGCATCCGGGACCTGCTGACCGCCAAGCAGATGCTGGGCGACGATGAGCAGTACGCCGTGGCGATGTCCCTGATGTTGCGGCACCTGGGCATCCCGTCACGCGTGGTGATGGGTTTCTATCCGGACCCCAAGAGCCCGGAGAACGGTGCGGGCGAGATCAGGATCCTGGGCAAGGACGTCCATGCCTGGGTGGAAGTGGCGTTCGACCGGGTGGGCTGGGTGGCCTTCGACCCCACGCCGCCCAAGGACAACATTCCCATTCCGCCTGATCCGGAAAGCAAGTCCAAGCCGAAGCCCCAGGTCCTGCAGCCGCCGCCACCGCCGCAGGAACCGGCCGATCTGCCGCCGGACTCCTCTCCCGACGCGCTCGACGCCGACGAGAAGAAGAACAATCCCTGGCTGTTCTGGGGTCCCATCCTCGCGGCCATTGGCATCGCCATGATTCCGATTGGCATCCTCGCCCTGCCGCTGCTGCTCGTGGCCCTGCTCAAGTCCCGGCGCCGGAAAGCCCGCTTCACCGGCGGCGATCCTGCCCAGCGCGTCGGCGGGGGCTGGAACGAGGTCCTCAGCCTGGCAACGGACCTGGGCGCCGCCGTGGACAGCCGTGCAACCAGGAGGGAAACGGCGGCCGTGGTCGCTGCGGCGTTCCCCGCCACCGGGACCACCACGACCCTGCTGGCGCACCGGGCCGACGCCTCCATCTTCGGGGCGGGCCAGCCGAGTGAGGATGAGGTGCGGGAGTACTGGGACGTCGTGGACGGCTCGCTCAAGGAGATGACGGGAACGGTCGGCTTTTGGCGGCGGCAGCGGGCGCGGTTCTCGCCCCGGTCGCTGCTGGCCGAGGCCAGGACGGCCCTGGCCGCGCGGGGGTTCCGGCGGTGAACGGTTCGTTTATGACCGGCGGGGGACCTGGAACCGGCGAGGGGCCTGGAACCGGCGGGCCTGCAGCTGCCGGGCCGGTCGCTGCGGATGGAACAGGGCCGTGCCTGCGCTGCGGGCAGCCTGTCCGCGCCGGGGCGAGCTTTTGCGGTGCGTGCGGCACACCGCTGCCCAACAGGGGAGCCATTGTCAACCGGTCGGCCCGCCCGGGTCAGGAAGCCGCAGCCCGCCGCGGCGTGAGGCAAGCCGCTCCAATTCCCGGTAGCATCCCGGTAGGGCTGGGGGAAGGATCGGACATGTCAGGCACTCTTGCGCTGGTTCCAGCGGCGCCGGGCAAACGCCTCGGCGCAGCCGTTCTCGACTGGCTTGCGCCGGTGGCAGTCCTGACGATTCTGCTGTCCTTCGGGTTCGCAAATATCACCAGCACGCGCAGTGCCGGACTCATCATTTATGACACAAGCCTGCTGACGCTCCTTGGAAGCATCGGAGCCGGACTGACCCTTGTCTACGCGTTCGCGCTCGCAGGTGTCGAGGGCCGGTCAGGCAACACCATCGGCAACCAGCTCATGGGCATCCGCAGTGCCGACAAGGACGGCTACGCGCCGGGCCTCGGCGCCGTGTTCCTGCGGGGCATCGTGACCGGTGCCGGCCTCCTGCTGTCCGTCCTTGCCGCGGTACTGGTGGCCGTCTTCAAGTGGTTCGACGCCGCCCCGCTGATCCTGGGGCCGCTGCTGCTTTTGGGGACGGCCTCGGCCGTCGCCGTGGTGGTATCCAGCGTCTGGGACCGGAACGGCGGGCTCCGCGGGTGGCATGACCATGCGGCCAAGACCCTCGTGTTCGACGTCGTGAACGGCCGCAACCCCGTGGCCACCGGCGGCATCGAAGGCCCCTACAGCTTCGCACCCCTGGACCTGCCCCCGGTGCAGCAGGTGGCCTCCCCGGTTGCTTCCCGGACCCCGGCTGCCCCCGGCCCGGTTGCTGCGCAGGCCCATATTGAGCCGCTTCCGCCCGCAGCCCCGGCTGTCCATCCCGATGCTGCCGTTCACCCGGTCGATGCCGTCCATCCCGACGACGCGATGGACCGAACCCAGGTGCGCGCCGGGGTTCGCCAGGACGCGCCGGAGGCGGTGCTGAGGATAACGCTCGACGACGGCCGCGACTTCCGCCTGGAGCGGACCGTCCTGATCGGCCGCAATCCTGCCCCCGCCGCCGGGGAGTCGCAGGCGCAACTGCTGCCGGTCCCGGACCCCGGCAGGACCATTTCCAAGACGCACCTCCACCTGCTCACGGACGGCACCGGCATCTGGGTTACCGACCGCCATTCGACCAACGGCAGCGCCGTCACCACGCCCGACGGCATGAGCACGGCGCTGCAGCCGGGCGTGCCCGCATACGTCAGCCCCGGAACCACAGTTCATTTCGGGGACCGCACCTTTACCGTAGGACACGCATGAATTCACAGCAGGTGGCCGGAACTCCAGGGACCGGCGGAGAGCCCGGCCTCAGGCTCAGCTACGGCTACGGAACGGACCGCGGCCTTCGCCGCGAGCTCAATGAGGACTCGTACATAGCCTCGGATCCCGTGTTCGCCGTCGCTGACGGCATGGGCGGCCATGAAGCCGGCGAGGTGGCCAGCGGCATGTGCGTGCGGGCCCTGGCACAGCTGCCGCAACTGGCCACGGGGGAGCGGACAGCCACCGCGGGAGTGGTGCAGCAGTACCTCGCCAGCGCCGACGAATCGATCCGCTCGGCCACCGGCTCGCGGGCCGGAACGACGCTCAGCGGCGTGGTGGTGGTGGAGCAGATGGGTGTTCCCTACTGGCTTGTCATGAACATCGGGGACTCCCGGACATACCGGCTGAGCCAGGGCCGGCTCTCGCAGGTCAGCGTGGATCACTCCGAGGTCCAGGAGCTCGTCGAGAGTGGCGAGATCACCGCCGAGGAGGCTGCTGTTCATCCGCGCCGGCACGTCGTGACGCGCGCGCTGGGTGCGGGCGACGAGACCGAAGCCGACTACTGGCTCCTGCCGATTGAGGAAGGCGACCGGGTGATGGTGTGCTCGGACGGTCTCAACGGGGAGCTGACGGACGGACAGATGCTTGACATCCTCAGCACGGTCGAGGATCCCCAGGAGGCCGTGGATGCCCTGATCCAGGCAGCGCTCAGGCGCGGCGGCCGGGACAACATTACGGTGATTGTCGTCGACGCCAGGAACGTGCTCAACGACGCCGGCATCGCGACGACGGCACCCCGGACCGCCGCCGACGCGGAAGAGGAGGACACGCTGCCGCGTGCCGGAAGCGAGGACGCCGTCAATGGCCGCAGCTAGCTATGTCTCCGGCGGATGGCTTGGCCTCATCCGGTCGGGAACTGCTGTGATCCTCGACCCCGCCACTCCGGCCCCGCTGGTGAGCACGGTGTGGGATCTGCTGGCGAAAGGCCCGGATCCAGCCGAGGTCCTTTCTGCCGTGACGGGCGGGTTCGGTGCGCCGCTGTCCGCCAGCCCGTGGTTCGGGATCATCGGGTTCAGCGACTCACTGCGGGTATTCCTGCGCGGCGACATCGACATGACAGTCCAGCTCCCGTCCGGTCCCGTGAAACTCGACGGCCGGAATGTCACCACCTGGACGGAGCGGTGGCTGGACGCACCCGAGTGGTTCAGCGTGGCGGTGCCCGCCGCCGCGTCAGCGCAGTCCGGTTCGTCAGCGCCGGGTTCCGTAGCTGGAATGCCGCCCGCCGCGTTGCCTGCGGCTGAATTGCCGGTGCTGGAAGGGGCGGTGCTTCTGAGTTCGCTGCGTGTCAGTGTCACCGGGCCCGGGCGTGCCCCGTCATTCCCAGCGGAAACCGCTGCAACGTCTTCCGCTGCACCTCCTGTGGAGGCGTCGGCCGAGACCATCGCGGCGCCCGCTGAGGACATTTCCCTGGTGTCAGAGCCAGCGGGAGAAGTGTCGGCAGAGACAGTTGCGGGACTGCAGGAAACCGTCACCGGATTCACCGAGACGGGCACTGCCTCTGCCGGGACGCTGCCCGAGGAAGTACTGCCCCAAGGATCTCTGTCCGAGGAATCAGTGCCCCACGAATCACTGAGCCAGGAATCACTGAGCCAGGAAGCACTGCCGGAGGCAGCACCCTCCCAGGGCGCTCCGGGTCAGGAATTCAGCCCGGCCACCGAACTCACCAGCTCGTACGACCACCTCTGGGACAAGACTGTGGTGCGCAGCATTGAGGACGCCGCCGTGCGGACCGGCCAGGAGGACGACGGCGGTGCTCCCGCAGCCGGGGAAAGGGCCGTTCCGGAGGCGGCTGGTCGGCAGTCGGCAGTCCCGGACACGGCAGTTCAGGAGGCCGCAGCCCAGGAAACAGCAGCCCAGGAAACAGCGGCCCAGGAGTTCGCGCCCCCGTCAGCCCCCTCTCCGTCAGGACTGATCGACTCCGTGCCGTGGGCGACGGGCGGCGACCGTGCCCCCGGACCGGAGATCCCGCCGTCGTTCTCAGGAACCCAGGTTCCGCCGTCGTTTGTCCCCGTGCCCGAACCCCGCGAGGCGCCGGAAGGCGACCACGACGGTCAGACCGTGCTCAAGAGCGATCTTCCCGCGTCCGGAGCACAGCAGGCAGGGCAGGGCCAGGAACCCGGCCAAGGTGCGGCGGCGGGCAACGGCCCCCTAGTGCTGGCCCGTGTTTGCCACGGCGGCCACGCCAACCCTCCCACCAGCGGACAGTGCTTCACCTGCGGGGCGCAGCTGCCGGACGTCGCCATCCAGGTGCCGCGCCCAAGGCTGGGCCGGTTGCGGCTGTCCACGGGGGACCTGATCGACCTCGAACAGTCGCTGGTGATCGGGCGGCAGCCGTCCGTGTCCCGGGTCCAGGGCGGCACCTTGCCGCGGCTGGTCCAGGTTGCCAGCCCCGGTGGCGACATTTCCAGGTCGCACGTGGAGGTCCGGCTGGAGGGCTGGCACGTGATGCTCTGCGACCTGAAAGCAACCAACGGCACAGTGCTGATCCGCGAGGGCCAACCGCCGCGGCGCCTTGCCCAGAACGAAATGGCCATTATTTTGGACGGCGACATCGCAGAACTCGGCGATGACGTGTCCTTGCGCTTTGAGGAGATCCTGTGAGTTCCAAGCGGCCGGCGGCGCCACCGCCCCGCATTCCCGGTTTCAATTACGTCAGCCTGCTTGGATCGGGCGGTTTTTCTGACGTCTACCTCTACGAACAGGACCGGCCGCGCCGCAAGGTGGCCGTGAAGGTGCTGCTGTCCGGCCTCAAGACGGAGGGCGCCCGCCGCCGCTTTGAGTCCGAGGCCAACCTGATGGCCCAGCTGTCGTCGCACCCCTTCATCGTCACCATCTTTGAAGCCGAGGTGACCGAGGACGGGCATTCCTACCTCGCCATGGAGTACTGCTCCCGGCCCAGCCTGGACGTCCGGTACCGCCGGCAGCGCTTCAGCGTGGACGAGGTCCTGGCCGTCGGCATCCAGGTGGCGTCCGCCGTCGAAACGGCGCACCGGGCCGGCATCGCCCACCGCGACATCAAGCCCGCCAACATCCTGGTCACTGACTATCACCGTCCGGCGCTCACTGATTTCGGCATTTCCGGCACGCTGGCCGGCGACGTCGACGAGGACGCCGGGATGTCCATCCCCTGGTCCCCGCCGGAACAGTTCACGGACGGCAACGTCGACGGTGTGCTGGTGGACGTGTGGGCCCTCGGTGCCACGCTGTACACACTGCTCGCCGGACGGTCACCGTTCGTGCTGCCGGGCGCGGACAACTCCCAGCGCGAGCTCATCTCGCGCATCACCAACATGCCCGTATCCCGGCTGGGCCGCGCGGACGTGCCCGAATCCCTTGAACTGGCCCTGGCAACGGCGATGGCCAAGTCGCCGGCCTCACGCTATTCGTCGGCCCACGCCTTCGCCCTGGCGCTGCAGCGGATCCAGGCGGAGCTCAACCTGTCCGTGACGCCCTTCGAGGTCCTCGAGGAGCGCCTTCCGGAGGACGTGCACCTGGACGACGGCGTGGAGGAGACCCGCGTACGCAACGTCGCCTCCATCGACCCCGACCGGACCGGGAGTGCGCCCACCTTTCCGGCGTGGACCAAGCCGTTGTTCCCTGCCGGCGTTGACGTGCCCGCTGGCCCCGATCCTGAGGGGACGAACGACGGCGGCCTGCAGGAACGGGGGCAGGCTACGGTCCTGCGCGGCCCCGCGGGAGGCAGTACCGGCCAAGCCGGCCCCTCCTTCCACGCAGCAGACACCGGCTACACCGGTGCCGCCGACACGACCGTCCACCGCTCGGCCCAGCCGCCGGAGGCAGTGGACGGACCTGCGGGCGTCCCCGCACAGGACCACTCCAAGCGAAACCTCTGGCTCGCCATTTCCGGCGGTACCATGCTGGCCCTCGCCGTCGGCGTGGGCCTGGTGGTGGCCAACGCCGCGCCCCAGACGCCAAGCCCAATCGAATCCCCGGAGGTGAGCAAGCAGCCGGCGGATCCCCTGGACAACGGGACGGTGCCGGACGTAGAAGGCCTCGCGGCCGCGCGGAAGCCAGAGGATCCAAACATCATTGTCTTTTCCTGGACGAACCCGCAGCCCAGAGAAGGTGACACCTTCAAGTTTCGGGCCAAGTCGGCAAAGGAGGAGGGCCCCTTTGAAACTACAAAGATCAATAGG
Organism: Arthrobacter sp. CMU6; assembly: GCF_059090205.1. Classification (NCBI taxonomy): domain Bacteria; kingdom Bacillati; phylum Actinomycetota; class Actinomycetes; order Micrococcales; family Micrococcaceae; genus Arthrobacter; species Arthrobacter sp. CMU6. The sequence continues at coordinate 141,343 of NZ_JBNHFL010000007.1, forward strand.
ACCTTCGTTTCCGGTTTCAATGAGCCGCCCATCTGCCTCCAAGTGATCATAGTCAGGGCCGACGGCAGCGCCTCGCCGGGCGGCTCGGATTCCATCGCATGCCTTCAGGAGTAGCCGGCTTATGAAAACAACGACACTGCCCATCGAGGAGGCACGGAACATGGGAGACCTGGCCATCGACTTCTGTGGCGAGTGGTACGAGCCGGCCGATGAGGACATCTTCAGCATCGGCCGCGAGGGCGACCTCGAGGTGGACGACAACCCGTACCTGCACCGGCGCTTCCTGCAGATTGCCAGGTACAACGGCATCTGGTGGCTCAGCAATGTGGGCAGCCGGCTCTCCGCCACGGTGGCCGACGGATCCGGCGGCATGCAGGCGTGGCTCTCACCCGGCGCCCGGCTGCCGCTCGTCTTCAGTCACACCAGCGTCATTTTCACGGCCGGTCCCACCACGTACGAATTCGCCGTCCACCTGAAAACGCCGTCGTTCCGGCAGGAGACCAGCAGCGAAGCCAGTGGCGGGGACACCACCATCGGCCCCGTGGTCTTCACGGACTCCCAGAAAGCACTCATCGTGGCGCTCGCCGAGCCCATGCTCCGGCGCGAAGGCACGGGTTTCAGTGCCATTCCTTCCTCCGCAGAGGCGGCCCGGACCTTGGGCTGGGCAATCACCCGGTTCAACCGGAAGCTGGACAACGTGTGCGACAAACTGGACCGCGCCGGAGTGGCCGGCCTTCGCGGAGGCGGTGGCAAGCTGGCCACCAACCGCCGGGCGCGCCTCGTGGAGCACGCGGTCACCTCGCACCTGGTCACCGCTGACGACCTGCACCTCCTGGAAAAGATGTGCGGGGACGTCGAAGCATGAGGATCCGACTGACCCTGCGCCGGGACCCTGCCGAGGCCAAGGACCTGGCCGTCACCGTGGATGGCCGCGCCACCGTCGCGGACATCGCGACCGAACTGTGGACCGCCGATCCCGCCCGGCGGCAGCAGCCCGCTCCGCCGAACCTTTCCCTCCGGATCGACGAGGCGTTCGTGGCCGGCGGTATGCGCGGCATCGTCCTCGACCGCGCGGACAACCTGCTGGAATCCGGGCTGCGGCCCGGATCCGTCGTCTCGCTTACGCAGGTGAGCGACCAGTTCGGTAATCCGAACGACTCCGGCCCAGCCGCGGACCGGGGCCCCGCCGCGGCGACGCTCCGGATCGTCTCCGGGCCCGACGTCGGCCGGGAGTTTTCGCTGCCCTCCGGCACCAGCTACATCGGTCGGGACCGCAACGTGGACGTCCGGCTCACCGACCCGCTGACGTCGAAGCGGCATGCGCGCATCACGGTGGGGGAGAGCATCGAGATTGTCGACACGAACTCCGCTAACGGCCTCCAGATGGACGGGCTGCCCGTCACCCGGGCCACGCTGAATTCCTCCGACACCGTCACGCTGGGCGACACCGAGCTGACCGTGGTGCCCCTGGCGCGCAGCGGAGCGGCAGCTCCGACTTCGCCGCTGGTGGACTTCAACCGCTCGCCGCGGGTGGTGCCCCGGTTCGCCCCCGCCAAGCGCGTCCCCCCGGCCGGACCCAAGCGGCAGGACCACCACCCCTTCCCCTACATCATGCTGATTGCTCCGCTGATGATGGGCGCGGTGATGTTCACGGTGACCCAAAGCCTGCTGTCCATGCTGTTCATGCTGATGATGCCGCTGTTCATCGTGGGCCACTATGTGGACCAGAAGCTGCAAAACAAGCGCGAGCGCAAGGAACAGGTGAAGCAGTTCAGGGAGGCCATGGCAGCCTTCCGGCAGGACAGCACCGAACTGCAGCGCGTGGAGCGGGCCGTCCGGCTCCAGGAAGCGCCGTCCGTCAGTGACACCGTGGACTCCATCTACAAGCTTGGCCCCCTGCTCTGGACCCACCGGCCGGAACACTCCGGGTTCCTGGCCCTCCGGTTCGGGCTCGGCACGGTGCCGTCCCGGATTCCGTTCGAGGAGCCGAACACCGCGGAAACCGAGACCGAGTACCGGCGCGAGATCGAGGACTGCCTGGACCAGTTCCGGCAGATCGAGGGCGTGCCCGTGGTATCCCAGCTGCGGTCCGCCGGCTCGTTCGGCCTCGCCGGGCCGCGCGGTCTCGTCGATGACGTGGCACGGGGAGTGGTGCTCCAGCTCGTGGGCCTGCACTCCCCGGCCGAAGTGGCCGTGGCCGCCATCACCTCGGCGCGGTCCAGGGAACGCTGGGACTGGCTGCAGTGGCTGCCGCACGTCGGCTCGAGCCACAGCCCCCTCAGCGGTGACCACCTTGCCGCCGGTTCGGCCGGCGGCACCAGCCTGCTGGCCCGGATCGAGGACCTGGTGGAACTCCGGGAAACTGCGATGCGTTCGCACGGCCCAGCAGAGGGGCCCGCGCAACGGCCCGGGATCCTCGAAGAAGCCGCGGACGTTCCGCCGCCGGTGCTGCCGTCGGTGCTGGTCATCGTCGAGGACGACGCGCCGGTGGACCGCGGCCGGCTGACCCGGCTCGTGGAGCGCGGCCCCGATACCGGTGTCCATGTGCTGTGGGTGGCTGCCGGCGTCGAGTCCCTTCCGGCCGCCTGCCGTGACTTCATGGCGGTGGACGGCGAGCACGGTACCACCACCGGCCAGGTCCGGCTGGGACGGCACACCTACCCCGTGAGCTGCGAAAGCCTCGACGCTGAACTGGCCGGCCAGCTGGCCCGCATGCTCTCGCCCGTGGTCGACGCCGGCAAACCTTTGGAGGACGACTCGAACCTGCCGCGCGCCGTGTCCTATGCGGCGCTGGTGGGCAAGGACTTCCTTGAGAACCCGCAGGCCGTGGCCGAACGCTGGCAGGAGAACAACTCCGTCCGCTCCACCGCCGTTGCCAACCGCAAGGACAACGGCTCGCTGCGTGCCCTCGTGGGGTCCAAGGGCGTGGAGCCCCTGCACCTGGACCTGAAGAACGAGGGCCCGCACGCGCTGGTGGGAGGCACCACCGGCGCCGGCAAGTCCGAGTTCCTGCAGTCCTGGGTGATGGGCATGGCCACTGCCTACAGCCCGGACCGCGTCAGCTTCCTGTTCGTGGACTACAAGGGCGGCGCCGCATTTGCCGACTGCGTCAACCTGCCGCACACCGTGGGCCTGGTCACTGACCTCTCGCCCCACCTGGTGCGCCGCGCCCTCACCTCGCTGCGGGCTGAGCTCCATTACCGCGAACACCTGCTCAACCGGAAGAAGGCCAAGGACCTGCTCGCGCTCCAGCGCGAGGCCGATCCCGAGGCCCCGCCCTACCTGGTGATCGTGGTGGATGAATTCGCTGCCCTGGCCACCGAGGTCCCCGAATTCGTGGACGGCGTGGTTGACGTTGCCGCCCGCGGCCGGTCCCTGGGGCTGCACCTGATTCTGGCCACCCAGCGGCCCGCCGGCGTCATCAAGGAAAGCCTGCGTGCCAACACCAACCTTCGGGTGGCGCTGCGCATGGCTGACGAGGACGACGCCACGGACATCCTTGGCGTTCCGGACGCCGCATACTTCGACCCCTCCATCCCGGGCCGCGGCGCGGCGAAAACCGGCCCGGGGCGCATCCAGGGTTTCCAGACCGGCTACGCCGGCGGCTGGACCACCGAACGCCCGCAGCGCCCGCAGATCGACATCGTGGAGATGGCGTTCGGGTCGGGTCCCGCGTGGGAAACACCGGCCGCCGACACTGCCGTGCAGGACGAACCCGCCGGGCCCAACGACATCGCCAGGATGACCGCCAACGTCATCGCCGCCGCGGACCTGCTGGCCATCCAGCCGCCGCGGAAGCCATGGCTGGACCAGCTGGCCACGACCTACGACTTCTCCCTGCTGCCCAACCCGCGCACCGATGAACGGCTCCTGCTGGGCGTGGCGGACGACCCCGCCCGCCAGGACCAGCCCACCGTCTTCTACGAACCGGACAAAGACGGCAACATGGCCATCTACGGCACGGGCGGCTCGGGCAAGTCGGCGGCGCTGCGGGGAATCGCCATCGCCGCTGCTGTCACGCCCCGCGGCGGCCCGGTCCATGTCTACGGAATCGACTGCGGCTCCGCCGGACTAAAAATGCTCGAGGAGCTCCCGCACGTGGGCGGCATCATCGACGGCGACGACGTGGAGCGCGTGGGCAGGCTCCTGCGCTGGCTCCACGACCTCGCCGAGGACCGGTCGCGACGTTTCGCCGAGGTGCGTGCCTCCACCATCGGGGAGTACCGCAAGCTCGCCGGCCTGCCGGATGAAAAGCGCATCTTCGTGCTGGTCGACGGCATGTCGGCCTTCCGCGAGGCCTACGAGTTCAGCAAGCTCTCCGGCCTCTGGGACATCTTCCTGCAGCTGGCGACCGACGGCCGTCCCCTTGGCATCCACCTCGTCGTCACCGGTGACCGCCCCAACTCCGTCCCGGCGTCGTTGCTTGCCTCCATCCAGCGGCGGCTGGTGCTGCGGCTGTCCGCCGAGGACGACTACCTGACCATGGACGTGCCGAAGGACGTCCTCGGCCCGGCCTCGCCTCCCGGCCGCGGGCTGCTGGGCGCCCACGAGGTGCAGCTCGCTGTCCTGGGCGGCAACTCCAACCTGGCCCTGCAGGCGCGCGAAGTCCACAAACTCAGCGAAGCCATGCTCCGTCAGGGCATGGAAAGGGCTCCGCGGATCGAGCGGCTGCCCGAGCAGATCGACCTGGACATCCTGCCTGCCGGCCTGCCGGACCTTCCGGTGATCGGTGTGGACGACGAAACACTGCAGCCGGCCACGCTCATGGCCAAGGGCCCGCTGCTGCTCGCCGGCCCGCCCGGCGCCGGCCGCACCGTGGCCCTGGTGACGATGGCCTACGCACTGCGCCGGTCCAACCCCGACACCGAACTGGTTTACCTTGCCGCCAGGAGGTCCGCCGTGGCGTCCCTGCCGGTCTGGGACCGCTCGCTGGTGGGGGCCGACGACGTCGAGGAGGCGCTGGAAGCCCTCACCGACCACGCCTCGGCCAACCCGGGCAAGGTGGCCATCTTCATCGAGGGACTCACGGAGTTCACGGACACCCTGGCCGAGTCCGGCATCGAACGGCTCGTGGCGGCGTCCATCAAGGCCGACCAGTGGGTGGTGGGGGAATCCGAAACTTCCACCTGGTCATCGGCATGGTCGCTGGCGCAACCGTTCAAGTCGGGGAGGAGGGGACTGCTGATCAATCCGGGCGACATCGACGGCGACAGCCTCCTCAATACGTCTCTTGGACGGGTCGGCACCGACTTCATCCCGGGACGCGGCTACATCGTTGGCAGGGGCAAGGCGCGCAAGCTCCAGATCGCGCTGCCGCCCGAAAACCGGCAGTAGGGATTTGGTGATCCGCGGGAGCACGTAGGAAGATACCCGGGACATAACTCGGCGCGGGAGCGTCCTGCCCGGCTGCAAAGGTACTTCCATGATCCGAATCACTCGACTGCGGGGCGCACTGCTGCCCGGAATTACCGCCGCCATGTTGGCTTTAATGGTTGTAGCCGGTGCCGCCGGGGCAGCCCAGGCAGCCTGCCTGTCGGGGCAACAGTGCCCCGAATCGCCGGCACCCGTCGCCCCGCCGTCGTCCGGTTCACCGGATCCGACGACGACGGCGGCTCCCGTCCCAACGCCTGCCCCCGCGCCGTCGACGCCAAAGGCACCGGCACCTGCCCCTGCTCCGGCCCCTGTGCAGCCCGTCGCGCCAGCGGCGCCGCGCGTCGCCCCGGCGCCAGCACCGGCGCGGCCTGCCCCTGCGCCCGCCTTCGGACCTTTGGCCACGCCGGCGGCGGATGGCGGAATGGCGCCAGCTGCGGTGCCGGCGGCACCGGCGGCGGTGGTTCCGGTCACCTCTGCCTCTGCCTCTGTCTCCGCCACGCCGGGCCCGTCGTCCTCCACCTCCGCGGCCGAGTCCACCTGGACCAAACCGATCGCCACCCCGGTCCAAGCCAGCCATGCCGCCGTCATCGTCGCGGACAAGGGCTCCGGCATCGGCGTCTTCGGCCTGTTCGCCATTATGGGCGGCGTCCTCGTGGTGGGTCTGGGCGGTCTGGCCTTCGCCCTGTGGAGCCGGAACCGTCCCGGTCACTGGTAGGCGGGCCGCCGCCTCGGCAAAATGTCCGGCGTGTAAGGCAAGATAGGTCTGTGAGCACACCATCAGGCCCCACAGACAGTTCAGCCACCGGAACGGACCAGCTTGAGCCGGAAGCCATTCCCTCGGAGTCCGTACGGGATGAGTACCAGAACCTGGCGGACCTCGTCCGGAAGTACCGTTTCGCGTACTACCAGGAGGACGAGCCACTCGTCTCCGATGCCGAGTTCGATACTCTCTTTCGCCGGCTGGAGGAACTCGAGGCGCTGCATCCGGAACTCGTTTCCAATGACTCGCCCACCCAGGAAGTTGGTGGGGAAGTCTCCGCCGCCTTTGCCGCCGTCGAACACCTCCAGCGCATGTACAGCTTGGAGGACGTGTTCTCCATCGAAGAACTGCAGGCCTGGATCGCCAAGGCGGAGGCCTCCGTGGCCAAGTCCGGAAACCCGGACGCCGCGTGGCTGACCGAGCTGAAAATCGACGGCCTGGCCGTGAACCTGCTCTACCGGGACGGCAAACTGGTCCGGGCGGCCACCCGCGGTGATGGCCACACCGGCGAGGACATCACGCACAATGTGCTTACCATCAAGGAGATTCCGGAGCAGCTCAGCGGCAGCGGGTTTCCCGCGGAGATGGAAATCCGCGGTGAGGTGTTCATTCCGTCCAAGGCGTTCGCGGAATTCAATGAGGCGCTGATCGAGGCGGGCAAGGCACCGCTGGCCAACCCCCGCAATGCCGCGGCCGGCTCAATCCGACAGAAGGACCCGGCCGAGACCGCCAAGCGACCGCTGCAGATGTTCGTGCACGGAATCGGCGCCCGCGAGGGCCTCCAGGCCGCCAGCCAGTCGGAGACCTACCGGCTGCTGGCTGAGTGGGGTCTGCCCGTCAGCCCGTACTTCGAGGTTCTCGGCAGCCCGGTCGAGGTGCTGGAATTCATCGCGAAATACGGTGACAAGCGGCACAGCCTGCTCCACGAGATCGACGGCATCGTGGTGAAGATCGACGACTTCGCCACGCAGCGCGCGCTGGGCTACACCACACGTGTTCCGCGCTGGGCCGTCGCCTACAAGTACCCGCCCGAGGAAGTGCACACCAAACTGCTGGACATTGCCGTCAACGTCGGGCGCACCGGCCGGGTCACCCCGTTCGGGATCATGGAGCCGGTCAAGGTGGCGGGTTCCACCGTGGGCATGGCCACCCTGCACAACCAGGACGTGGTCAAGGCCAAAGGCGTGAAGATCGGCGACATCGTGGTCCTGCGCAAGGCCGGTGACGTCATCCCGGAGATTGTCGGCCCGGTGCTGGCGCTCCGGGACCAGCAGGACCCTCCGGTGCGCGACTTCGTCATGCCCACGGAGTGCCCGTCCTGCGGAACGCCGCTTGCCCCCGGGAAGGAAGGGGACGTGGACATCCGCTGCCCCAACGCCAAGTCGTGCCCCTCACAGCTGCGTGAGCGCGTGTTCCACGTTGCCAGCCGTGGGGCGTTCGATATCGAAGCCCTCGGCTGGGAGGCCGCGATCGCGCTCACCCAGCCCGCGGAGCCCGAGGTCCCGCCGCTGGTCAGTGAGGCTGCCCTGTTCGACCTGACGCCCGGGGACCTGGCACCGGTGAAGATACGGCGCGAGAAGCGGTCCAAAGGTGTTCCCACCGGCGAGTTCGAGCTGGTGCCGTACTTCTACAGCAAGGGCACGGCCAAGACGCCGTCCAAGCCGACAGCCACCACCGAAAAACTCTTCAAGGAACTCGAAAAAGCCAAGACCCAGCCGTTGTGGCGTGTCCTGGTGGCACTGTCCATCCGGCACGTCGGACCCCGCGCCTCACGTGCCCTGGCCAACCACTTCGGCACCATGGACGGTATCCGGCAGGCCTCCGAGGAGGAGCTCGCGAGTGTGGACGGCGTTGGCCCCACCATCGCCGCCGCGCTCAAGGAGTGGTTTGCCGAGGACTGGCATGTCGAGATCATCGACCGATGGGCAGCGGCCGGGGTACGGATGAAGGACGAGCGGGACGAGTCCACACCGCGCACCCTCGAGGGGCTGACCGTGGTGGTCACCGGGACACTGGAAGGCTTCAGCCGCGACGAGGCCAAGGAAGCCATCCTGGTCCGCGGCGGCAAGGCGGCAGGTTCAGTGTCGAAGAACACCAGCTACCTGGTGGCCGGGGACAACGCCGGCACCAAGCTGGACAAGGCTGAGCAGCTGGGCGTGCCCGTGCTGGACGAGGACGGATTCCGGGAGCTGCTGGCCAACGGGCCCGCCAGGGCTGACGGGGACGGCACCGCCGAGGCCGAAGCCGAGGATCCCGAGGCAACAGCGCTTCCGGGCGACGAGGAGGATTCCGAGTGACAACCGATACCGCAAGCCCCCTTGACGTACACGGGCTCCTGGCCGTGGCCAAAGCGGCTGCCGCTGCCGGTGCCGGTGTGCTTGCCGAACGCAGCAACGGTGCCCTGGACTCGGGGACGGTGAGCAACAAGGGCGAAGCCGGCGACTGGGTCACCGCCTTCGATGTGGCCGCCGAGGAAGCCGTGCGCACCGCCATCCGCACTGCGCGCCCGGACGACGTCATCACCGGCGAGGAACACGGGACCTCGCGTCCCGAGAACCCGACTGGGCTGCGCTGGTCCATTGATCCGCTCGACGGCACCACCAACTTCATCCGCAATATCGTCTATTACGCCACCTCCGTGGCAGTTGCCGATTCCGACGGCGCCTGGCTGGCCGGCGTCGTACATGCCCCCGCGCTGGGGCGCGTGTACTACGCTGCGCGCGGCCAGGGTGCGTGGCTCGAACAGGACGGGAGGCGGGTGCAGCTCACGGGTCCGGTCCCCGGCCGCACCGGCCAGATCCTGTCCACCGGCTTCAGTTATGACCCGGAGGTGCGCGCGGAGCAGTTCGCGGCGCTGGGCGACTTCGTGGACGGCTTTGCGGACGTGCGGCGGCTCGGCTCGGCTGCCCTGGACCTCTGCATGGTCGCCGATGGAACGGTCGATGCCTTCGGCGAACGGGGCCTGAACGAGCACGACTTCGCTGCGGGCGCGCTGGTGGCCGAGGAGGCCGGATGCTGGGTGCGGCGGCCGCGGCTCACTAGCCCGCTCGACGGCGGTCCCTCGGCCGAGGAACGGCTGTCAGCCTGGACCTGCGCCGGCACGCTGGAAATGTCCGGCAAGTTCCCGCTGTAGCCGGGTGCTACGCCGGGGCCCGGGCCGAATACGGCCCGGCCGCGTGGTTCACGCGCCCGGTGGTGTCAGGTGGTAGCGCGCAATGATATCCGGCAGCCAGGGTGCCTCGGCGAAGCGCAGCCCGTAGTCGGCCGCTAGTTTCTCGATGGTGGCGGGGTCTGGGAGGCCGGCCTCGAAGTGGTCGGCAAGGTCCCAGAAGAAGTGCTCGAACCCGGCCGGGCCGCACCAGAAACAAGGCAGGCGATTCCCGCCTGTGTCCGGACAGCTGCGGGGAACCTGATAGTTCAGTCACGGAAACAGCTGTTTCGCAGAGTGCATCGGTCGACCGGCACTACCATTGATGGGTGCAGCCGCAGATCACCGTCCGTCCCGCCGTCCCCGCCGACTTTGCGGCCATCGCCCGCATCACCCGGGACGCCTATCTGGCGGCCGGCTACTTCGAGTCCGCGGACCATCCGTACATGAAGCAGATTCAGGACGTGGCCGCCCGCGCAGCCCGGGCCACCATCTGGGTGGCCGAGCGCGCCGGCCAAATCGTCGGTTCGGTGACCCTGGCGCTGGCGGGCGAGAAGTATGCCGATATCGCGCTGGACGACGAGCTTGAGTTCCGCATGCTGGTCGTGGATCCGGCCGTGCAGCGCAGTGGCGCCGGCCGGGCCATGGTCGAAGCCATCATTGCGCACGCCAGGTCGCTGGAGGGGATCCGTGCTGTGGCTCTGACCACCGGCGGGGACTGGGAAAGTGCCCACGGGCTGTACCGGAAGACAGGCTTCCGGCGGGTCCCTGAGCGCGACTGGTATGTGCCCGGAACCGACATAAAGCTGCTGGTTTTCAGGCTGGACGTCCGCCCCGCCTAGAGTGGAGCCGACTTAAAACCCTAGTGAAAGGCGCAGCATGCGCAAGACGTTCGGCACCGGCTCGGTCTGGGAACAGAAGCTCGGCTACTCCCGTGCGGTCCAGGTGGACAACACGCTCTACATCTCGGCCACGTCGGCCAGCGGCGAGAGCGGCATCGTCGGCAGCGATTTCTACGAGCAGACCCGGTTCATCCTGCAGAAGCTGGAGACGGTCCTGGCCGACGCCGGTTTCACGCTCGCCGACGTCGTGCAGTCCAAGCTGTACTTGACGGACATCAGCAAGTGGGAGGACGCCGGCCGTGCGCACGGCGAGGTCTTCGGCGAGATCCGCCCCACGCTGTCGCTGGTCCACGTGCTGCCGTTCCTGGACCCGGAGATGCTCGTGGAGATCGAGCTCGTCGCGCAGAAGAGCGCCAGCTAGCACTGGCCGTAGCGCGAACTGGCAGAAGATGCCACCAAATCGACATTTTGAGGGCATTAGCTGCCAGTTCGCGCTTCGTCTTAGGAAGCGGGGAGGCCGTAGCGGTGTTCGGGCCGGCCGGTGGTGCCGTAGCGGAGCTGGATTTCGACCGCGCCGTCGTCAGCCAGCGAGGACAGGTACCGCTGCGCCGTTGCCCGGGACACGCCAACGCGCCCTGCGACGTCGGCTGCCGAGTACTGCTCACCGGGAATCAGGGACTCCAGCACCGCCGCCTCCGTTGCCGACCGCGGCTTGGCCGACGGCGAGACGTCACCGGGAATGAGCGCCCGCTTCGCCCGCTCCACCGTGTCCTGGTCGAGCGCCCCGGGCTGGCCAAGGATCCGCCGGTACCGGGCGTAGGACCGCAGCTGCTGGGACAGGGATTCGGCCGTGAACGGCTTGAGCAGGTACCCGAGGGCGCCGCGCCGGAACGCCGTGCGCAGCGACGCGGCGTCCGAGGCGGCACTGAGAATCATCGTGTCCACGTCCAGCTGGTGCAGCAGATCCAGGCCCGAGGCGTCCGGCAGGTACACGTCAAGCAGCACCAGGTCGGGGCGCAGGCTGTGGATGGACTGCAGCGCCAGTGACGCCGAACCGGCCGGCGGCAGCGCCAGGAACCCCGCCACCGAATCCACGTAGGCAGCGTGGAGCTTGGCGACGTGGAAGTCGTCGTCCACGATCAGCACCCTGAAATCCTCAGACATCCTCGTCCTCCCGTCCGGTATCCATCAGTCTTTCTTCGCCGTGGTGGTGCCCGGCAGCGTGGCCATGAACACGGCGCCGGGACCACCAACGTTCCCCGGCTCCAGCACCGTGACGTCGCCCCCGCGCCGCCGCGCCAGCTGCCGGGCCAGTGCCAGGCCGAGGCCCTGGCCGCCCGCGGCGCGGACCTGCCCCTGGAGAACCCCGCCGACCGCCGTCGTGAATCCCTCGGCGAACACGGCCTCCGCATTGCCGCCGTCCGGCAGCCCATCGCCGGAATCGGCGACGACGACGTGCAGGGTACCGCCGCCGTCGCCCTCTTCGTCAAGCAACTCAAGCTCTACCCAGCGCTCGGCGGCCGTGCCCGCCACCGCCGCGTTGACCGCGTTGTCGATCAGGTTCCCGAGCACCGTCGTGACGTCCTGCGGTTCCGTCACCTGGCCCCGCACCAGCGTTTCCGGCCCGATCCGCAACGATACCCCCCGCTCGTCGGCCTCCACGCCCTTGGCGCCGATGAAGGCCTGCAGGTACGGGTCCTGCAACAGTTCGGCCTGGTCCACGGGAAACTTGAGCGGGCCCGTGGCGGCGAGCCGCTCAAGGTAACTGCGCGCCTGCTGGTGCTGGCCGATGCTCATGAACCCTGCAATGGTGTGCAGCTGGTTGGCGAACTCATGCCGCTGGGCGCGCAGCGCTGTGGACATCGTTCCGACGGCGTCGAGCTGCCGGGCCAGGTGCTGGAGTTCGGTGCGGTCACGGAGCATGACCACCCAACCCAGGTCCTCGCGGCGGTGCAGCGCCTTCCGTGCGCTGGCGACGAGGACCTGTTCGCCCGCCACCAGTTCCACTGCCTCGCCCTCCCGGGCATCGGGCAGGGTCAGGGCCTTGAGCCGAGCCGGCACCGGGGCGTCCTGCCAGAGCTGGCCGGCGAGGTCGGGCTGGCCGAGGAGGCGCTGGGCGGCGGCGTTGAACACGCTGATCCGGCCGTCCGCGGAGATGCCCACAACGCCCTCGTCCACACCCTCCAGGACCGCCACCTGATCATGCACCAGAGCGCCGATTTCCTCGGGCTCCAGGCCCAGCGTGAGCCGCTGCAGCCGGCGCCGGAGCAGGAACGAGGCCAGGACTCCTGCCACCAGCGAACCGGCCGCGGTCAGCACGATCGGCACGATGTCGCGGGCCAGGCTCTGCCCGATGGACTCGGTTGAATAGCCCACGCTCACCTCGCCCACCACGGCCCGCGAGGCGGAATCCGAACCTGTGCCTGGCGCGAACACGGGGACCTTCGCACCCGCCGACGGACCCAGGGTGCCGGTGTTCCGGGTGGTCACCTCGCGGCCGGCAAGCGCCTCCGACGGGTCCGTACTGACGCGCTCGCCCAGCCGGTCGGCGTCGGGATGGGCCAGCCGCAGGCCTGTTTCATCGGTGATCACCACGAACAGGGCTCCGGTGCGGGCACGGGCGCCCTCGGCCACCGCCATCAGTGGCCCGTTCTTCAGCTCTGCGGGCGGGGGAGTGCCGGCCTGCCGGCTGATGGCCTGCACTTTCGCCCGGACCGAAGGGTCCGAGGCCACGGTCCGGGCCAGCGTCAGTGCCTGGTTTTCCGCCTCGCGGCCCAGCCGTTCAAACGTCAGCCACGCATGCACCGCCCCGCTGAGGAGCACAACGAGGAGAACCACGCCCAGCTGCAGGAGCAGGGTCTGGGTGGAGAACCTGAGCGGAAGCCTGCCGGCGGGGCTCATGCTGGCACTCCTTCGTGGGTTCGGCGGGCTGCAGGGCGGCTGGGGCTGGCAGCAGGGCGTTTGAGCAAAATGCGCAAAATGCTCCCAATAAGCAGTATGCCAATCAATTGAGCCAAAGGCACTGCCGTGACCGGGGCCACTCTAACGTCTGTAGTACGCATCACACCGGGGTGGTGCTGTTCACTAGAAGGAGCCGGCTGTGCTGGTATTACTTGGATTCGCCATGATCGCGGTTTTCATGGTGCTGATCATGACGAAGAAGTTGACGCCAGTGCTGGCGCTGATCATCGTCCCCACCGTTTTCGGTCTTTTCGCAGGCGCCGGCCTCGGGATCGGCGACATGGTCATGGACTCGATGAAGTCCATGACCTCCACCGCCGCGCTGCTGATGTTCGCCATCATCTACTTCGGCCTGATGATCGACGTCGGGCTGTTCGATCCGCTGGTCCGGTTCATCCTGCGCAAGCTCGGCAATGACCCCGCCAAGGTGGTCCTGGGCACCGCGCTGCTGGCCGCTGCCGTATCGCTCGACGGCGACGGCTCCACCACCTTCATCCTCACCACCGCCGCCATGCTGCCGATCTACCTCCGGCTGAAGATGAGCCCCGTGGTCCTCACCTGCGTGGCCGGCCTGGCCAACGGCACCATGAACATCGTTCCCTGGGGCGGCCCCACGGCCCGCGCCGCCAGCGCCCTGAAGATCGACGTCAACGACGTCTTCGTTCCCATGATCCCGTCGCTGGTCGCCGGCCTGGCCGTCGTGCTGGTCTTCGCCTGGGTCCTCGGCCTGCAGGAACGCAACCGCCTCCGCGCCACACAGCCGGAACTCTGGGGAACGCCGGATACCGCTGAAGGGTTCGACGGCGGCACCCCCGCCGGCGCCGGCCGCACCGGCCGCGGTTCCGCACCTGTCCCCGCAACGGGAGGCCCCGCCGTCGGCGGTTCCCCTGAAGGTTCCTCCGTCGCCGTCCTGGAACGGACCGAGATCCTGGTCGACGACAGCGACACCGCCATGGCGGACACCGCGCTGGACCCCAACCGCAAGACCCTGCGCCCCAAGCTGCAGTGGTTCAACCTGGCACTCACCGTCGCCGTCATGGGCATGCTCATCGCCGACCTCGTGCCCCTGCCGTACGTCTTCATGGTGGGCTCGGCCATCGCCCTGCTGGTGAACTTCCCGCACGTCAAGGACCAGGGCGCTCAGCTCGTGGCCCACGCACCGTCGATCGTCGCCGTGGTCAGCATGGTCATGGCCGCTGCTGTCCTCACCGGCGTCCTGACCGGCACCGGCATGGTCGAAGCGATGTCCGCCTGGCTGGTCCAGATCATCCCGTCCAGCATGGGCCCGTTCATGGCAGTCATCACCGGCATCCTCAGCATCCCCATGACGTTCTTCATGAGCAACGACGCCTTCTACTTCGGCGTGCTGCCCGTCCTGAGCGAGACCGCCGGCCACTACGGGATCAGCGCCGCCGAAATGGCCCGTGCTTCCATCACCGGCCAGCCGTTCCACATGCAGAGCCCGCTGGTTCCCGCCATCCTGCTCCTGGTCTCCCTGGCCAAGGTGGACCTGGGCGACCACCACAAGAAGGTTCTCTGGAGGAGCGCGGTCGTGTCCCTCGTGATGCTCGCGGTAGCAGTCCTGACCGGAGCAATCGGCATCCACTAGCAGCTAGCCAGCACCCGGATAAATAACTAAAGGAAAGCAGAGTGCGGAATGACTCCCGCACTCTGCTTTCCCGTATCCGGCCTGCGGCCGGAAGGCGGGTAGCCGGAACGCGACAGCCTCCCCGGACAGTAGACTGGTTCGGAAACCCATTCCGAACTTGCAGGGAGATCCATGGCTGCGATCAACCGCGACGACGTCGCGCACCTAGCGCGGCTCGCGCACATTGAGATGAGCGCTGAAGAGCTGGACAGGATGGCTGGCGAACTTGCCGTCATCGTAGACGCGGTTAAGTCCGTGAGCGAGGCCGCAGGTGACGGCGTTCCGGCCACTTCGCACCCGATTCCGCTGAGCAACGTGTTCCGCGAGGACGAGGTGGGCCACACCTTCACCGCCGAGCAGGCGCTCTCGGGCGCTCCGGACTCGGACGCAGACCGCTTCAAGGTCCCGGCAATCCTGGATGAGGACTAGAACATGACTGAAACCAACAGCACGGAACTCGTCCGTCTATCCGCGGCCCAGCTGGCCGCGAAGCTCGCCGCCGGTGAGGTCACCGCCGTCGAGGTCACCCAGGCGCACCTGGACCGCATCGCCGCCGTCGACGGGGGAGAGCGCGGCGTCAACGCGTTCCTGCACGTCAACACCGAGGAAGCGCTCGCCGTCGCGGCCGAGGTGGACGCCATCCGCGCAGCCGGCGGCCAGGCCGCCGAGGAGCTGCACGAGCTTGCCGGCGTTCCGATCGCCGTCAAGGACCTCATCGTCACCATCGGCCAGCCCACCACGGCCGGTTCCAAAATTCTCGAAGGCTGGCACAGCCCGTACGACGCCACCGTCGTCAAGAAGCTGCGCGCCGCCAAGATGCCCATCCTGGGCAAGACCAACCTGGACGAGTTCGCCATGGGCTCCTCCACCGAGCACTCGGCCTTCGGGCCCACCCGCAACCCGTGGGACCTGGACCGCATCCCCGGCGGTTCGGGCGGCGGCTCCGCTGCCGCCGTCGCTGCCTTTGAGGCACCGCTGGCCCTCGGCACCGACACCGGCGGATCCATTCGGCAGCCCGGCGCCGTCACCGGCACCGTGGGCGTCAAGCCCACCTACGGCGGAGTGTCCCGCTACGGTGCCATCGCCATGGCGTCCTCGCTGGACCAGATCGGCCCCGTCTCCCGCACCGTTTTGGACTCGGCCCTGCTGCAGCAGGTCATCGGCGGCCACGACCCCCATGACTCCACCTCCCTGCCGGACCCGCTGGGCGACCTCGTCGCCGCGGCACGGCTCGGCAACGTGGACGGCATGAAGATCGGCATCATCAAGGAGCTCCACGGCGAGGGCTACCAGGCCGGGGTCGAGAACCGCTTCAACGAGTCCCTGGAACTGCTGAAGGAGGCAGGCGCGGAGATCGTTGAGGTGTCCTGCCCCAACTTCCAGTACGCCCTGGGTGCCTACTACCTGATCATGCCGTCCGAGGCCTCCTCCAACCTGGCCAAATTCGACGGCGTTCGCTACGGCCTGCGCGTGCTCCCCGAGGATCCGCCGCTGACCATCGAGCGCGTCATGGGCGCCACCCGCGCCGCAGGGTTCGGTGACGAGGTCAAGCGCCGCATCATCCTGGGCACCTACGCGCTCTCGGCCGGCTACTACGACGCCTACTACGGTTCCGCGCAGAAGGTCCGCACGCTCATCCAGCGTGACTTCGAGGCTGCCTTCGCCAAGGCCGACGTCCTCATTTCCCCCACCGCGCCCACCACGGCGTTCAAGCTGGGCGAGAAGCTGGACGACCCGCTGGCGATGTACCTCAACGACGTCGCCACGATCCCTGCCAACATGGCCGGCGTCCCCGGCCTCTCGCTGCCCGGCGGCCTGGCCGATGAGGACGGACTGCCTGTCGGCATCCAGCTGCTGGCACCGGCCCGCGAGGATGCCCGCCTCTACCGGGTGGGTGCTGTCCTCGAATCCCTGCTGGAAGCGAAGTGGGGCGGTCCGCTGCTGGACAAGGCCCCCGACCTCGCTGCTACGTATGCCGCCCCGTCGAGCCACGGAGGTTCACACTGATGTCTGACGCGATTCTGAGCTTCGAAGAAGCCATGGAGAAATACGATCCCGTCCTGGGGTTCGAGGTCCACGTTGAGCTCAACACCAAGACCAAGATGTTCTCCTCCGCGCCCAACGTGTTCGGCGACGAGCCCAACACCAACGTCAACGAGGTGGACCTGGGCATGCCCGGCGTCCTGCCG
The DNA here is from genome assembly GCF_059090205.1 of Arthrobacter sp. CMU6. NCBI lineage: Bacteria > Bacillati > Actinomycetota > Actinomycetes > Micrococcales > Micrococcaceae > Arthrobacter > Arthrobacter sp. CMU6. The sequence continues at coordinate 158,264 of NZ_JBNHFL010000007.1, forward strand.
GTGGTGAACAAGACCGCGGTGGAGTCCTCCATCAAGATCGGCCTCGCGCTGAACTGCAAGATCGCCGAATCCTGCCGCTTCGCCCGGAAGAACTACTTCTACCCGGACACCCCGAAGAACTTCCAGACGTCCCAGTACGACGAGCCGATCGCGTACGACGGCTACCTGGACATCGAACTCGAGGACGGCACCGTGTTCCGCGTCGAGATCGAGCGCGCGCACATGGAGGAGGACGCCGGCAAGCTGACCCACCTCGGCGGCTCGGCCGGACGCATCCAGGGCGCGGAATACTCGCTCGTGGACTACAACCGTGCAGGCGTTCCGCTTGTGGAGATCGTCACCAAGCCGATCGAGGGTGCCGGTTCCCGCGCCCCCGAGCTTGCCAAGGCCTACGTCGCGGCGGTGCGTGAAATCGTCAAGAACCTCGGCGTCTCGGACGCCAAGATGGAGCGCGGCAACGTCCGCTGCGACGCCAACGTCTCGCTGCGCCCGCACGGCCGCGAACGCTTCGGCATCCGCTCCGAGACGAAGAACGTGAACTCGCTGCGCGCCGTCGAACACGCCGTCCGCTACGAGATCCAGCGCCACGCCGCCGTCCTGGACTCCGGCGAGCCGGTGATCCAGGAGACCCGCCACTGGCACGAGGACACGCGCACGACGACGTCGGGCCGGGAAAAGTCCGACGCCGACGATTACCGCTACTTCCCGGAGCCGGACCTGGTTCCCGTCGTTCCCTCCCGGGAGTGGGTGGAAGAGCTCCGGGCGACCCTGCCCGAGCCGCCGGCCGAGCGCCGCAAGCGGCTGAAGCAGGACTGGGGCTACTCGGACCTGGAATTCCGCGACGTCGTCAACGCCGGCGTGCTCGATGAGATCGAGGAAACCATCGCCGCCGGCGCCACGGCTTCCGTGGCCCGCAAGTGGTGGATGGGCGAGATCGTGGGCCGCGCCAAGAACGCCGACGTCGACCCCGGCCAGCTCGGCGTCACGCCCGCCACGATCGTGGAACTGAGCCGCATGGTGGAAGCGGGCAAGATCAACAACAAGATGGCCTCCGCGGTGCTGGACGGCGTGCTCGCCGGCGAAGGCACCCCGGCCGAGGTCGTCGAGAAGCGCGGTCTGGCCGTGGTCTCCGACGACGGCCCGCTCCTGGAAGCCATCGACGCAGCCCTGGCCGCGCAGCCCGACGTGGCGGACAAGATCCGCGGCGGCAAGGTGCAGGCCATCGGTGCCATCGTGGGTGGCGTCATGAAGGCCACCCGTGGCCAGGCCGACGCCGGCCGCGTGCGCGAGCTGATCCTGGAAAAGCTCGGCGTCACTGTTTAGCCGCGTGTAACCCGAAAGCGGGTCGCAGCACATGGGTTCTGAGCGCTCAGAACGCCCTGTGCTGCGACCCGGTTGGGTTTAAGTAAGCGACCCGGTGGGGTTTAAGCGTGGCTAAGGCGGGCCATGATGTCCTGCAGCGCCTCGCACACCACCCGGACCGACGCGCGCTTGAGGTTTTCCGGACGCGCCAGGATGTCGATCCGCCGCCGCGTGCTGATCCCGTGCAGCGGCCGCAGCACGATGTCCCGATTCAGCACGGGCCGCGCGGTGTACCGCGGCAGCAGGCCGATCACGCTTCCCGAGGCCACCAGCGCCGCCACCGTGGAATAGTCATTGATCCGGTGCACGATGTTCAGCTCCCGGCTGGACACCGCTGCGACGGCGGAGAGCACGTCCGCGGGGGAGTAGCCGGCGCGGCTGGTCACCCAGGGTTCGCCGACGACGTCGGACGCCGTCAGCGCCGCCTGGCCCGCCAGCCGGTGGCCGGCCGGCAGCGCCACGTCCAGCGGCTCATGGGCCAGGGGTATTACCGCCACCCTCTCCTCCGGCCACTTGGGGCTGTGGTCCATCCGGTGCGCGAGGACAAGGTCGTACCGCGCCGTCAGGGCGGGAAAATCCTGCTGGGCAACGTCCTCGTCGGAGAGCAGCACCTTGGGCTTGTCCGGCCCGTCCAGAAGCCGCGCCAGCGGCGCAAACAGCGCCTGCCCCGCACTGTGGAAACCGCTCACCGTCACTGGCGCCACCGTGGAACTGTGGTACGCACCGATCGCCATCCGCGCGTCGGCCATGGCACTGACGACGGCGGCCCCCGCGTCCGCGAGCACCTGTCCGGCCTCGGTGAGGACCAGGTTCCGGCCCTCCTTGCGGGTCAGCGGCACCTCCACGCTTTTCTGCAGCTGTGCGAGCTGCTGGGACACGGCCGAGGGCGTGACGAGCAGGGTATCGGCCACGGCCTTGACGCTTCCCAGCGCGCCAAGCTCCCGCAGCATCTCGAGCTGGTGGATTTCCATGCGGTCCATCCTATTCCTTAGCAATTCCTTAATCGTCGATTGAGAAAATTCCCCTTGTGCTAACGGGTCGAAGGTGGCTCTAATGAAGGGAGATTTCCCGCATGCCACCGCATGCCGAACGTAAGGAAGCCAATGAAGGCCCTCTACAAGGCCGGCGCACACGCCGGGTTTGAACTGACGGACCGCCCGGAACCCGAGGCTGGATCCGGCGAGGTCAAGATCCGCGTGCTGACCACCGGCATCTGCGGGACTGACCTGCACATCCAGTCCTGGGATGCCTGGGCACAGGGCATCATCGAGGCCCCGCTCATCGCCGGCCACGAGTTCTACGGCGAGGTGGTGGCCACCGGGGCGGACGTGCGCTACGTCAAAGTGGGCGACCGCGTGTCCGGCGAAGGCCACATCGTCTGCGGGATCTGCCGCAACTGTCGCGCCGGCCGCCGGCAGATGTGCATCCACACGGTCAGCGTGGGCGTGCAGCGGGACGGGGCGTTCGCCGAATACGTGGTCATCCCCGAGACGAACGTCTGGGTGCACCAGGACCCGTCCGTCACGCCCGAGCTCGGCGCCATCTTCGACCCCTTCGGCAACGCCGTGCACACCGCACTGAGTTTCCCGCTGGTGGGCGAGGACGTGCTGATCACCGGCGCCGGGCCGATCGGCCTCATGGCCATCGCCGTGGCCCGCCATGCCGGCGCCCGCAAGATCGCCATCACCGATGTCTCGGCCCCGAGGCTCGAGCTCGCCCGGCAGCTCGGCGTGGACCTCGCCATCGACGTGTCCAAGACGCGGGTCCGGGAAGCGCAGCGGGAGCTGGGCATGCGCGAGGGCTTCGATATCGGACTGGAAATGTCCGGCCACCCCACGGCGCTGCCGGAGATGATCGACAACATGAACCACGGCGGACGCATCGCCATGCTGGGGCTTCCGAGCGAGTCCATCAACATCGACTGGGGCAAGGTGGTCACGCACATGCTCACCCTGAAGGGCATCTACGGCCGCGAGATGTACGAGACCTGGTACGCCATGAGCGCCATGTTGTCCTCCAACCCTGCGCTGCACGCCAGCATCTCCGCAGTTGTCACGGACGTGCTGCCTGCCAGCCAGTGGGAGAAGGGCTTCGAAATCGCGAAGGCCGGCGTCGGCGGCAAGGTCGTGCTCGACTGGTCGGAAATCTGATCCGCGCCCATCCCGTCCTACTTGACCGTTTTCGACAGTTTCCAGCCGAGGAGAATCCGCAATGTACTCAGCCATCAAGAACCAGCTCCGCGCCGAGCTCGACGACATCCGCGCCGCAGGCCTCTACAAGACCGAGCGGCACATCGACTCCGCCCAGGCCAGCCACATCACAGCCGGGCAGATCGGCGAAGCCGGCTCGCCCGTCCTGAACTTCTGCGCCAACAACTATCTCGGCCTGGCCGACCACCCGGACATCATCGCGGCGGCCAAGTCCGCCATGGACGATCGCGGCTTCGGCATGGCCAGTGTCCGGTTCATCTGCGGCACGCAGGACCTCCACCTCGAACTCGAAGCCAGGGTCTCAAAGTTCCTGGGCACGGAGGACACCATCCTGTTCTCCAGCTGCTTCGACGCCAACGGCGGCGTTTTCGAATCGCTCTTCGGCCCGGAGGACGCCATTATCTCCGACGCCCTGAACCACGCATCGATCATCGACGGGATCCGGCTCTGCAAGGCGCAGCGGTTCCGGTACGCCAACCAGGACATGGCCGACCTCGAGGCGAAGCTGGTGGAGGCCAAGGATGCCCGGCGGAAGATCATCGTCACCGACGGTGTCTTCTCCATGGACGGCTACCTGGCCCCGCTGGAGGCCATTTGCGACCTCGCCGAGAAGCACGACGCCCTGGTGATGGTGGACGACTCCCACGCCGTAGGGTTCATGGGCGCCACGGGGGCCGGGACCCCCGAGCACGCCGGCGTCGCCGACCGGGTGGACATCTTCACCGGCACTTTCGGGAAGGCGCTGGGCGGCGCCTCGGGCGGCTACGTGTCCGGCCGCGGCGAAGTGGTGGCGATGCTCCGGCAGAAGGCCCGCCCCTACCTCTTCTCCAACTCCCTCGCCCCGGCCATCGTGGCGGCCACCATCAAAGCCCTGGAGCTGGTGCAGACCTCCGGGGAGCTGCGGGAGCGGCTGTTCCGGAACGCGGAGCTGTTCCGCCGCCGGATGACGGAGGAAGGCTTCGAACTGCTCGACGGCGAGCACGCCATTGTGCCTGTCATGTTCGGCGACGCCGTGCTGGCAGCTAAGGTGGCCGACCAGATGCTCCAGCACGGGGTGTACGTGACCGCGTTCAGCTTCCCAGTGGTGCCCCGCGGCGCGGCCCGCATCCGCGTCCAGCTGTCCGCCGCGCACAGCGCCGACGACGTCGAGACCTGCGTCCAGGCGTTCGTCAAGAGCCGGGACGCGGTGGCTGCGTAGGTTCAGGCCATCTGTAAAGATTGACCCCATGGCATCAACCTATGACGTGGTCATTGTGGGCGGCGGGATTGCCGGACTGTCGCTGGCCTCCGCGCTGGCCGGCAAGTGCAGCGTTGCCCTCGTGGAGGCGGAACAGCAGTTGGCGTACCACACGTCCTCGCGCTCGGCCCGGCAGCTCATACCCAGCTACGGCCCCCCGGTGGTGCAGGAACTCACCGTCCGCACGCTGGAGCTCATCGCGGCGGACGACGCCGGACGGCCCCGGCCCGTGCTGACGCCCCGGAGCTTCCTGCTCATCGGCGACGAAGAGACGGTGCGGGCCGAGGCCAGCGGCGAGATGCGCCTGATCAGCCACGGGGAAGCGCTCGGGCTGTGCCCGGCCCTGAAACCGGAGTCCTTCTCCGCCGCCGGCCTGGACACGGGGTCCTTCGGGTGCGACGCCCCGGTGCTCCTGGAAGGACACCGGGCGCGTGCGGAGGCTGCCGGCGTGGACATCATCACTGGCGCCCGCGTCCACTCCGCCCAGCGGCTTGGATCAAGCTGGGAGATCGGCGCCGGGCAGGAAGGCTTCTCCGCCGGCGTCCTGGTCAACGCGGCCGGCGCCTGGGCGGACGAGCTGGCGGTGCTGAGCGGCGTCGAGAAGATCGGCCTGCAGCCGTACCGGCGCACGGCCGCGATTGTCGGCGTCGGCCATCCGCTGCCGGAGGGCAGCCCCATGGTGGCAGCTGCCGATGACTCCTTCTACTTCCGCCGGGAAGGCAGCGACGTGCTGATCTCGCCGTCGGAACACGTGGCCAGCCCGGCGGAGGACGCACGTCCCCGTCCCGGGGACGTGGAGCGGCTCATCTCCCGGCTCAACACGCTGACGACGCTGGAGATCGGCCCCGTCCGGACGGTCTGGACAGGCCTGCGCACCGAGGCGGCCGACGGCGTCCCGGTAGTGGGGTTCGACGCCGAGGCCCGCGGATTCTTCTGGCTCGCCGGCCAGGGCGGCTACGGGTTCCAGACGTCGTCCGGCATCGCCGAACTGGCCGCGGCCCAGATCCTGGCGGGTCCGGATGCCGCTGCCGGGCAGGAAACCAGTGCCGGACGGGAAACGGGCGCCGGTCCGGTATCCCGGACGGCGGATGCCCTGGCCGCGACGCGCTGGTCCATCCGGCGCTGAAGAATGGATCCATGAGCACCCTGATCACCAACATTGCCGAACTGATGACCCAGGACGCGGAGCACCGTGTCCTCAAGGACGCGGCAGTGGTGATCGAGGGCGAACGGATCTCCTGGATTGGCCAGGCATACGCCGCCCCGGCGGCCGACGACGCCGTCGATGTGGGCGGCCGGGCCGTGCTGCCCGGCTGGGTGGACTCCCACACGCACCTGATTTTTGCCGGGGACCGGACGGCCGAGTTCGAGGCGCGGATGGCGGGGCAGGAGTACAGCGCCGGCGGCATCGCCGTCACGACGGAAGCCACCCGGAACACCGGCGACTACGACCTCACCCGGCTGGCGCAGGGGCGCGTCGCCGAAGCAGTGTCGCAGGGCACGACGTACCTGGAGACGAAAACCGGCTACGGTCTGGACGTCGAGCAGGAGGCCAGGAGCGCCCGGATCGCCTCGACCGTGGCGGACGAGGTCACCTTCCTGGGCGCCCACCTGGTGCCGGCCGGGGTTGACTCGGATGAGTACACCAAACTCGTCTGCGGCCCCATGCTGGACGCCGCCCGCCCCTACGTCCGCTGGGCCGACGTGTTCTGCGAACGGGGAGCCTTTTCGGAGGAGCAGTCCCGCACCGTGCTGGAGGCCTGCCGCGGCGCCGGGCTGGGGCTGCGGGTGCACGGCAACCAGCTGGGGCACGGCCCCGGGGTCCGCCTCGCGGTGGAGTTCGGCGCAGCGAGCGTGGACCACGTCAACTATCTTTCGGAGCAGGACATCACCGGCCTCGCCGCCGGCTGGTCCGGCTGGGACGCCGCCGCAGGAACAGGCGTGCGGGGAACAGTGGCCACCTGCCTGCCGGCCTGCGACCTTTCCACCCGCCAGCCGCTGGCCCCCGGCCGGCAGCTGCTGGATGCCGGCGTCCCCGTGGCGCTCGCGTCCAACTGCAACCCCGGCACGTCCTACACGAGCTCCATGGCATTCTGCGTCACCACGGCCGTCCTGCAGATGGGCCTGAGTGTCCATGAGGCCGTCCGCGCGGCCACGTACGGCGGCGCCCTGGCGCTGCAGCGCGAGTCCGGTAACGACGTCGACGGCGAACGCGCGGTGGGCTCCATCGCCGTCGGACACCGGGCGGACCTGCACGCCCTCAACGCCCCGTCCGCCACCCATCTCGCCTACCGGCCGGGGATGCCGCTCACCCACGCCGTTTGGCGCGCCGGGGTGCGCGCACGGTAGTGTCAGCCGGGGCCATCGGACGCCTCCTGTGACGCAATGTGATCATTAGAGGTCTGATATAATCAGAAAACGTCATTTCCTGATGGCGTTTTTGATCTGAAAGGCCCTGCATGACCCGCACCGACCGACTGACGGCCATCCTCGATCTCCTTGCCGAAGCCGGCCAGGTGGAAGTCGAGGAGATCGTCACCCGGCTCGGCGTATCACCGGCGACTGCACGGCGTGACCTGGACAGCCTGGCCAAGCGGCGGCTGCTGACAAGGACCCGCGGCGGTGCCACCACCGGCGCACTGGCCTACGACCTGCCGGGCAGGTACAACCGGGACGACCACGCCGTGGCCAAGCAGGAGATCGCCCTGGCGGCCTCGGCACTCATCGCCCCGGGCATGGTGATCGGGCTCTGCGGCGGCACCACGAGCACTGCCCTGGCACAGATCCTGGCCACCCGCGAAGACCTCAACTCGCCGTCGAACCAGCCCACCCTCACGGTGGTCACGAATGCCATCAACATCGCCTCGCAGCTTGCCGTCCGGCCCAACATTAAAGTGATGGTGACAGGCGGCATCCTCAACACGCGCTCCTATGAGCTCGTTGGCCCGTACACGGACATCATCATGCAGAAGGTCGTGCTGGACATTGCCTTCATCGGGGTCAATGGCATCGACGCCGAGGTGGGTCCCACCAACACCGGCGAGGCCGAGGCAACGGTCAACGCGCTGCTGGCCAGCCGGGCCAGCGTTTCCTACGTAATTGCGGATTCCTCGAAGGTGGGCCGCCGGGCGTTCGCCACGATGGACGGCTACAACTTCACCCGGCTCATCACCGACTCGGGCATTTCGGCGGCAGACAAGGCCGCCTTTGAGGCGCGGGGCACCGAAGTGATCGTGGCCGGGGCCTAGAAAGACGGCACTTGGTTCGCAGGCAGCCAGGCCCCAGCCCTGGAGGCGCGTTTTAAAAAATCACCGGCGGGGCGTCCAGCACCGTCTCGTCCACCCGCCGGTCCACCCACTGGGTGAAGGGCGTGTCGAGTTCGTACTTGCCCAGGCTGTTGCGCACCAGCATGCGGATTTCGGCGTTTTCGGGGTTGTTCAGCGACTCGAAGTACTCCACCGACCAGTGGAACCAGCGCATGCAGAACAGGCGCATGGTCAGCCCGTGCGTGACCAGCAGGGCGTTGGGGGAGTAGTCCGGCTTGGACCAGTGCCGGTACAGGGTCTCCATGAAGGAGGAGATCCGGTCGTACACGTCCGAGCCCGACTCGCCCTCCCGGAAACGGTAGAAGAAGTGGCCGTAGGCGTTGCGGAGTTCCTTCTGGTCCTCGATGTCGCCCGAAATCTGGAAGTTGGCCCAGTCCTGCTCGCGCAGCCGCGGCTCCTCGATGACCCGCTCCGTCAGGGAGCCAAGGTTCAGTGCCTCGAGGGTCTGGTGGGCGCGGAGATAGGGAGAGACGTAGACGCTCACCTGCCGTCCGTCCAGCTCACGGCGGATGCGCTCCCCGGCGGCCTTCGCCTGCTCCAGCCCGAGCTCCGTCAGCGGAATCCGGTAATCGGGCACCCTGTTGTAGATGGAGGTATCCGCGTTGGCCGCCGACTGGCCGTGCCGGATCATGATGATTTTCCCGGGAGCGCTCATAGTTCCCCAGCATAGGGTCAGCCCGCGGCCGGACAGGAACCGGCAGGCTGACAGTACGCAGGAACCGGCAGCTGACAGGAAAGTACCAGCAGGTGGAGGCAAGATAGGAACATGTTGGTTCCCTCCCGCCGTCGGCTGCGGTTTGAAGTGTGGATTGTCCTGGGGTTGTCGCTGGGGCAGTCCGCCGTCTATTCCGTGGTGCAGCTGCTGGACAAGATGACCCGGGCACCGCTGGCGCAGGGGACGTCCACGCTGAACAGGTCACAAAGCACGCGCGAGTACTTCGACCTGACCTACCAGCTGCTGGACATCATTTTCGCCCTGGTGCCCGTCCTGCTGGTGATCTACTTCATGACAGACCAGAGACGGGCGAACTCCGGGTCCGGCCATGACGCCGGTTCGGCGTTCCAGAAGCTGGGCTTCAACTTTGCCCGACCCGGAAAGGACCTGCTGCAGGGGCTCGGGCTGGCTGCCCTGATCGGCATCCCGTCGCTGGGCCTGTACGCGGCCGGCCGTGCCCTGGGCATCACGACGGCGATCATCCCCAGCGGCCTGGACGCCTACTGGTGGACGGTGCCCGTGCTGATCCTGTCCGCCATGCGCCATGCGATCGTGGAGGAAGTCATCGTGGTGGGCTACCTGCTGGACCGGTTCTCCAAGTTCGGCTGGTCCACGTCGCTGGCGATCTTTGTCTCGTCAATGCTCCGCGGCAGCTACCACCTCTACCAGGGGTTCGGGCCCTTCATTGGAAACGCCATCATGGGCGTGGTCTTCGCCTGGGTCTACACCAAAACCCGCCGGGTGATGCCGCTCGTCATCGCGCACGCCCTGCTGGACATTGTCGCGTTCGTGGGCTTCAGCCTGTTCGGCAAGGCCGTCGGGCTGGGCTAGTCGTCGTGGGGCCAGGTCCTGGGCTGGTGATCCTGAGGGGCTGGTGATCCTGAGGCTCTCGTGATCCTGAGGGGCTGGGTACAGCCGTTAAAAATGATTCGGCCGCCATCGGCGGGTGGCGTCGTTGGCACCCGCTGATGGCGGCCGAAGTGAAGGGCAGGAAGTGCGTCAGATTGTGACGGCGCCCGCTGCGGTTTCGAACGTGACGGAGAGGATTCCCGGCGTGCCGTGCGGGGCCACCCAGTTCACCGCGACATCCTCAAGCGGCCGTTCAACGGGCTCGCCGAGCCACTCGGTCACACGCTCGGCAGAGCCCGCAATCGTGAGGCTGGACATCTTCACATTGCTGTCATAGGCGTTGGACGGGTGCAGTCCCGGATCGCCCTCCCACTTGAGCATGTACGGAACCTGCGGGTCCGCGATCAGGCCCAGGATGCCGATCTGCTTCCAGACCAGCTCCCGGCCGTCGGGGAACTTCCGGTTGCCGTTGACGGCGGAGCGGCCAAGGCGCTCCTCGAACGGGGCGAGGTCGTCCACTTCGACGCACCAGCCCATCCAGCCGCCGCCCGCCGCGGACCTGGCCCGGACGGCCTGGCCGAACGGCGCCTTGTCCGACGCCGGGTGGTTCAGGACCTCAACAACCTCAAGGTATTTGTGGCCGGCCAGCGGAATAATCATGTTCCGGGTCCCAAACCGGGGGTGCACTCCGCCCTTAACGGCTTCGACGCCGAGGGCAGAGGAGATACGTTCGGTGGTGGCCGCGAGGCCATCGTGTTCACAGGCGTAAGAGACGTGATCCATGCGCATGCCCTCATCTTGGCACTTTGTGACGGGGCTCTCAGCTTAGGGTCTCCTAACTTGGAAAAAAGTCCATACTTTGACGAAGTTCGTCACAAAGCTGTGCGCGTAACAGTGCGGTTCCTACACTGATCGCAGTCATGAGTGCCAGCGAAAAAAGCCCCGGCTCGCTGGCCGGCAACCCTCCACCGCGGCGGGGTGCCCCGGGTGAGGACCTGGCTGCGCGGCGCCCGCCGGGCGGCAAGCGCGGGCCTGTGCCGGGACCAGCACATGCCCCTTGAGCAGAGGAGCCTGCATGTCCAACGCATGGTCGTTCGAAACCCGCCAGATCCACGCCGGCCAGGTGCCTGACAATGCCACCGGTGCTCGGTCGTTGCCGATCTACCAGACGACGTCGTTCGTCCTCCCGAGCGCCGAAAGCGCGGCGGACCGCTTCGCGCTCGCCGAGATCGCGCCCATCTACACCCGGATCGGCAACCCGACCCAGGACGCCGTTGAACAGCGGATCGCCAGCCTGGAAGGAGGGCTCGCCGCGCTGCTCCTGAGCTCCGGCCAGGCCGCAGAAACGTACGCCATCCTCAACATCGCCGAGGCCGGCGACCACGTGGTGGCAAGCCCCAGCCTCTATGGCGGCACCTACAACCTGCTTGCCCACACCCTGAAGAAGTTCGGCGTGTCCGTCACGTTCGTGGCCGACCCGGACAACCTTGAGCAGTGGCGCGACGCCGTACAGCCCAACACCAAGCTCTTCTTTGCCGAGGTGGTGTCCAACCCCCGGCAGGACGTCCTGGACATCGAAGGCGTTGCCCGGACCGCGCACGAGGCCGGCGTTCCCCTCATCGTGGACAACACCCTGTCCACGCCGTACCTCATCAGGCCGCTCGAGTGGGGCGCGGACGTCGTGGTGCACTCGGCCACCAAGTACCTGGGCGGGCATGGTGCCGCCATTGCCGGTGTCATCGTGGATTCGGGCAACTTCGACTTCGGCAAGGACCCGGAGCGCTTTCCCGGCTTCAACACGCCGGACCCCACCTACAACGGCCTGGTCTACGCCCGCGACCTCGGCGCGGACGGTGCCCTGGGAGCCAACCTGTCCTACATCCTCAAGGCGCGGGTCCAGCTGCTCCGCGACCTGGGTTCCGCGGTGTCCCCGTTCAATGCCTTCCTCATTGCGCAGGGCCTGGAAACGCTGAGCCTGCGGGTGGAGCGCCACGTGGCCAATGCGGTGGCGGTGGCCGGCTGGCTGGAAGCCCGCAGCGACGTGGAGTCCGTAGCCTACGCCGGGCTGCCGTCCAGCCCCTGGTATGAGCGCGGCCTGAAGTACGGGCCCAAGGGCACCGGCGCGGTGGTGGCCTTTACGGTGGCCGGCGGGGCTGAGGCAGGCAAGCGCTTCGTGGATGCCCTGGAGCTGCACTCCCACGTGGCAAACATCGGTGACGTGCGCTCCCTCGTCATCCACCCGGCGTCGACCACGCACAGCCAGCTGACGCCGGAGCAGCAGAGCGTGGCTGGGGTGGCCCCGGGCCTGGTGCGGCTGTCCGTCGGCCTGGAACACATCGATGACATCCTGGCCGACCTCGACGCCGGATTCCGCGCCGCGAAAGGCGCCTGATTTCCGGTGCCGCGGGTGGAACTCCCGGCCCGGGCGGCGGGCCGGGAGTCACACAGCCGTCACATTCTTCGCGAAGATGTCCGCCTGTTTCGTAAACTGGGCAACAGGTCATGAGTGCCAGCGACAGCCCCGGCTTGCTGGCCGGCAACCCTCCTTCCGCGGTGGGGTGCCCCGGGTGAAGACCTGGCCTGCCGGACAGCTGCCGGCGGGCAAGCGCGTAGAAGAGGTTTACCCATGACGATTTCTGTCAGCAGCACCGACTTTCCGGCCGCCGGGGCTCCGCACGGCACTGCTTTGAACGGCACCGTTCCCGGCGGTACAAATCAGGATGGCGGCCGTACGAGTCAGGATGGCCGCGGTACCACTGAGGATGGCACAGTCCGGTATGTCAACATCGGCAGCCTGGAGCTGGAGGCCGGAGGCTTCCTGCCGGACGTGACGCTGGCCTACGAATCCTGGGGAACGCTCAACTCGGACGGTTCCAACGCGATCCTCGTTCAGCATGCCCTCACCGGCAGCACGCACGTCACACGGGGTGCCGGAAACGAGGAGGGCTGGTGGGAACAGCTCGCAGGGCCCGGTGCGCCGGCGGACACTGACAGGTTCTTTGTCATTTCCATCAACATCCTGGGCGGCTGTTACGGGTCCACGGGACCGTCGTCGACCGCCCCGGACGGCAAACCCTGGGGTTCACGCTTTCCGCTGGTGACGCTCAGGGACTCCACCGTCGCCGAGGCGAGGCTTGCCGACCGGCTTGGCATCACGAGCTGGCACGCCGTGGTGGGCGGATCCATGGGCGGCGCCCGCGCCCTCGAATGGGCCGTGACCTTCCCGGAGCGTGTGCGCCGCTGCGGTGTCATCTCGGTCGGCGCCAGGAGCACGGCTGAACAAATCGCCTTCGCCCAGGCGCAGACCCTTGCCATCCGGCAGGACCGCCATTTCAACGGCGGTGACTATTACGGCGGGCCCGAACCCGCGGAGGGCCTGGCGCTCGCGCGGCGGATCGCGCACATCACCTACCGGTCTGCCTACGAACTGGATTTCCGGTTCGGCAGGAACGCCCAGACCCCTGAAGAGCCGTTGCAGGCCGAAGCCCTGGCGGGCCGCGGCCGGTACCAGGTGGAGAGCTACCTCGACCACCAGGGCAACAAGCTGGTCCGGCGCTTTGACGCCAACAGCTACATCGCCCTCACGGAAGCACTCATGAGCCATGACGTCACCCGGGGACGGGGGACACTCAAGGAAGCCCTGGCGCGGGCCTCCGCAGACTTCTTCGTTGCCGCCGTGGAGACGGACCGGCTGTACTTTCCCGCCCAGTCGCTGGAACTCGCCGAGGCCCTGCCGGGGAATGTGGATGTCCACATGATCGATTCGCCGATCGGCCACGACGGGTTCCTCACGGAGATCGGTCAGCTGAACGCCCAGCTCAGGGCTCACCTCCTCAATTGATGCGCGCCGCCGCTCGGCCGGAACCCGACCGTGGCCGGGGCCACGCCGGTGCCTCCACGGCGGCCGTCTTCCTGCTGTGGCGCGGCGATGCCGGTTCCTCCCTGTGCATTTATGCAGATGTGCCCTGCACTATTTGGCGTTGAGCTTGCGTCTTCGGCAGACCATACTCGTTGAATCCGGCGTTCGTGGTGCGCATCACACCCGTTCGCCACCGACTGGTCCCCGTGGTGTCGAGGAAGACGCCGAAGGAGTTCGCAATGAGTACGGAAAGCTCCGCCGCAAGGCGTACAGAGGAAACCGATATCAAGGCCTCAGGCCTGAAGAAAGTCGTCACGGCGTCCATGGCCGGCACCGTGGTGGAGTGGTATGAGTTCTTCCTGTACGCCTCGGCTGCCACCCTGGTCTTTGGCAAGACATTCTTTCCCAATGCCGGCACGGAGCTGGATGGCATCATCGCCGCCTTCCTCACCTACGCCGTTGGCTTCGTTGCCCGCCCGATCGGCGGCATCGTCTTCGGCCACTTCGGCGACAAGTTCGGCCGCAAGCAGCTGCTGCAGCTGAGCATCATCCTGGTGGGCGTCTCCACCTTCCTGATGGGCTGCCTGCCGACGTTCCAGCAGATCGGCTACTGGGCACCCGCGCTCCTGGTCTTCCTGCGGTTCGCCCAGGGCTTCGCTGTCGGCGGCGAATGGGGCGGCGCGGTCCTCCTCGTGGCAGAGCACAGCCCCAGCAAGTCCCGCGGCTTCTGGGCCAGCTGGCCGCAGTCCGCCGTGCCCATGGGCAACCTGCTCGCCACCGCCGTGCTGTTCATCCTGTCCTCCACCCTGACCCAGGAAGCGTTCCTTGGCTGGGGCTGGCGCGTGGCGTTCTGGCTCTCCGCGGTGATCGTCGTGATCGGCTATTACATCCGCACCAAGGTCAATGACGCCCCGATCTTCCTCGAGGCCCGCAAGGAAGTCGAGGCCGGGCACAAGGGCTACGGCGTTGCCGAGGTCTTCAAGCGCTACCCGCGCGGCGTTTTCACTGCCATGGGCCTGCGCTTTGCCGAGAACATCCTCTACTACCTCGTGGTGACGTTCTCCATCACGTACCTGAAAACGGTGGTCCAGGCCGACACGAGCCGGATCCTGCTGCTGCTCCTGCTCGCCCACGCAGTGCACTTTGCCGCTGTGCCGGTGGTCGGCAAGCTGTCGGACCGCTTCGGCCGCAAGCCCGTCTACATGGCCGGTGCCATCCTGGGAGCCACGTGGGGCTTCTTCGCCTTCCCGATGATGGATACCAAGAATGATGTGATCATCCTGGCGTCCATCATGATCGGCTTGCTGTTCCACGCACTTATGTACGCCGGCCAGCCCGCGATCATGGCGGAAATGTTCCCCACCCGGATGCGCTACTCCGGCGTCTCGCTGGGCTACCAGGTGACCTCCATCGTTGCCGGTTCGCTGGCCCCGATCATCGCCGCGTCGCTCCTGGGCACCTTCAAGTCCTCCGTTCCCGTGGCCATCTACCTGCTGATCGCCTGCGTCATCACCGCCGTCGCGGTGTTCTTCCTGAAGGAAACCCGCGGCATCTCGCTCCACGACGTGGACGCGGCCGACGCCCAGGGCACGGCCGACCTGCTCGCCGCCGGCAAGAAGTAGACCGGCTTTACCCAGGCCCTGACCTCTGGCCATGACGAGCATTCAACAGCTGCCCGGACCCGCCACCCATGCGGGGCCGGGCAGTTGCCCGTTTACCGAGACCAAGGATTTCCATGAAAGCAGCAGTCCTCTACTCCGCCGTCCCCAACCCCGGCACTGCGTCGGAGAAGCCCAGCTACACGGACGCCCGGCCCCTGGTGGTGCAGGAGCTGGACCGGCCGGAGCCGCGCTCCGGCGAGCTGGGTGTTGCCATCACGTACTCCAGCCTGTGCCATTCAGACCTTTCCGTGGTGGACGGTTCGCGCGTCCGGCCCCTGCCCATGGCACTGGGCCATGAGGCGGTGGGGAGGGTCGTGTTAGTGGGTGACGGCGTCTCCGACGTGTCCGTGGGCGACCATGTGGTGCTGGTGTTCGTGCCGAGCTGCGGGGACTGCCGCGCCTGCCGGTCCGGCCGTCCCGCGCTCTGCCACCGGGCGGCCGAGGTCAACGGATCCGGCGACCTGCTCCACGGCGAGGCGGTGCTGCGGACCCCGGCAGGGGAGCGGATCAACCACCACCTGGGCGTCTCGGCTTTCGCCGATTACGCCGTGGTGGCCAGGGAATCGGTGGTGGTGATTGACGACGACGTCCCGGACACCGTCGCGGCGATGTTCGGTTGCGCCGTGCTCACCGGCATGGGCGCTGTGCTCAACACCGCCGCTGTCACGGCCGGCCAGTCGGTGGCCGTGTTCGGCCTCGGGGCCGTTGGCCTTTCCAGCGTCATGGCTGCCTCCCTCGCCGGGGCCGGCAGCGTGATCGCCATCGATCCCAATTCCGGCAAGCACCAGCTCGCCCTCGACTGCGGCGCCACAGCCGTGGGGACGCCCGAGGACGCGGCCAAGCTGATCGCGGAAGCCGCCGGCGACGGGGTCGACGTCGCCGTCGAGGCGGTCGGCTCGGCGGGAGTGATTGCCGCGTGCCTCGGGCATGTGACCCGGGGCGGCGCCGTGGTCTCGGTCGGCCTGCCCCATCCGTCAGCCGAGCTGACGGTTCCCGCGCTGCAGTTCGCCGGAGCCGGCAAACGCCTGCTCGGTTCATACATGGGCGACGCCGTTCCCGGCCGGGACATCCCGCTCTACCTGGGCTATTGGCGGGAGGGCAGGCTGCCCGTGGAGCTGCTGCACACCGACACCAGGCCGCTCGCCGAGATCAACGAGGGGCTGGATGCGCTGGCGTCGGGGCAGGTGGTGCGGCGCCTGTTCAAGGCCTGACGGGGCCGTGGCCTGGCAGTGGTATGACGGGACATAGCCTGGCGGGGGACACGTCAGCCCGCCAGCAGCCCCGCCCGGGCCTTAACTTCCTCCTTGAGTGACGCGATGACCGCCTGCACCGCGGCCGAGCGGAGGGACTCCGGACGCGCCACCGCCCAGATGGGGAGCTGGCGCTCGAAGTCGTCGGCGAGCACGGGAACGAAGTCCGGCTGCCCCGCCACCATGAAGTTCGGCAGCAGCCCGATGCCTGCGCCCTGCCGCACGGCCTCCAGCTGGGCGAACACGCTCGTGGCCTGGAAGCTCGAGGTAGGCATCGGCAGCTGCGAGGACCAGCGGTGCCCCAACTCCGCCACCTGGAGTGCGGACTCAACGTAAGAGACAAAGCCGTGCTGCCCGACGTCGTCGAGCGTTTCCGGCAGTCCGTGCTCCGCGGCGTAGCCGGCACTGGCGTAGAGGCGCAGGTAGTAGTTGCTCAGGAAGATGGTCTGGGCGTTGCTGACGTCCGTCCGGCCCACCACGATTTCCAGGTCCACGCCGGATCTGTTCTGGCTGACCTTCCGCGTGGCGCTGAGCATCTCGATGTTCAGCTGCGGGTTCTGCTGCTGCAGCCGGACCAGCGCAGGCGTGACGAACACGGCTCCGACACCGTCCGTCGTTGCCACGCGCACGAGCCCGGACAGGGCGCTCTGGTCCTGGCTGATAAGGCCGGAGAGCGAGCCGAGGGTGTTCTCAATGGCCTCCGCCGCCTCCACGGCGGCTGTGCCGAGCTGGGTCAGCTCCCAGCCGTGCGGGCTGCGTTCGAGGGTGCGTCCGCCCAGCTGCTTGTCCAGGGCGAGGATCCGGCGGGAGATGGTGGTGTGGGTGGTGCCCAGGGTCTCCGCCACCGCGTTGAACCTGCCCAGGCGTGCCACTGTCAGCAGGATCAGCAGGTCGTCGGGGCTGGGAAGCCGCCTCAGGTCCACGGCAAGCCTTTCATCGGTGTGCATCAGTGCACATACCGTCTGTGATTTTTCCCCTTGATTGCACTCTAGCAGGGTGTGATTGTGGACACAGACCTTCCGGTCCCGGCGGCCGGATCCGAAGCAAAGGAGCTTACGCATGGCTGTTATCGGTTGGATCGGCCTCGGCAACATGGGCGGCAACATGACCGCGAACCTGGTGAAGGCCGGGCACAATGTCCGCGGTTTTGACCTCAACCCCGCGGCGCTCGCCGCGGCCGAGGAAGCCGGCGTCAAGCCGGTGGGAAGCATTGCCGAGGCCGTCGACGGCGCCGACGTAGTGTTCACCATGCTGCCCAAGGGGGAGCACGCCCGCGCGGTCTACCTTGGCAACGACGGCGTCCTTGCCCATGCCGACACACGCACTCTGCTGGTGGACTCCTCCACCATCGATATCGCATCCGCCCAGGAACTGCACGACGCCGCTGCTGCCGCCGGCTTCCGCTTTGTCGACGCCCCGGTCTCCGGCGGCATGAGCGGCGCCAAGGCCGGGACCCTGACCTTCATGGTGGGCGGCGAGGAGGGCGCCGTCGCAGACGCCACCGGCTACATCCGCCCGATGGCAGCCAACATCATCCCCACCGGCGGCGCAACCACCGGGCAGGCAGCGAAAATCTGCAACAACCTGATGCTCTTCATCAACCTCGCCTCCACCGCCGAGGGTGCCGTCCTGGCGGACCGGCTGGGCCTGGACAAGCAGGTCTTCTGGGACATTGCGTCCGTCTCCTCGGGCGACTCCTGGGCGCTGCGGACCTGGTACCCGGTCCCCGGCGTCGTTCCCACCGCGGCTTCGAACAACGGCTTTGCGCCCACCTTCACCACCGAACTGGCCAACAAGGACATCGGCCTGGCCATCAGCGCCGCCGAGGACACCGGCACGCCGCTCGAGATCGGCAAGCACGTCCAGCAGCTGTTCCAGCAGCTCATCGACGCCGGCGAGGCGGGCAAGGACTGCTCGATGATCATCAAGCTCGCCGACGGCTCGCTGGAGTCAGCCAAGTAATCCCCATAGCCACGCACCTGTCAGCAACGCACGAAAAGAGACTTTCCCTTGGAAACCATTCCGCATTTCATCAACGGCAGCCGCGTCAGCGACGCCGAACGTTTCGGCCCTGTTTTCAACCCCGCCACCGGCGAGCAGGAGAAGCAGGTGGCACTCGCCTCCGTGTCCCGGACCGAGGAGGCCATCGCGGCCGCCCGTGCCGCGCTGCCCACGTGGCGGGCCACCAGCCTGGCCAAGCGCACCAACATCTTCTTCCGGGTCCGCGAGATCCTGAACCAGCGCAAGCCCGAGCTCGCGGCCATTCTCACCAGCGAGCACGGGAAGGTCCTCTCCGACGCTGAGGGTGAAATCTCCCGCGGCCTCGAGAACATCGAGTTTGCCACCGGCCTGTCACACATGCTCAAGGGTGAGCGTTCCGAGCAGGTTTCCAGCGGCGTCGACGTCCACTCCGTTCGTCAGCCGGTGGGCGCCGTGGCGTGCATTACCCCGTTCAATTTCCCCGCCATGGTGCCGCTCTGGATGATCGGCAGCGCCCTGGCGTGCGGCAACACCGTGCTGCTGAAGCCCAGCGAGAAGGACCCCTCCGCTGCCATCTTCATCGCCGAGGCCTTTGCCGAAGCTGGACTGCCCGCCGGCGTGCTGAACGTGGTCCAGGGGGACAAGGAAACCGTTGACGTCCTGCTCGAACACCCGGACGTCAAGGCGGTGAGCTTCGTCGGCTCCACGCCCATCGCGCAGTCCATCTACAAGCGGGCAGCCGACCACGGCAAGCGGGTCCAGGCCCTGGGCGGGGCAAAGAACCACATGGTGGTGCTGCCCGACGCCGACCTGGACATGGCTGCTGACGCTGCGGTGTCCGCTGCCTACGGTTCGGCGGGCGAACGCTGCATGGCCGTCAGCGTCCTGGTGGCGGTGGGCAACATCGCCGACGACCTGGTCGAGGCGATTTCCAGCCGCATGGCGGCCCTCAAGATCGGTCCGGGAACCGACCCGTCCTCCCAGATGGGTCCGCTGATCACCGCGGAGCACCGGGACCGCGTGGCCTCCTATGTTGCGGGAGCGGAAAACGAAGGAGCCACGGTCGTCGTTGACGGGCGCTCGCAGCAGTTCGATTCGAACGGCTTCTTCATCGGCGTCAGCCTGGTTGACCACGTGAAGCCGGGCATGAAGGTGTACGACGACGAGATCTTCGGCCCGGTCCTATCGGTGGTCCGCGTCGACACCTACAGCGACGCCGTCCGGCTGGTCAACGAGAACGAGTTCGGCAACGGCACGGCCATCTTCACCCGGGACGGCGGGGCAGCACGGCAGTTTGAGTTCGACGTCGATGCCGGCATGGTGGGTATCAACGTTCCCATCCCCGTCCCGGTGGGCACCTTCTCGTTCGGCGGCTGGAAGAACTCCCTGTTCGGCGACACCCACATGTACGGCCCGGACAGCATCCGGTTCTACACGCGGGGCAAAGTGGTCACCACGCGCTGGCCGGACCCGGCCACCTCGGTCATTGATCTCGGCTTCCCGCAGATCGACTAAACTCGAAACTCGGTTTACATCAAAACTTGAGTTTGTGCCGGTCAACACCGGCCGATGCCTCAGCCCGCGTCCCGCAGCCACAAGCAGCGGGCCGCGGGCTGTTCCCTTTCCCGGCGCCGTAAGGCATTTCGCGCGAACGGACAGGTTTGGCCCCAGCTCCGCGCCTGCGCGGCAAAAATGTCGGTGCCCGGTGAGATGCTCCGGGTATGGAAAGCAGTGCAGCTGTGGAGACGATGGAGGCTATCGGCGCCTCGGTCGGTGCGCTGGCTGTTTTTGTTGAGGTCGCCATGGGAAATGGCCCCTTGGAGGGTGGCCAGATGTCGGGCGTGCACGGGGCCGGTGTTGATCCGTTGCGGGACCGGGCGGATGCGTGCCTGGATGGTTTGGCCGAGCTGGCCAAAATGGAAGCGCGTGTGGCGGCCCTGAAGGTGCAGCTCGTCGCCGGTTACGCCCACGTGGAGAAGGCCATGACGCCACCGGCCGCGTCCCCGCAGGACCGTACGGTCAGGGAGATGGCCGTGACATCGGAGATCGCCGGTGTCC